>NZ_JAFCTF010000001.1:0-329021 GCF_049895885.1 Acinetobacter sp. TSRC1-2
CATGGCTAACCTCTCCAAGGGAGTAAATGTTTATTTAATAAGGCTATACTAAGATAAATGAATGAATAGATAAAACAGTTTGTTTTTATTATTATAATCGGATTATCAAATCTAATAGCGTTAATCTTCTCTAGACCTTGCTTCATTTCAAAACTAAAAAAAACTGCAATCAAATAACAGTTAATAAAAACAATAAAAGCCCCTTCCGGGGCTTTTGAATTACATCATTCAAGAGGTAATACGTTGTTCAACTCTTAACACTCGCCCTTTCAAATGCTGTGATAAAAGAAATAAAATTGAGCTTAAAATTGCAGATAGAATGAGCATTGCAATAATAAAGATATTCACCCAGTCGCTCATCTGTTCAGCTTGATCCACTTGCTTTGAAACACTTTCCGCCATTGGGGTGAGCGTTTTTCCATAAAGTTGATGCTGGATGGTCCACAATTGTTCGGGCTTGAAGCCATACTCAATAAAATGGGGATCCGTTTTTTCCGCTTTAACCAAAGCCAGAACCTGTGGAATGGCGGCGTCTTTATCGACTGGTTTATGCAACAACGCGGCTTGCGCAAGTAAATAAGCCTTCACTGGCTCATCTAAATTGGTCTGCTGTAAATACTGTGCCAATTCACTTTGCTGAATATTTTTATCGTATTCAATCGCTTCGCTATAAGCATTATTTTTATCATCATTTAAATCGTATTGCAGAAAGGTTAAGCCTGACCACAACACAATAAAGGCAACCAGCCAGCCGACAAACTTCAAAATAAAAGACTGCAAACGCGTATAGAAGAAGCGTATTTTTTTCAAAAAATGAATGACAAAAAATGCCCCAACAAAAGAAATAAACAGCTTCAGAATCAGCCAGCCAAACCATGATAACAGATTAGTAAAATAGTCAGTATGCTGCCCGAGTTCAGCAAGGTTCGAATCTACACTCATCGGCATATGCATTTGTTTCAATTCGGTGGTAATACCAAAAAAACTATAGACAAAATCATGTTGTAGAAATAATGCCACAACTGAGGCAAGGAAAACGGTGCTGCTGGTAATACCCAACAACATTAAATTGCGTTGACGCTTTTTCAGCGCTACAACACCCGATTCAATCTGTTGCGGATTCACAGCATATTCATCTAAGGGAGGCAAACGGTTTCTCCTAAAATGCAGGCAATGAACTTAAGCGTATTCTTAAGATTTATTCACTCCACTGGTACTTGATTCTATAACCAAATGATTCAAATTTTCCTGCAAAGCACGTAAGCGTGTCGTGGCTTCAGCACGTTTTTGCATGCCTTCTTTCTGCACCTGAATCACATCGTTCACTGTTTTAATGAGGGTGTTTTGCACATGTTCAAGCGTTTCGATATCAATTACTGAACGCTGATTGGCTTTAGCGGTATCCACAGAGTTTTGATGCAACAAGTCTGCATTACGGCGCAACAGATCATTGGTTGCAGCATCAATACTATTGGCAAGTTGTACACTATTTTTCTGTTCATTCAGGGAAATGGCCAAACTGATCTGGTTTTTCCATGCCGGCAAAGTAATGTTTTTAATCGCATAAAACTTATCGACCAACATCAAATTATTGGACTGAATAATTCGAATCATCGGCAAGGTTTGCATCGCAGATTGTTGCAGGACCTGTAAATCACTGACCCGTTTTTCCAGATTATTGGCAAGATGATTCAGGTCATAAACCTTTTGTACCGATGCTTGATCTTGAGATTGGGTACTTAATGTTGTAATTTCCTGCTGGATTTCCTGCTCTTTCAATTTCCCGGCAGCAATATAAATACCCAATTGTTTATATTCATCCTGCACACCGTGGAACATCTTATCCAGAGTATCAATGCGACTTTTGAGGCCCGATTGTGAAGTTTCAATTTCTTTAACTAAAACATCAATTTGTTCTTTGGTGCTATTAAAATTCTGATCGAAACTTTGCTTGGCCCCTTTCATTTTACTGATCAAACTACCGAAAAACCCTGAACTCTTTTTCTTGTTTAAAATACTGCTGGTATTCAACTGCTGTGCAACTTGCACCACCTGATTTAACTTTTTCCCTGTGGCATCCAGATCTTTATTTTGCACAAGATTCAACAATTCATCAGTATAAGTCGATGTTTTTGTCGCAATATTTTTACCATATTCAGCAACTGCTGTATGACTCATTGCAGCCAGCTCTTTACGCGCATTCATCACTTCATTAAAGTCTGAATGCTGCAAACCCATTTCTTGTAAATTCAATTGCTGAAATTTTTGCTGAACCATATCAGTGTTCACTTCAGCAGGGAGATCTTTCTGTTCAAAATCAGTCATGCTTCACCTGAATATTCTGTTTAATGTGTAGGTTTCTGAAGGGATTTTCTTAAAGTTTGGATCAGATTCTCTCGGCTATTATCCAGCTTTTCCAATTCAATTGTCGAATTGCTTTGGTTGCTTTGTTTAACATGATATTGCCATGCAGGAATCAAGACTTGCTGCGCCTCTTTAAAACGATCCAGCAAGGTAAACGAGAGCTGTTGAGATAACTGCATTTGTGTAATTGCAATATCATTACTGGCTTGTAAGGTTTGCAGAGTATTAATTTTTTTCGATAATCTTTCTGAAAAATTGTCTAACGGATGCCGGTTCTTTACAAAATTAGGATATTCCACCAAGAATTCTTGCGCAGCCATAATATATTTTGCCATTTGCTCGCGATGTCCAAGCAACTGCTGAAAACGGGCTTGCGACTTTTGAATCTCGATTTGCAATTTTTGACTTAAATGATTGGCTCGATTGAGCAATTGATCCAAATTTTTATAATATTCAACCTGGCCCGAACCATATTCCAGGTCGATACCCAACCACCTTTGCAACGCATTAAACTTACGTGCTTTTAAATATTTTTTTGAATCTGCCAAGGATTGAATCAGCTGTTCAATCGTCGAACTGAGTTGCTGGGTGAGATGTGGATCAACACCACTTAATAACACCGACTGTGCTTGAATAAGTTGATCCGCATAATGATTCAGACGATATTGATCATTCAGCAAAGGCACTAAATCATTACGCTGAATGGAGAGAAGTTCAGCCCGATTCACCTCAATTTCAGCCAAAGGAACAAGAACATCTATCTGTGACATAATATTAGAAACTCAATAAAATCATTTTTATACTACGGCTTTTATAGAAAATATCATGTAGTGTTTTGCAATTTATAGATTATTTTTATATTAATTGAATCAAGATTTAAACAAATTTTTAATAGTATTCAATTTTACGAAATACCTAATTCATAGAGATGTATCGCCTGTTTTGTATAATTTCATGAAATACCTTCAAATCTAATATTTCATTAAGTCCAATCAGGTTTTTTGAGTAAAGAATTAAATACCGATTAAATAACAATCCGTCGGAAAAAAAATCTGCCCGATTCGATCAATTCTTTGACTATTAATGATTCCCTAACAAAAAAGCCCATCTTAATAGATGGGCTTTTTGGGGTTGACCTTTCAACAAATATTGGTAGGTATAAGCACTACCAAAAATATGTTCAATTTATTGTTTTTATTATATTTTTATAAATTATTCAATTCCGTGATACGCACAGTGATACAAATTAAAAACTATTAGAATGACTTTTATTCCGAGGGTTGGGATCAATGTATACATATATCCAATTGTTTTAACTGAACTTATTAAAAATAAAAAATTAAAAGGTACTCACCAAGGTACTCATTATTAAAAGTAAAAACTCTGCTATTACAAAAACTTGAATAAAAAAATAACTCTATAATCTTAATGGTTAAGCATAGACACCAACTTAATTGTCTCTACTTTAAATTCATCTAGATCATGAATGTCAGGGTTAGGTAGTCTAGGAAATAGTGCTTTTAACGCATATTCACTACTCAACCCTAACACATCCTCATCTAGCTTATAGACATGATAACTCAAATCAGAAGCAATCAGGGGCAATTGATCAAGCAAGTCCTCAATGCTCTCTGCACTGTAAAAATCCTCTTCTCCCTCTGAACTTCGAATTTTTCCACTTGTAACATGAGCATGGTAGTAAAGCGTATTATTTTCTATTTCTTCATCATCTATGGTGAGATTAACGAATAAGAAAGAATCATTATCTTCATATGCCACCCCTATCATGTATGCATTGAAATCACTTAAAGCATTATTTTTATCAAGTATATAGTCAAACGCATCTTTTAACTTCATTGTGTTTCCTTATCCAATCATATTGAATTATATGAATCTAAAAATCTTAATTTTTGATGGTGATAGCTTCTAAAGTATTGTAATTTAAAATCATAGTCTAGACTTTAAGGGGGTAATCATGGGCTTCATTGTAAAGCTATTAGAATCAGGAAATTATTTTATTGGTGATGAAGGAGAAATCATCACAACTTCCTCTAGAGAAGAAGCAATTTCTGAAGGGCAATTTGAGGAATATGAAGAAGCAAAAGAAACCGCTGAATATTGGTCTAAACAAATGGTACTAGGTGTAGATTACATCATTGAATCAGTCTAATAATCATGGAGTAAAGATGAAAGACGAAGAATTAAGACAACTTTATACAATTGAAGCATTCTTAGATTATGGTGATTTACCCAAAAATTTTCGTGAAGGTTGGTCTCCAAGTTTCGGATTACACTTCGAAGAAATGGGAATAGGTGAAAATGAAAAAGCTCATGCCTACATCAGCCTAAATGGAAAATTAAAAAAAACTAAGTGTGAATTCATTGAAAACAAACGCCTAGCCTTAAATTTCCGAAACCATATTGAACCAAAACTTAGAAAACGATATCCAAGTATAAATCTTAATTTAAGAACAGTTAAATCAAGCGAATTAGACTACAGGAGAAAGAAAGCTCTAGAGGAAGCAAAATTGAATAGTGTTAAGCTTATAGAATTATTAGAATAGAAATTATTAAAACTCTTTTTTACAACTCATAAAATTTAGGATACAGCAATGGCAATTAATACATCACTTGAAGGGAGATTGAGAAATACTACTCTGCCATACAATCAATGTTTAATGCCATTATTTGAAGCCGTAGTGAATTCAATACACTCTATAGATGAATGCACAAATAATATCGATCCTTCTATAAAAATCTATATTGATCGTAATATTCAAAGCACACTAGCACAAGACACTATAGTTGAAAACAATTCACCTATTTATGGTTTTACAATCATTGATAATGGGGTCGGATTCAATGAGGTTAATATGAACTCATTTGAAACTTTAGACAGTGAATATAAAGCAAAGAAAGGATGCCGAGGTGTAGGTCGTTTAATGTGGCTAAAAGCTTTCACTAATGTATCAGTCGAAAGTAATTTTATAGATTTAAAAAATGAAGCACAAAAGAGAAAATTCCACTTTAATAAGAAAAATGGAATTTATCTTTCATCAACTAGTGTAATAGAAAAAACAGAAGCTCTGTGTACAACCATTAAACTTGAAGATTTTATCGATAAATATGAAAAAAGATCACCTAAATCTTGCAGTGCAATCGCAAACCATATCCTAGAACATTGTTTGTGGTACTTTGTCAGAGAAGGTGGAGCTCCAAATATAACTATCTATGATCAAGATGAAACTATTAATTTAAATGAATTATTTGATACACAAATGTTTGAATCTGCCTGCCCAGAAAGTTTTGAAGTTTCGAGCATTAAATTTGAACTTCTACATATTAAATTGAAATCAAAAACTCGCCCCCCGTGTATTGCTTGGTGTGCTGCAGGACGAGTTGTTAAAGAAGAAAATCTGATAGGAAAAATTGCAGGTTTACATGGAAAAATTCAACACACAAATGGTGACTTTACATACTGTTGCTATCTAACATCTACATATCTTGATGATGTTGTCAGACCTGAACGAATAGACTTCAATCTCGATCAAGACGAAACCGATTTATACTCGAACGCTATAAATGAAGTTCAAATTCGTGAAACTGTATACTCGAAAATCACAGCTCATCTCAACGAGTTTTTAATTCAGTATAAAGAGTTAGGTCGTCAAAGAGTGCACAACTATGTTTCAACTAAAGCTCCTCGCTATAAATCAATTTTAAAATATATTCCGAACGAAGTTTTTTTTGTTAATCCAGAAATTTCTGACAAAGAATTAGATCTACTTTTACATAAATATTTGACTGATATTGAAAGCCAAATTCTTTCTCAAGGACATGATCTTATTGAAGATGTGGATAAACAAGAGAAAGATATTCAATCTCGAATTACTGATTATATGCAAAAGGTAGATGATATAAAGAAATCTGACCTAGCTGGTTATGTTTGCAACCGTAAAGTAGTTTTAGACATTCTTGAAAAAGCAATCCAACGGGGAGCCGATGGTAAGTATTCAAGAGAGGATTTAATCCACCAACTTATAATGCCTATGCGTCAAACTTCTGAAGATATTGGTTTAGATAAATGTAATCTATGGCTAATAGATGAGAGATTAGCATTCCATGATTATTTGGCTTCAGATAAAACATTGTCCTCAATGCCTATTACAGACTCAAATGAAAATAAAGAACCTGATCTTTGCGCATTGAATGTATATGACGAACCCCTTCTTATATCAGAAGGTAAAAAACTACCTTTAGCATCTTTAACAATTGTCGAAATTAAACGCCCTATGCGTAATGATGTTAAAAGTGGCGAAGATAAAGATCCTATAGAGCAAGTATTTGGTTATTTACGTCGTATAAGAAATGGAAAAGCTACTACTGCTACAGGAAGACCTATTCCTGACTCTAAAGATGTGCCAGGTTTTTGTTATGTAATCTGTGATTTGACACCAAGTATGAGTGACAGATGTAAAGAAATCCATGATCTTACTGAAACCTCCGACAAGCTAGGTTTTTTTGGTTATAAGAAAAATTTGAACTGCTATATTGAGGTTATTTCTTTTGATAGATTAGTTAATTCTGCTAAAGAGCGGAATAGAGCTTTCTTCGATAAACTAGGTTTACCATGCAATTAAATAATGATTTAAACAATATGCAAATCTACTGTGATGAATCAGGTTTTACAGGAAATAGGTTATTAGATGCAGATCAGCCAATTTTTACATTTGCATCTGTAGCGTCAAATGAAGAAGAAGCTCAATTTATTGTAGAAAAAATCATCAAGGATTATGGAATTCAAAATGGTGAAATTAAATCGGGAAATCTAGTAAAAAATCCGAAAGGTTTAAGAGCACTTGATGAGATCCTAGAAATCTTAGACGGAAGATATAAGATATGCATTTGTGACAAAAAATATACTATCGCTGGTAAATTCTTTGAATATATTTTTGAACCTGCTCTAGCAGCAAAAAATTCTATTTTTTATGGAATGAATTTTCACAGATTTATTACTGATTATCTTCATTTAAAATTAGTTACTCAAGATAAATCAGCTGAAGTTATTTTTGAAGAATTTTATAAGGTTATGAAAGAAGGAGTAGATACGCCTACAAAATCTTTATTTCAAATAATTAACAACCAATCAGATCTAGTTTTAGATCAAATTCAAAAGTTTGCTCATTATAATAAAGACTCCTTTTTATCTGAAATGGATGGTTATTTAGGAGAAGGTTCAGGAAAATGGATTCTAGATATCACAACTACATGCTTATTTAGTAGTTTAGGCAAATGGGGACAGAAAATTGATATATTGGATGTTTATTGTGATTCCTCAAAGCCATTAAATGCCAATCAAGAAATTTTTAATAGTATGGTTGGAAGAACTGAGAGAAAATCTCAAATTTATGAACAATTCAACCTAGAACAACCTCTTACCTTTAATTTAAAACAACCTATACAAATGGTAGATTCTAAAAGTTTGTACGGCATTCAATTAGCAGATGCTATTGCAGGTAGCTTTAACTATGCCTATAAAAATATTCAAGATGAAAAAAATCAGTTGGCACAAAAATGGATGAATAAAATTTTTCGAGACGAAAGTATTTTGGTAACTTTTTTAGGCGGTGATTATGAATATGCAAATATTGAAAAAGCTAGTGCCATGTTGAATTGGCTAACTCTAAATCATATAGTACAAAAGTGTGATAGAGGACTACCAATTTTAGATAATATTAGCAATGAAATCAGTTTTTTAAAGTATCAGATTTTATCCAATAGTCCTTCACATATAAAAGTTTTAGATATCTAAATTTATTATTAGATGAAGAACTAGTGTATTACATTATGTAACTATATCCCGAACTAATCCTTGAAATATAGTTACATATTAGATCAATAATTCCTTACTTCCCATTTAAACAGTATGTCATTTTGAAATATATCAAGTAATTGAATAAGTACATAAAAAGTAGAATTATGAGGTTTTACGATTGCAATCATATCTTTTCTCATCCTTGCTACATGACTCTCAAAACGGAATACCATTGGATCTGTAATATCCCCGAAATTTCGTACTCCTGATGCAATTCTAACCGAACCGTTCTCCCCTATTAGATCAACGCATCCATGGTTAATTTGCAAGGTAGTCCATCTTATATTAATGGTTCTAGTATCTTGCTGACTAAACTGTACTACAAGCTCTGTTCCGCTGTGTACTACAGGTACTCTTCTCTTATTTGACCCATAAATCTTATGAACATTACCAAAATCAAATGTTTCTTCTTCAACAGCTTCTCTTAACTTTCTATTAAAAAAACTCACACTAACATTGTTCTCTAATAGCTTTCTAAAACCTTGAGAATAGATTGTACCATTAGGGTCTAATACACCTATTACTACCTCTTTAACCCCTCTTCTTATTAAAAGATCAGCACAGGATTCTACTTCTTGACCTTCATGAAGAGATACACATGGCTCTAGTGTTGTATACACAATTGAATCTTTTACTTCTTCAGGAGTTAATTTTCTGATTGCTACACGTTCTGCATGTACACCTCTCACTTCTCCTCGATAACCAGAAGCTAAGATTTTACCATTTTTAGTTATTAATGCGCCTACTCTAGGAAACTCAGTACATTTTAGATGTTCTTCTATAGCCAGCTTCATTAAATCAGTTCTAGAATATGTTGCAGACATATAACCTTCTATAGACTCATACTTTATTAAAAACCTCTTATAGCACTATACCTAGAAAATAATTTCTTATCATCCTGAATTTTCTATCATTTAAGCTCTGGTAATAACTAAAAGATAGATTTATCATAATACTTAAAAGAATATAGGTATATGATAATGACTATTCGAATTTATGTAAGAGCTAGTACTAAAGATCAGGATGCCGAGCGTGCTTTAGATGACTTAAAATTGTTCTCAAAAAATTACAATGATCATGAACATGTGGAATACATAGAGAATGAATCAGGTACAAAACTAAATCGCCCTATCCTAAATAAACTATTAGAAGAATCTGATCACGGAGACATCTTGCTTGTTGAAAGTGTAGATCGTTTATCACGATTATCACAAAATGATTTTGAAATTCTGAAAAATCGTATTAAAGAAAAAGGTTTAAGATTAGTTGTGGCTGATTTACCTACAACACATATGAAATTTGATGAAGATCAAAGCATAACTAGCTCTATTTTAAATTTGATTAATAATATGTTGATTGATCTTCTTGCTACTATGGCACGACTTGACAATGAAAAACGTAGAGAACGTATCAAACAAGGTTTAGAAAGAAGTGGTTATATCCCAACAGGCAAAAAAGCAGACTTAACTAAACACCAAAGAATAAAAGAACTAAATATTAAAGGATTAACAAAAGAAGAAATTGCTAAAGCTGTTGGGTGTGGAATTGCAACAGTCTATAGAGTGTTAAAAAATAGTTAAAAAAAAGCGATACTCAAGGTATCGCTTTAAAATATTATATCTAATTAAAATTTATTTTTTGATTCCACCATGTTTCTATTGCAACGGCGTCAAAATATACTGGTGACTGCCTTTGATTTCCCTCTTTATATGGCTTAGGAAATAAAATATCACTTTTAATCAACTTATCTAGTTTATCACTCTTTATCGACAAAATATGGCATACTTCTTTTTTTGTTAGTCTTAATTTTTTCATTTTTATTATTCTCCCCAATATCTAAATTTTTCATAAAATGCATTTCCTTTATTACTGCATGTGTCGAATTATTCTTATTTTCTAGTTTGTTTTTATTATTGAATTTTTTATACATTTTTATACTTCTTAATTAAATCAATATCTATCCCGTACTCTGTATAAAATTTCATTCTTTTATTATGTATTGTCGATCTACTATAATAATCTTCTATACAACATCCCTCTATTAATAATGTATAAAATTTCCTGTCATTTTTATCTAAAATATCAAGAACTTTGTCTCTTTTATCTTGATCAGGTAAACGTAGTCTTGAAAATTTTTCCTTAAACAAATTATTTACATACCATTCGTTTCTCCATTGATATCCATATGATAACTGCCATTCTTTAAGTTGATCATTATGTACACTAGCCTCTGCTCTTATCATTCTTTCAGCTAATTCAAACAGCTTAGGATCAGTGCTAAATTTTTGTAATTTGTCTTTTAATTCAATCCCTTTATGGTAATAGCACATCGACCATCTTGTTTTACTTTTTTTACCAAAATATGCACCATTTGGATATTTCTCTTTAGCCTTATTTGGAAAGTAACCAATACGTTGAATGTGGTCTAAATATCTTAATGAACGATCCTTGTTTTCAAATATCAAATCTCTTTTAACATCAGCTTTATAAACTCTATAATCACCTTCAATAATTCTCTGAATTTGTGCTGATGTAGGATGAACTAAATTCATAGTTTGCAATACTTGTACAAACTCATAAACCAATTTAATTAAGTCTGTTTCACCAAGAATATTCTCATTTTTCAACCACTTATAAATATTACCACTTACATTAATACAACTACTACTTAATGATGTGATTTTAATATTTTTTCCATCTTCAGAGCTTAACCATTTTGGCTTATTTTTAAGCACAACATCATTATCTGAAATATTTTCTAATTCATTCAAATTTTTTAAATAATTTTTTGAATAAATATAAGTTCCATCTGAAAGTTTTTCTGCATCATGATCTACATATAAATTCACCTCAAGCATATCGATTTCAAAATTTTTCTCTAGCATAAATTCTCCTTTTGTTAAATTTTTTAATAAAAAATATTTAAGAAAACATTTATATAATAGAAATTAAAAAGGCAAAATAAACTACGTAAAAATTTTAAAAATAATTTTTCAAAAAAAACAGAAAATAAAATAATTTTTAGGATTATGAAAAAAATAAATTCATCAAAAATAGTTAGATGAAAAAAATTTTAAATATTTTTTTTAATTTATAAGTTATATTTTTTTAACTTTTGTACAAATGTGGTCTTAATATATAATATATCTTATTATAGCACTTTATTACTAAAAAATCAAATTCATACTAATGAGTTAAATAGCATATTTCTGCATTCTTTATAATATTCGTCATCAGTACAAACTAAACATCCATTCTCTTTCCACTTGGATTTTAAGTCGCTATTTTCACTTAGACAAATAACCTTTGGTATATCTTTTAACTTTTCCAGATCACCTATAATTTCATCCTTTGGTTGGTAAAATCCAAATCCATACCAATTTTTTTCTGCTAATTTAATAACTCGTAAATTTTCAGATTCTAGTTCTGCAACCAATACTTGTGGTTCAAACTCATTTATCTGATTTTCTAATTCTTCGCTGTCTTTAAGACTTAAGACCCTTAATCCAAATTCATTGGAGTCCTTATCTTTATAATATGATAGTAATTTCATTTTATACTATGCCCTCTATATAGTCTGCCCACCATTGCATAACTAACTTTCTTTCCTCGAGATGGTTACTTTTATCATATACAGCTTTAACACCTTTTTTCTTATGTGCTAAACATGCCTCAATCACTTGTTCTTTGTCACTGAATTGGTTATTAAGCGCCGTACTCGCTCTATGCCTAAATCCATGCATAGTTTGCTTTCCTGTGTAACCACAGCGTTTTAAGACGGTATTAAACGTCCCATCTGATACAGGCTCTTGATAAGTCCTACGACTAGGGAATAGATATGGTGATTCAGTTTTATATGTTTCTAACTCTTTCAAAAGTGTAATTGCCTGTTTAGGTAAAGGTATTGTATGTGCTATACCCCCTTTCATAACCTCAGCAGGTCTATTCCATAATTTCTTTTTAAAATCGAACTGCTCCCATGTGGCACAACGTAATTCAGTTGGTCTTGGGAAAAGTAAAATTGCTAGTTCAATGCCAATGACCATTACTCTACTTGGATAATTTCTTACTTTATTTATTAATTCGGGTAATTCATTAAGTTCGACATGGCTCATATTGCCCTGTGTAAACCGAGTAATATGCCTAGACATTCTTACTAATGGATTCTCCTCAATTAGTCCTTTGATATTTGCTAAATCATAAGCATTTGTACAATACGAAATTAACTTATCTACTTGATTATTAATTTTATTAAGAGTTCTTAGCCCTTGAAAAAAGTCAAACCATTCCTTCTTTTTAATTGTGATACATTCTCTATGTCCAAATTCATTTATCACATGTCTTTCAATTGAACTTTTAGCTTTAGAAAATGTTGTTTCACTCCATACACCTCTTTTAGTTTCTAACCAATCATTGATAATTACAGAAAAAGTTAAGTTATTTTTACTATCTACATGTTTTTTATAATGTTTACTAAATCTAACAATCTCACCATTAGATTCTTTCATTGCTAATTCAATGGCTTTTTTTCTAGCAAAGTGACCACTTACCTTAGGATAACTCCCCAAACCTTGAAAACCATCTTTTCCTAATTCATTTTTAGAACGATATTGCCAAGATTTGCTTCCATCTTTTTTTACAAAAAAATATAACTTACCATTATCATTGATCCTGTAATCAACATTTTCAGGCTCTAGATTAGCCAATGTCGTATCTGATAGTGGTTTCTTTTTTATTTCACTTCTTTTCATCTATTTTTGTATCACGAGTACGATTTATTTTTATGATACGTACTGTGATACAAAAATACCAGTCGTATATAGCGTTATACATCGTTATCAAACGCAATAAAAAAGCCTCAAAACATTGAATTTTGAGGCTTTTTTTTAGTATACAGTCATATTGCTTTATACTAATTCATAATTTTGGTAGGTATAAGCAGACTCGAACTGCTGACCTCTACGATGTCAACGTAGCGCTCTAACCAACTGAGCTATACACCTAAGTGCTGTGAATCATATTCATTTTTATTTTTTAAGACAAGTGCTTTCTTCTCTTTTTTAAAGCAGATGTACAAGTTTTCAGCATTTCCCTGAATTGTTTGATGTGAGAGCTATTTGGTGCTGCAGAAAATCGTTGTTGTTGGTAGTGCTCAGCTGCTTGCATAAATATCCTATGCTGATCTTGTTCAGTTGCCTTTGCTAATCGGTGCATCCAGGCAAAAAAGGTTTCAGCAGGCTGCTTACGTAAGGGTTCTTCGAGTTGCTTAGAGAACTGTTGAATCGCATGTTCATATGCAGAAGCGTACTGTCTATGACGATAATAAATCCACACGAAATAAACCATCACCACCAATAAAATGCTTGAGAGCAATATCAGTGTACTGGCATAAGCAGTTTTCAGACCTAATTTCGATAACCAGCTTTGCTGCTTTTCAGCATCGTATCCTATGACTTTGCTTTGCCACTGATAACTTGCATAATCACTCCATATTCGCAGGTTTTTCATCACTGTGAATTGGCGATACTTCCACTTCTGCTCTTTATTTCCTAAGATAGTTCGATCATTTTCAATATAATTTTGCATTCCCCCATCTATACGTTGCGGTGCAATAATTGCGGTTGGATCAATACGCTGCCATTTTCCATTTAAGTATACTTCTGTCCAAGCATGGGCATCAAGTTGACGAACTTCCCAACTTGCTCGATCCAATGCAAGTTGGCCGCCTTGATAACCGATAATAATACGTGCAGGAATCCCGACATATCGCATCAACATGGCGAAACTCGAAGCATAATGCTCACAAAACCCCTGCCGAGATTGAAACAGGAATTCATCAATACGGTTTTCACCCAATAAACCCGGCGTTAAGGTATATACAAAATCATTTTTCTTATACCACTGTAAAATATTACGGACATATTGATCTGGTAAATGTTCACTTTGCTGAAACATTTCCAGAGCAAATTGACGTGATTGTGCATCAAGTTGTTCAGGAATTTGAGTCGTGATTTTTTCCAGTAAATTTGCTTTGGATGATCCCTGTCCTTGCAGCTGTGCATCGCCTAACCAATGCAAATTAATAGGTTGATTTCGTGTTATGGAACGGATCGGGCTAATCCCCCAATCCTGCTTTAATTGGTATTGAGGGTCTTTTGGGATGGATTTTTCCAGCCCCATTATCCACATGACACGCGAATCTGCAGCTAAATATTGATAATCAAAACCCTGTTTTGTTTTTCTCGAAATCGTATTAGTCAATACGGGCTGTTGATTCACAAAACTACTGGTCCAAGTTCTACCATCATATTGGTCCAGAACCATTGCCCGCCAATAAAGCTCATTTCGGGAAGGTAGTTTATTGACATTGCCAATAATGCGAAAAGCCAAACTGCTTGATTGCGAAAGTTGGGCAATATCACCAGGTGACATGCTATCACTCATTCCAGTGACACCTCTTTGTTCTGGAATTGGAATATGCCACAGTGGCGGTAAACGCGGAAAAAAGATAAACAGCAAAATAAAAAAAGGCAAAGCCAAAATCAGGAATTTACCCACATGCTTAGCGTCGTTTTTTAATGTTGATGATTGATTTTTTGCTTGTTTAAATTCACTGGTTTGTAAACGATAAAGCCCGATCAGGCAACTGAATAAACACAGTATAATGACAATTGCCATCCAGATAGATTGGCTATATAAAAATGAACTTGCTCCGACAAACAAGGCAAAATTAAACAGGATAATGACATCGCGTTTAGTCTTGGTTTCCAAAGCTTTGGCAAACAAAAAAGTGGATAAAACAGCAACTCCTGCTTCTATCCCAATAAAACTCTGATATCTGAAATAAATGGTCGCCAATGCCAAAATTGTCAGGGCAAATGTCCAGATTTTGGATACTGCCTTGAACTCTTCTCTGAAACTAAAAAACAAACACAGAAGAATAAGGGCGAAAATTGCACTTAACAGAGCAGGATTAAAAAATACTTGTGCAATGAGTAATAATAACAAAGTGATTAAAATCGATGTTCTAACGTCAGCATGAATCATAATTTAAGCCTGCGCCAAAAGTTTTTTCGCCTGAAGCAACTGTTTTGCACCCACACCTATCGTTAATTCAGCTTGAGGTAGAAATACAGCATAGCTAAATTGCAGTTGCTCACATTGCTCAATCAGCCCCATCATCAAACTCAGTTTTTCTTCATGCTCGGTACTGGGCATAAGGGCATAACTGATTTCCACACTCGGTTGATCATTATGCTGTTCAAAGACCTTGATATATAAACCTTGCCCACGTGCCGCCTGCTTCCATGACACGGCTTGCAAGGTATCACCCAACTTGAAATTACGCAGTTCACGAAACTCATCCATATCCGGTTCAAAACTGTGCTGATGCTGTTTATTTTCTGCATTATAAAATTCAGCTTTAGGAGCTACCCACGAATATTCTTTTAAATAAAAATAGGTCCATGCACGAACCAGCCCAAAGGGATATACAGCATAAATTTGCACAGTCGGGTAATGAAACTTCCCTCGTTTATCCATAAAAAAAGACAAGGTAATTTTTTGCTTAAGTTCCGCAATCGAGACTTTTTCTAAATGCTGATCGGTTTTAATCCATAAATAACGCGATTGCTTTTGTCGTTGCTGAAAATGGAGGTGTAAATCAAGATTATCCCCTGCTTGCCCTATCTCATTCACTGAAATTTCAATGCTTAAATCATGTAATTGTTTAAAAGTGACATAAAAACTGATACATAAAATCGCACTAATCAGAAAGCAAAAACCCAAAATCAGGTTATTGGCATAATTGATCCCGGCAATAAAAGTAATCAAGATCAATACTAAATACAGATAGCCCTGCTGATAGATAAAAATCAAAATGTCTTTTTGCGAGAGCTGTTTTACTTTTTCAAATTGAAAGCGTTTTGCTAACCATTTTTGCCAAGGCTTGCTCAATTTGATCTTCCTTTAGCTAATATTGACTTGCTGCATCAACTGCAAGGTTTCTGCTTCACTTAATCCAATCCGATGTGAAACCACGGCAACAAACACCGCTTGAACATCATCTGGGGTTACATAACTACGCTGTTCAATAAAAGCATGTGCTTGTGCTGCTTTTTTCAAAGCCAATAGACCGCGAGTGGATAATCCATGACGACTTTTACGTGTTTCACTGGCCAAATCCAGCAGATAATCCAGCACCACCTCAGCAATATGAATCTGCGTGACGAGTTGTTGAATATCTAAAATTTCATACTCGTTAAAAACATGTTTCAGGGTTGAAATCAAGGTATAGCGGGAAGCCTGTTGTAGCAACAGTTTTTCTGCAGAACGTGATGGATAACCCAGTGACAAACGCATCAGGAATCGGTCAAGTTGAGATTCTGGCAAGCTATAAGTACCACTTTGAAACAGCGGGTTCTGCGTTGCAATCACCCAAAAAGGTTTCGGCAATTCATAACGAACCCCATCTACCGTCACCAACCCTTCTTCCATCGCTTCTAGTAACGCACTCTGGGTTTTTGGGCTACAGCGGTTAATTTCATCTGCCAACAATATTTGGGTGAAAATGGGACCGTGTTTAAACTCAAACTGATGCTGTTTTTGATTAAACATATTTACGCCAATCACATCACTGGCGAGCATGTCATTGGTAAATTGAATGCGCTGGAACTTCAGCCCTGCAATATGAGATAAGGCACTGGATAATGTCGTTTTACCCAATCCTGGTAAATCTTCAAACAATACATGTCCACCGGCTAACAAACTACTTAAAGCCAGTTTGGTCTGATGTTGTTTATCTAAAATGATGCTATTGATTTGATTCAAGAATGCCTGAATTTTTGTAGCATAAGATTTAACTTGATCATTCAGTTGTTGCTGTTCGTGTGTGAGTTCTTGTTTTTGAACCTTATTCGTACCCCAAATCACAGCTTATTCCCAATAAAAAACGGTGCATGATTAACATACACCGTTTTGTGATTTTTCCAAAGAAATCAGAAGATTTCTGACAAATACATATTCAGGCTAGCAAGGACATTTCTTCATTCCACCGCCCGCGCTTGGATAACGTACATCCACGCAGTGACGGTAAAATGTTTTGGCATCCATTGCGACCAAGTCTGGATGATTCTTTTTCATATGTTCCAAATAGGTCTGATAATCCGGCACACCGACCATCAGGCGAAAGCTTTGCTGTAGACGTTGCCAAATCATCTGAATAGTTTTAATCCCGTTCATCATCAAAAACTTTTTCGGTTGTGCCAACACAGTAAATTTAATGATCTTACCTAAAGCCAGTTTTTGGCGAATTTGATCTTTTAAACTCATTTCACCTCTCCTGCCACTTCATTTGGGCTAATCTCGTCACTGTAAATAGCCTCTGACTCATGCACACTTGGATTAGGATCTGCCAATGCACGACGAATCACACCAATGGCAGCAAACACCATCACAATCGCCACAATCATAAAGAAGCCGCATAGAATCGCATTGATTTGATTGGAGAATACAATCGTTTGCATTTCAGCAACGTCTTTGGCTGGTTTTAAAATTTCATTACGCGCAATTGCATCAGAGAAACGGTTGGCTTGTGCCAAGAAACCAATTTTTGGATTTTCATGGAAGATTTTTTGCCAGCCTGCCGTCATACAGGTAATAAACAAGAAAATGGTTGGAAAAATAGTGATCCAAACATATTTCTCTTTTTTCATTTTGAACAAGATGACAGTACCCAAAATCAGTGCCATTGCAGCAAGCATTTGGTTACCAATACCAAATAAAGGCCATAGGCTATTGATACCACCAAGTGGGTCAATCACACCTTGATAAACAAAGAACCCCCAACCTGCAACAGCCACTGCGGTTCCAACCAGGTTACCAAAGAAATTGTGTGATTGTTTCAACGCAGGAATCACGATACCGACAGTATCCTGAACCATGAAACGGCAAGCACGTGTACCCGCATCTACCGCAGTTAAAATGAATAGAGCTTCAAACAGGATCGCGAAGTGATACCAGAACGCCATCATGGAACGGTTGTTAAAAATTTCCGTAATAATGTGCGCCATACCAATCGCAAATGTTGGCGCACCACCCGTACGTGAAAGAATCGAGCTTTCACCGACTTCCTGAGCCAGTAAAGTCAATGCTTCAGGAGTGACCACAAAGCCTAAATTACGCACCGCTTCAGCAGCACTTTCTACTGTGGTACCTAATACGGCAGCGGGTGCATTAATTGCAAAGTAGACTCCTGGTTCAAGAATGGTGGCACAAATCATCGCCATGACAGCAACGAAAGATTCCATCAACATACCACCGTAACCAATTACACGAATATCGACTTCATTTTCAATGAGTTTCGGTGTTGTTCCTGAAGAAACCAAGGCATGGAAGCCGGAAATTGCACCACAGGCAATGGTAATGAACAAGAATGGGAACATTGAGCCTGCAAATACAGGACCCGTACCATCAATGAAATGCGTTACCGCAGGCATTTTCATTTCAGGTAATGCCACCATAATACCGACTGCAAGACCTGCAATCACACCAATCTTCAAGAAGGTAGAAAGATAGTCGCGTGGCGCAAGCAGCAACCAAACCGGCAAGACTGAAGCAACGAAACCGTAAACAATTAAACACCAAGTCAGTTGCGTACCAGACAGTGTAAAGATCGGTCCCCAATAAGGATCAGCTGCGACATTTCCACCGTAAACAATCGCCAGCATCATCAGCACAAAACCAATGATTGAAACCTCGGCAATTTTCCCTGGACGGATATAACGCATATATACGCCCATAAACAATGCAATTGGAATGGTTGCAGCAATACTGAACACACCCCATGGACTGTTGGTCAGCGCTTTCACGACTACCAATGCAAGTACTGCAAGAATGATGATCATAACGCCCAAGGCGCCTAGCATCACAATTATACCCGCAAAAGAACCTAGCTCCTGCTTGGCCATTTCACCGAGTGAACGCCCATCACGGCGGGTAGAGATAAACAGCACCAAAAAGTCCTGAACAGCACCCGCGAGGACCACACCCACCAATAGCCAAATGGTGCCAGGTAAATAACCCATCTGCGCTGCAAGAATAGGACCGACTAATGGTCCGGCACCTGCAATAGCTGCAAAGTGGTGACCAAACAGGACATATTTATTGGTGGGAACATAATCCAGACCATCGGCTAAACGATGCGCTGGTGTTAAGCGTCGGGCATTGAGTTCAAAGACTTTATTGGCAATAAATAAACTATAGAAGCGATAAGCAATGCTATATACACAGATGGCAGCCAGAACGAGCCAGACTGCATTAACATGTTCTCCTCTGCTGATTGCGAGTATCCCGAATGATACCGCGCCTAAAATCGCGACTAGAAGCCACACTATTTTTGAAGTTAGGGTTAACTTCGGTTGAATTGTTTCCATGTAAATCCCTCATATATCATGCATAAATCAGCGTTCATTTTTTATTGTTCGGTATACTGCTGTTCGTTCCTTTGCGACTCTACTCCTCACAATTATTTTTTCATCTAATACTTTGGCATAAAAAAAGGGATGATTTAAATCATCCCTTTCGATAATAGTCTATTTTAAAACCATTATGCACGTTCTAAATAGTCACCAGTACGGGTATCTACACGAACGCTTTCTTCTTGCTGTACGAATAATGGTACACGTACTACAGCACCAGTTTCCAGTTTGGCAGGCTTACCGCCACCGCCAGAAGTATCACCACGTACGCCTGGATCAGTTTCAACGATTTTCAATACAACGAAGTTTGGTGCACTTACTGACAATGGAACACCATTGAAAAGCATAATTGTACATTTTTCGTTTGAATCGTCTTTCAACCATTTGGCAGCATCGCCCATCGCAGTTTTGTCAGCTGTGATTTGTTCGAAGCTCACTGGATCCATGAAGTTCCAAAGTTCGCCATCGTTATAAAGGTAATCCATTTCAACTTCAACAATGTCAGCACCTTCCAGTGTTTCATTGGATTTGAATGTTTTTTCTAAAACTTTACCAGTTTTAAGATTACGTAATTTTACGCGGTTGAATGCTTGACCTTTACCAGGCTTCACATATTCATTTTCCATGATTGAACATGGGTTACCATCAAGCATAACCTTTAAGCCTTGCTTAAAGTCATTTGTAGAATAATTGGCCATGAAAGGCTCACTCCAAACTTACTAACTTAAATCTATTAATGCTAGACTAGCATTATTTTTTACATGCGGCATGATAAACTATTTATATCAAGAGCAAAACTGGCAATCTCAACTCAGTGACCTGATTACAGATCCTTTAGAGTTACTTGAGGCACTTCAGCTCTCGCCTGATCAATTATTATCAGGGGCAATTCTGGCTTCTGAACAATTTAAATTGCGTGTTCCTCGTGCATTCGTCGAAAAAATGAACATTGGTGACCCTCTTGATCCTCTTCTACTACAAGTCTTACCCCATCATCTGGAACTTGAAGAACATATCGGATTTGTGACAGACCCTTTAGGTGAAGAACAAGCCAATCAGCAACCAGGGGTATTACATAAATACAAATCGCGCTTTTTACTCACCTTAACAGGCGCTTGTGCGGTGCATTGTCGTTATTGTTTTCGTCGTCATTTCCCTTATCAGGAAAACCTGCCAAAAAATGAAGACTGGCTAAATATTAAAAGCTATATCGAAAGTCAACCCGATATCAATGAAGTCATTTTTAGTGGTGGAGACCCCCTGACTCTATCCAATCGAAAATTAAAACTCTGGATAGAACGCTTAGAATCGCTATCACAAATTAAATTTTTGAGAATTCATTCACGGGTTCCTATCGTAATCCCCAACCGTGTCGATGAAGAACTGGTTTCTCTATTAAAAAACAGTAGGCTACGAATTATTCTAGTGGTACACTCAAATCATGCGGCTGAGCTTGATGATTTTACGTGCGCTAAACTTTCAGTATTGGTTCAACAACAAATCACCGTGCTCAATCAGGCAGTTTTATTAAATGGGGTCAATAATTCTGCGCAGATTTTAGTGGATTTAAGTTACCGTCTGTTTGATGCAGGCGTGATGCCATACTATTTACATGTCTTAGATAAAGTAAAAGGTGCGCATCATTTTGACTTGAGTCCGGAGCAGATTAATCTTATATATAAAGATGTTTTAGAGAACCTTCCAGGATATTTGGTTCCTAAACTCGTTAGGGAAATAGCGGGCGAAAAAAATAAAACACCGCTTTTTGGAGTTTCAACTTTTTGAGTTAAATAATAACGATGATTATGAGCAATTCAGACATCTTCCAAATGCCAACAGAATTAAAGTTGGAACAACTGAGCTTTTGCCCATCTAATGCCAAAGGATTACAAGAGTGGGTGTCTAATTTATCCATTCTGCAACTCGGAAATTCTTCAAAAGAACTTTTCAATGCGTTATTGGAGATATCAGAACTGAAATGCCCAGAAATGCTGCGTTTCGATTTAATTCAAATCCTACATCCGACTATTGATAATGTATTGATCAGCCTGGAAAAGCATTTTTTTAATCAAGGCTTGATTACAAACGATCGTAGTGATCAAATTATTGAATTGGCTATGCTTTTACGTAGCCATTTCGCTAAGATTTATATCGACATTTCAAAACGTTGTAACACCCAATTAAGTCTGCAAAAGTTTTCTATTTTTGCGTTTAATCAAAAGAAAAGTTTGCAGACCGCCAGAATTGTTTCGACTTATTACGCGTTGCAGCAACTTTCATTATTACTTTATCAACAACATTTGCTCTATAGCACACCGTTATTTGGTCAATGGCTGGTTGCACATCAATTACTTGAATGTGCAATTAAGAATAATTTTTATCAAACCAATATCAATCAAATTTTAGATACGCAGCATCAATTACAGACCATTACTCAAGCTTATTCCCAACTCATTTTATTGGATATTTTCAATACCCATCAAATTCGTCCATCAGAAATGCAAGGCTTATATTTATGTAGTTTTGACTGGGCAAAACTGGTTCACATTTTACCTAAAGAAACCACGCTTTCTCGCTATATTGTAGATACCAATAAAGATCATCCACCGGTTTTCAATGTCAATCAATCCAGTTTATATAAACCGACAATCTACATTTCAACGCAACATTTATTAGATCATCTATCTGAAACCCAAACTAAAAAAGCGGGTTATTTATCGCGTAATGAAAAGTTATTCCTGACTCCCGCATTACACTTCCATATTCATAATTTACTTACAACCAATATTGAACGTCGCCATGAGCGCTACGAATATTCAGCACAATTGCAGATCTGTTTTAGTCTTTCTGTGGCCCACTTTTACTTATCTAAAGGTAAAAACTTTCACGAAACCTTAGAGGTAGAAAATAACTATCATTTCCAAAATGAAAGTACATTTATCAATTCAATGAATTCAAATATTCCCGCTGAAATCACCACAGCTAAAGTTCTGGATCGGGAAGCAAAACAAATCTATCCAGCTGAAGTTCTGGATATTAGTGTCAATGGTTACAGAATTAAATGGACTGGTGTTACACCCTCAAATTTAAAAACCGGGGAATTTATTTTAATGCAGGAAAATACCAATAGCCCTTGGCGCGGCGGTGTGGTTCGCTGGATTAAACAGTCAACAGAAAAAAGCTTGGAACTGGGGCTTGAAGTATTGGCGCAAGATTTATTCCCCTGCTCCGTCATGGTAAAAACTGAGCGTAACAGCAGTAACTACCAACCTGCGCTTATCGTTCAAACCTCTCAACTTGATAATGTTTCAACCAGTTTAATTGTATCGGGCTCGCATATGTTTAGAGAAAAACAGACCATTCATTTGCGATTAGGAAAAGAAGAATTAAAAATTTACCTGACCAAAGCACAACTTATTACTCAAAGTTTTATCCGTTTTGAATTTGAGTTGCTTAATGATCAGCAAGAAAGCCTGATTAACAACTTTATCAACAAACGAATGAATGAAATCAAGAATCATGATTTATGGGAAGCATTGAAGTGAGAAATCCATTATTGTCTAAAAAGTTAAAACGTACCGAGACACGTTTACTCATTATCGATGATAATCAAATACGTTTTAACCAAATTCTTGACCTTTTAACATCGAGTGGACATGTTGTACATGCAGCATTGCTGGATGATTTACAAAATTTTGAAAAACAATTACATCAAAACTGGGATCTGGTCATTTTTGGCCGTGCTTATGACTTAAAATACGAACAGGCATTAAGTTTAATCCAATTATCCAAACAACCCAACTTACCTATTCTTCTTCTAAAACCAGAGAATTATCAGGCAGATCAATATGCCGGTTATATTCGTAAAGGCGTTTACGACATTTTAAATCTGGATTATCCAGATCGTTTTTATATTGGTTTGCTCCGTGCACTTTCATTAAGTCGTTTATTGCTCACTCAACAACATTTAATGGATGAGTTAGAGTCTGCCCACACCCATGCACAATCTTTAGTACAGGATAGCAATAAAGCCATTGCACTTATTCAAGAAGGCATTCATATTCAGGCTAATCCTGAATACTTACAACTATTTGGGATTAAAAACGAGGAAGATATCGTAGGTCTTCCTTTGCTTGACCTGTTACAACCGAAAGATTTGAACGACTTTAAATTACGTTTTAAAAAAATCACTCAAGGTCAGTTTGATTTAGGCCGATTAGAAATCGCCACATTAAATGACCATGTTTCTATTCCGAATCCGCTTAAAATCGAATTTTTACCCGCTACGGATGAAGATGCATTACAAATTACCATTGATATTGAAACTTCTGAACCGGGTAATATAACATCTGTAGCAACTGAAAAAAGTATACAGAAACCTAATACCTATCAGCAAATTAATCGCGCTCTTACCAAGCAGCCTGCTAATATTAATGCGTTGGTTCTGTTCTCTTTAGCCTCTTGTCCTGAAAATATTTTCGAAGCTAATTGGGTCACTTCAAAAAACTATTTCAGTCAGATAAAAGAGTTTTTAAAAGAACAAACCCATGTTCCATTATTTAAAGTTTCACCCGGTATTTTTACTGGCTTATTCCAGGCAGAATCTCAAGCTAAATTAGAATCCAAGCTTATTGGGTTAAGCTCACTCACCAAGCCGCAATTATTAACAGTCAATCAATCAAGTTATCCGCTTAATTTGAGAATTGGATATGTGATCTTAGGTGGTGAAATTCGTGACGAAAGCCATTTTGAACAATTTATTAGTTCAGCTTACAACACGGCTTTACCACAAAATGCACCGACCGCAGAGCTTGAGTTAAAAACGCATTTAGATATTCCAACGATGGAACTTCACCGTCCAGAAATGAAGCCGTTAAATTCTTCGCCTGAATCTTCATTAATCAGAGCCTTAGAAAAAAGCTTGGATCGCGGAGAGATTCATCTTAAATATCAACAACTTTATGATAAACAAGACACAAATTTATATACTTATGAAGTCACCAGTGGCTTTATTTTTGAAAATTCCTGGAAAGATTTATCCAGCTTAAGAGAATTGGCAGAGGACCCGGAATTATCAATTAAACTGGATCGCTGGATATTAGTTGAATCATGTAAACAGTTACATAATTTTATTACGCAGTATCCTGAAGCCAAGTTGATTGTGAATTTGAATAAAGAAGTGTTATTTCACGATCGAACCTTCCCTGAATTTATTTCTAAGCTGATCACGATTGTACGCAGTAAATTAACGCATCCGCTTATTTTACAATTTTCAGAAGAAGACCTTACCCAGAATATTTTAGATGCACACAAGCATATTACTCAATTACGCCAGTTTGGTGCTGAAGTATCATTAAGAGACTTTGGTAATACCATTTATAGTGAATCTGCTGTACGTCAACTGGATATCAACTGCTTGACATTGCACCGTACACTGACTGAAATGTTAAGTACAGAACAATCTACTCAGGAATTACAGGAAAAAATTAAAATTTTCCATGAAATTAAACCTGTTGAAATTATGCTACGCGAATTAAATGATATGACGCTGTTCGCAAACGCTTGGAATGTAGATGCCCGCTTTATTCAAGGTGATTATTTCCAGAAAAAACTGGATCACCTGATTGATGTGCAAGACCAATAGGTCTTGTACATATTTTCTTGCTGCAACATACACAAATTTCAGGTATAAAAAAACGGGCATTTGGCCCGTTTTTTTACATTTAACGGTATTAGTCAGGACGTTTGATAGAACGTGACATACCAGAAAAACGTTGTTTAAACTTGTCGATACGACCGCCAGTGTCCACATTCTTCTGTTTACCAGTATAGAAAGGGTGGCAAGCTGAACATACGTCAAGGTAAAGAGTTTCTTTACCAATCGCTGAACGAGTTTCGATTACGTTACCACATGAACAAGTAGCAACTAATGTTTCATATTTTGGATGAATATCGGCGCGCATCGTCGATTACTCCTAAGTTAAGAAAGGCTTATGCTGTCATCGCAATTGATCACTCTCATGATTCATGAGGAGAAGCCTATCCAAGGAAAAGCCAGATCAACACCATAACAGACCATTCTTTTGGCCCACCGAGACGGATACCGCCAGAGCTAAGCACAACAAGTGGGCGTAATTATACGGCAGAAAAGATCAGATAGCGAATTATTCTTTCAACTCATCTACAGCTTTAAATTCATCTACAGGGTGCTTTGACCAATAGTTGGCAATCACACCACACACCATCAATTGAATTTGGTGGAAAATCATAATCGGCAAAACAATCATCCCTAAAGGCTGTCCGATAAATAAGATTTGTGCCATCGGTACACCACTGGCCAAAGTTTTTTTGGAACTGCAAAAAAACATCGCAATTTGATCTTCCCGGTTAAAACCCAGCCATTTTGGAATGTAGAAAGCCAACAGCATAATCACAGTTAAAAATACCGAGCATGCCACTGTTAAAATTGATAAGGTTTGCCAACTGACCACATCCCATAATCCTGCAACTACTGCCCCGCTAAAAGCACCATAGACCACCATGAGAATAGTGCCCTGATCGAAAGCCTTGACGATACTGGGTAATTTCAACATAAACGGATAAACATACGGACGTAATAACTGCCCCAATACAAAAGGCACCAGTAATAATAAGGTAATTTGAATTATGGATGAGGTCGGATCAAAGCCATGTTGTGACTGACCTAAAATAAAAAAACTGACCAGTACCGGAGTAATAAACATCCCGACAATATTGGAAAATGAGGCACTACACACGGCACTGGCCACATTTCCCTTTGCAACAGAGGTAAAGGCAATAGAGGACTGAACGGTTGAGGGCAAAAAGCACATGAACAAGAAACCCCAGTATAATTCGCGCCCCAACAAGGGCAATAAAACAGGCTTCGCCAACAAACCTAAAAGCGGAAAGAGTGCAAATGTGAAAGCAAACACCACCACATGGAATTTCCAGTGCATGATGCCTTGAACTACAGCTTCTCTAGACAGCTTTGCGCCATGCAAAAAGAATAAAATTGCAATTGCACTCGAGGTAATCACCCCAAAAATATTTGCAGCAGAACCTGATACTGGAACTATTGTTGCCAAGATCACCATAATAATCAGCAAAATAGTAAAGCGGTCCAATGCCAACAGTTTTAACATTGCTACGTCCTGTAATTATTAAAAAATATAAAAAAGCCCAATAAGTGAATTTACCTAGTGGTAAAGTTTCATCTTACTGGGCTGAATAAATAAAACCAGTTTTTCAATGCAATGTTGAATATTTAGTTTATCTATATCACTTTATGATTGGATTTCTTTCATAAGTCCCTTTTATTTCTCCCTTATAGAAGAAAAATAAAAAGGGTGTCAACAATGATGAAGAAGTCTATTAGTTATTTCTGGCATTTACATCTTGCTGAATCAGCTCGATTTTATAACCATCTGGATCTTCAACAAAAGCAATGACTGTTACGCCGCCTTTCATTGGCCCGGCTTCACGTACAACTTTACCACCTCGTGCTTTAATTTCTTCGCAGGCTTTATAAGCGTCATCCACCGCAATGGCAATGTGACCATATGCATTCCCTAACTCATAACTTGCAGTATCCCAGTTATGTGTCAGCTCTAACACAGTATTGTTTTTTTCATCGCCATAGCCCACAAACGCTAAAGTGAAACGACCTTCTTCATAATCACGTTTACGAAGCAAAGTCATACCGAGCACTTCAGTATAGAACTTTAACGACTGTTCCAAATTGCCTACACGTAACATGGTATGCAGCATGCGCATCTTTGATTTTCCTATTCATTCCTTATTTACTGCCAATATAGGCAATGCAGCGCGATAATTCAAATTTTACCCATTAAAAAGCAGCGAAGGACGCTGCTTTTTAAACAAATGATTATTCCGTAGGATTGGATGAACTTCCCTCACTCAGCGATGGTGGTATTAATCCAGACGATGTTACTTGTCCAGTTTCGCCAGATGCATTTCCCCTCTCTTCACCCGCCCCTCCACAACCTGATAAAGCAAAGACTACTCCTCAACCAATGCGTCACACGACACATAAGTTGTCTTTATCAGTAACTAGAATTCAGAAACTTAGATACCATTGCGATACGTAATATTATTAAGCAACGACATAACTAATGTCATTTTTAAAGTTTCGCGACACAACCTGTGTCTTTTTCTGAAAAATGAGTTTCCAATAAGTGGGTTAGACTTCTATGTTTATCAAAGAATTTTTTATAGTAAGCTATGAATTACTCTAAAAATGCTCATAACAGAATAACGATGACTGACACCATAAATTTAGCTACTTCGACACTTAATAATATTATTGACTGGTTGCAAGGCAAAGAGCCATTAGACAGGTCTGAATGGAGCCTAGAACTACTTAAAATATTAGATTTAGAAAAACAAAAAGAAGTCTATGAAAAATTCCTTAGCTTAGGTAGCCTTTATAGAGTAGGAAAAGTAAAAAATTATGACTTATACACCTATTTTGTCGATCTTGAATATGCATCAGGCAACTGGTTTTTAAGCATAAAATTTAATAAAAACAATCAGATTTCAAGCATTTTATTAACGCCAAACAGTCGGGCAATGAGTCAGCATCTGGCAATATCAGAAGAGTTAAATGAGTTCGTAAGAGAAGAATACTTCGAAATTAACATCACTAATAATCTAGGTATAGAGGCATGTATAACCTCTCCAAAAAAACAAACGCCTACTGCATTAGTTTTATTTATTCAGGGCAGTGGAGCTTCTGATAAAAATGAGAACATGGGGTACTGCACTCCTTTCTTTGATTTGGCAGTAGGGCTAGCAAAAAACAATATTTCAAGTATTCGTTTTGATAAGCGTTCTTGGGCATACCCTTTTATTAGTGTTAAAGATCCTACAGATGAAGTTATTAATGATGCTGTTTGCGCTGCAAATTTAATCCGCCAAAAAATTAAAGCATCTAATCTACCTTTAATTATTCTAGGACACAGTCAGGGGGGAACTTTTGTAACCCAAGTAGCAGAAAGATTAGACATATTTCCTCATGGTTTCATTTTACTCGCAGCTCCGAGTTCTAACGATTTACATTCAAGATTGATTGATCAACTGGATTATCTAATTCAAAAAAATTCTGAGAATGAAGATTCCCTTTTAAAAATGAAAAATGAAGTTAGAGAGTCTTTGACTAATTGGAAAAGTCATACTCCAGAGAGAGTTAAAAATATAAAATTGATATTCAACTACTCTATAGAATATTTAAGCTATTTGGATGCTTACAATCCAATTGATGTAATTAGAAAAGCTAATATTCCAACTCTTTTATTACAGGGAAAAGGAGATTATAAGGTTTTGGAAAATAAAGACTTTGTTGAGTGGGAAGTTGGATTAAGTATAAATAAAAATGTGACTTTTAAGCTTTATGAAAACTTAGAGCATTGTTTCGTAGACTCCAAATGTGCAGAAAAACATACCTTTGCAAAAGTTGATTCAGAAGTTATAAAAGATATCTCTAACTGGATATTAACTCTTTCAAAATTATAAATATTTAAAAACCGCCATATTTATTGGCGGTTTTTTATCAATAACAACTTATGTGTCGTTCAATGACATTCTATGTATCGTAGATGACAAACCTTATGTCGCTTGACGCAATGGTCAAAAGTTGATTTTCATAATTTCCCCTCGGTTAAAAACCAAAGGCTTTAATTACCATAAATCACTGATTAATAATAATTTAATTATAAAAACCCGATCACTCATCCTGGTTTTATTTGTAGTTCAATCACACTCTAAAAAGAAAAAACCTATTTCATCAAAAAGATAAAATAGGCTTTTAATCGCTAAATCTACTTGAACAGGCTTGTTTAGCTTTGTTGAGCGGAATGTTCCTTTAACAACTTCGCCACCCATACCACTAAAATTAAAATGGGAACACCAATCAGCGTGGTCATGAGGAAGAAATTCGGATAACCAATATTGCTTACGATCGTACCCGAATAACCGCCTAAAATTTTAGGAGTTAAAGTCATCAGTGAGCTAAAAATCGCGTATTGCACTGCGGTAAATGACACACTGGTCAAGCTCGACAAGAACGCAATAAATGCTGCACCTGCAAGTCCTGATGCCAGATTATCGACAATAATGGCAAAATATAACCACACGGAGCTGTACGGTTTAATCACCTTGCCTGTAATTTCAACTTCGTCAGTGGATTGGGCATTTATGACTGGTAAAGGCTGAACATCGACATCTAAATCTTTGGCGGTGCTCAAATTCATATTGGTCGTATAGCGATGCTGGGTGGTTGACAAGACTTGATTATTTTCAATCACTTCAGCAACGAGCTGTTTAGAAGCTGAATTGATCAAAACCTCAGCCGAAATTGCTGCACTAAACACGCCTGTTTTATCCAGATTTGCATCAAATTTCTGACCATCTAAACCTAAAACAATTTTTTGAGATTCAGTTAATGGCGATCCAAAATACTGACCCCGAATCACCAAACTGTTATTTTTCTCATATAAAGCAATGGTATTGTCACTGGTCACAGGCAATATCTGCATGCTGGATTGTTCCGCATCCTGCTTTAAATATGGCAGCCTGGTCATCGCTGGATTCTGAGAACCATCCTGATATTGTGCCGTAACTTGCAATTCATCCGCTTGCGCTAACACCTGACTGGGTACTTTGAGTTTCCAGTATCCCACTTCATCGGACTGCACTTTATAACTGTGCTGCCCTACTGTGACATTGACATCATTGACTTGTTGCCCTGATTTTACCAAGCCAATAAAAATTAGATTGGTTGAACTGGCCAAAATTGCACCGACAAACATTAACTTCATAATGTTCATGCGTTGTGCCAGTAAACCACCCAAGAAACCACCGACCAAACTAAAAATTACACCATAAATTTTAACTGCTTCAGCAATTTGCTCTTTGCTGAAGTTTAAATCTTGATAAAACACGTTGGAGATTACACCGGCAATAATGTCGGAAATACGGTAAAAACCAATTAACAGCAACAGCACTAATGCCAGTTTCACACCATAACGTTTGAAGAAATCTGCAATCGGATTGACCCAGGTTTCAAATGCCATTTGCTTGTTGACAGCACCCATTTTCACCAGCAAGGTACCAATCAATAAGGCAACAGCAGCAGAGCCAATAAAACGTAATGCTTCAAAGCAAAACAATAAGAAAGAATCTGAAATTTCAAATTGTGATTTAATCGCTTCGGTTAAATTTCCAGAGAAAATATAGCTTAGTACAAAACTGATCACGGCCACAAAGAATACCGCGACCAAACGGTAGTAATCGGTACGTTTATAATCTTTATAGACCCGATTCACTTGTGGTTCACGAATAACCAATGTGGTAATAATCCCCACCACCATCACTGCAGCCATGGCCAAATAAGTGATTTTCCATGCGCTATAGATATAGTTACCTTTCGCTGTACCCAAGGATGCCGCTAAAAATAACGCCCCTGCACCCGCGACAATCATCCCGATGCGATAACCTGCATTATAGGTAGAAGCAAGCACGGTCTGCATTTGAGTTTCTGCAAGTTCAATACGGTAAGCATCAATGACAATATCTTGTGTTGCCGCAGAAAAGCCCAGCAACACTGCCCCCACCGCCATTTGGTACAAATAACTTTGCCCTAATGCAGGGTTTGAAAATGCCATAATACAAATGGCGCAGATAATCAGTACTTGTGCAATCAGCAACCATGCCCGGCGGCGACCGAGTATTTTCGTTAGTACCGGAACCGGTAATTCATCAATTAACGGCGCCCACACAAACTTGAAAGAATAACCCAGTGCGGCCCAGCTAAAGAAAGTCACCGCACTTTTATCAATTCCGGCTTCTCCCAGCCATAAAGACAGGCTTGAAAAAATCAGTAATATCGGAATACCTGCGGAAAAACCCAAAAACAGCATAATGAGGGCACGGCGATCAAGAAATGCCGTAAAGGCCGATTTCCATCCAGTAGATTGTATTGTCATTGATTTATTATGTTCTGCAAAAACTCAATGTCGCTATTCAAACGCGTAATGCGATAGGTTTCAACAATATTTACGAAATCATTATTTTATTTTATCGATTAAAGCAGCATGTCCGCTTGAATTTTTCAAACAAACCTGTATACCTTTAAACCTCTACCGCAATATTTCGTTTTGGATTTTCACAGTGACCCAAAGACTCGAGCAAATGAACTCTTCTTTATCCGCCAATATTATCAGCAACATTGAACAACCGAGCCAAAACATTTTAACTTCAGCATTTGAACAACCAGAAATACAAAGCACTTTAGAAAAAACCAAACTGAAATCTGAACAACTGACGCATATTCCTAATTACGATAAAATTCCTGCGTCAACACGTCGTCTTAAACCCCTAAATAATTTTCTGGGGCAAGATCGCGCGCGGGCCTCTGTAGAAGCAGGTATTGCTTTACCTTATTCAGGCTATAACATTTTTGCTGTGGGTACGGCGGGCCTCGGCAAACGCACCATGATTAAGCGTTTATTGCGACAACACGCCAAAACCATGCCGACACCAAACGACTGGGTGTATGTCAATAATTTCAAACTGCCACGCCAACCGATTGCGCTAGAGCTTCCATCCGGTCAAGCAGCGAAATTTCAAACACTGTTGCATCAGACTTGGCAAACCATTTTAAAGCAATTAGAACGCCGTTTTACTGCAGAAATTTATCACAATCGTATTGAACTGATTCGTCAGCAAATTGGGGATGAGCAACAGCAAGCGTTAATAGAACTCACTAAAGAAGGTGAAGCGCTTGATCTGAAACTGATTACACGTCATGAAGAACATTGTTTTGTACCTGTGCATTTCATTAATGATTCCCCTCAAGAAATGACCCCAGAGGAAATTAATGCGCTCAACAGCAAAGCGCGTGCTGAAATTTCAACCAATATGCGTTACATGGACAAAAAACTGGAACGCTTAGGCCTACATTTAGGCGATTTGGAAGATGATGCACGCGACAAAGTGCAAATCTTAAATCGAGATATCGCAAAACAAGTGGTGATGCCGCGTATCGAGCAGATCCTGAATAAATTTGGTGAAGTGGAAGGTTTAAAGGACTATCTCAAATACTATGCCGAAGATATTATTAACAATGTCGAAATCGTGCTTGAGCAAGAAGAAGATGACTTTACGCCAGGCCTATTTAGCCGAGTGCCTGCGCGTTATCAAGCCAATATCATTGTTTCCTATAAGCCAAATTCTGGCGCACCAGTCATTTTTGAAGACTTCCCAACGCATTACAATTTATTGGGCCATGTCGAACAGCTTACCCAAAACGGCACCATTACCACAGACTTCACCCTGATTCGCCCAGGCACATTGCACAAAGCCAATGGTGGCTTTTTAATGCTGGAAGCTGAGCAGTTGCTCGAACAGCCTTATGCATGGCAAGGTTTAAAACGTGCCTTAAAATCAGGGCAGCTAAAATTATCTTCACTGGAACATATGCTGACTTTAACCGGCAGTATTTCGATCGAACCTCAATCTATTCCATTGAATTTAAAAGTTGTTTTACTTGCTGAACCTGAAGTCTATTATGAAATTCTAGAAGTAGAACCAGAACTGGGCAGTGTATTTAAAATTCGTGCTGACTTTACAGATACATTACAACGTAATGACAGCAATGAGCAGGCATATATGCAGCTGATTGCCGATTATGTGCAAGCAGATAAATTACTGCCTTTTGAGCGCTCTGCTTTGGCTGCACTATTGACAGACTCGAGTCGTCAAGCTGAAGATCAAAGTTCATTGTCATTACATGCTTTAACTTTGGGTGATTTGATTCGTGAAGCCCATCATCATGCTGAAAAATCGGGTGATAAAATCGTTACCGATAAACATATCAATACCGCACTCGATCATCGTAAGTACCGCCTAGGTTATTTACGTGAATTGTACTGGGAAGATTTGTCTCGTGGTACACAGTTGATTGAAACTAAAGGGCATCGTTTAGGACAGATCAATGCCCTGTCTGTAATTCAGTATGCAGATGTTGAATTTGGTTTGCCTTCGCGTTTAACTGCTTCGGTTTATCAGGGTGGTGGCGATATTCTGGATATTGAGCGTAGTGTAGAACTCGGTGGCTCCTTACATGCCAAAGGTGTGTTATTGATGTCGAGTTTCTTAAAGGCGCATTTTGGTCGTGAACAGACTCTACATTTTTCTGCTGCCCTCGCCTTTGAGCAAAGTTATGGTCAGGTGGATGGTGACAGTGCAACCGTGGCTGAACTGTCTGCATTATTGTCTGCGATTAGCCAACTGCCGATTGACCAGTCCTGGGCAATTACTGGTTCAATGAATCAACTTGGTCAAGTTCAACCAATTGGTGGCGTGAATGCGAAAATTGAAGGTTTCTTCGATGCTTGTAAATTACAAGGCTTAACTGGCAAACAAGGTGTGATTATTCCACGTCAAAATATGCAACATTTAATGCTACGACACGATGTCATTGAAGCAGTTGAAAAAGGTCAATTCCATATTCATGCCATTCAGACCATCGATCAGGCTTTGGAAATTCTGATGGCGCGCCCTGTCGGCACCCTAAACAAGAAAGGTCGCTATAGCAAAAATTCAATTTATGCTGCTGTTATGGAGCAACTCGAATATTGGCAGGCCATTGAAGATGGTGCAGAGTTTGAAGATGACTCGAAGAAAAAAAAGAAAAAGAAAAAAGCCAAGAAAAAGCTAAAAGAGGAAGCAGAAAAACAACCTGTTCCGTCTGATGTAGTCGAATCTAAAAAGGCCAGCAAGGACAAGTCAGAAGCAGAGTAATCTGCTTCTTTAAAAAGCCTTTAGTAAAAAACCTTCATTCAAAACTTCCATTAAAAAAGCGCCTTAAGGCGCTTTTTTAATCACTTCACAACTGAATTAAGCTTCAGCTGCTGGGCTGTATTGTTCTACCAAGGTTTTTAACTCACCTTTTTGGAACATATCTAGCATGATATCGCTACCGCCAATTAATTCGCCATTAATCCACAATTGTGGAAAGGTAGGCCAATTTGCAATTTGTGGTAAAGTTGCGCGAATGTCTTGGTTTTCCAAAATGTTTACATAAGCAAATGGACGACCAATTTGACTGAGTGCTTCTACCGCACGTGCAGAGAAACCACATTGTGGGAATTGCGGCGTACCCTTCATATAAAGAAGTACTGCATGTTTAGCAATTTGGTCGCGAATTAACGCTTCAGTGTCGCGTGCTTGTTCAGTCATTGATAAATCCTCAACTAATCTGCCTCGCATTATACCCAAAACTTAACAAAACAGTATGACTAAAGCAATATTTCCATTTTTATTTCCATTTGGGCTTTTATTCTGTAGCAGTTTTTGCTTAGATAAACCTTTATTTCCCCCCCTAACAGATAAGAGTTAGTCATGAATAACATTACCCTTGCCCCGGTGCAATCTGATCAACCTTCACACTTGATGCCAGTATTTGGCCGTCAGCCGATCAGCTTTGTTCGCGGTCGAGGTTCTTATCTTTATACAGAAGATGACACTGAATATTTTGATGCACTTACAGGAATTGCCGTATGTGGTCTAGGTCATGCTCATCCTGTTATTGCTGAAGCCATTGCCGATCAAGCTGCAACCCTGATTCATACCAGTAACTTATTTGAAGTGCCTTGGCAAACAGCTGCAGCGCAAAAATTAGCTGAAGTGTCAGGCATGGAAGAAATTTTCTTCTCGAACAGTGGTGCAGAATCTAATGAAGGGGCAATTAAAATTGCCCGTAAATTTGGCTCAATGCAAGGTATTGCCACTCCAAAAATTATTGTTGCGGATCGTTCTTTTCATGGTCGTACCATGGCGACCCTTGCTGCAACCGGCAACAAAAAAGTTCAGGAAGGTTTTGGACCACTGGTTGAAGGTTTTATTCGTGTACCTTTTGGTGATATTGAAGCCATTGAAGAAGCAGCAATTAACCATCCGGACATCGTGGCTATTTTTGTTGAACCGATTCAAGGTGAAGGCGGTGTAAATACTGCCCCTCAAGGTTTTAGCTACCTCGAAGAAATTCGTCAAATCTGTAATCAGCATAACTGGTTGATGATGCTTGATGAAGTTCAAACAGGGAATGGTCGTACCGGTAAATACTTTGCTTACCAGCATACCAACATTGTTCCCGATGTTTTAACCACGGCAAAAGGCTTAGGGAACGGCTTCCCGATTGGTGCGGTGATGACTCAAGGTCGTGGTGTCGGTGTACTGACTGCAGGCAACCATGGTTCAACCTATAGCGGTACAGCATTGGGTTCACGCGTTGTTTATACTGTAATTGATCTTATTCAAAAAGAAAATCTGGTTGAAAATGCTGCGAAAATGGGGAGTTATATCGTTGATCAACTGGCTCAACAACTAAACGATCAAAACATAACAGTCCGTGGTTTCGGTTTAATGATTGGTATTGAATTACCAAAAGACTGTGGTGAACTGGTGAATATTGCCCGTGATGAATATCATTTGATTATTAACGTGACTGCAGGTTCGGTGGTTCGTTTATTGCCAACACTTAATATTACTCAAGAACAAGCGGATCAACTGATTTCTCGCCTGGTAAAAATGATTAAGGCTTTTTTGGCTTAATTCTTTAATCGTTGAAAAAATGAAAAGCCGCTGATAGCGGCTTTTTTTCATACTGATCGGCTTTTATGAAGCTTCTTGAGAACTTCGGCCACCGGGTAACTGGCAGAAATATTGTTTTAATGCCTCTAAACAACGGTGAATTTTCATTGGCTGTTGTTCATGTTTTGAAATAATGGCATACAAGGTGAAACTAGGTAATTTCCACTCCGGTAAAACCTCAACCAAAGCACCATTGATTAAATCTTTTTGTGCATCTAGATATAAAATTCGAGCGATACCATGCCCTTGCTGACATAATGCTTTGGCAACCAAAACATTATTTGAGGTCAATCTCGAACTCATTTCTAAACTGATGTCTTCACTTGTCACACCATGCTGGAATGACAAATATTGATAATTTTTGATCACATTCATTGGAATTAAATCATGATGCTTTAAATCCTCGGGACGTGAAATAGGTGTCGACTGATTCAAATAACGCGGTGAAGCAACCAGAACCTGCTCAACTCGAGCAAGCGGCACAACATGCAAATTATTATCTTCAATTTTTGAACTTATGCGCAACGCAATATCAATACGACCTTCAATTAGGTCAATATATTGATTGTCAGCTTCTACATGAACGGCCAGCCCTCGATGAGCAGACATCCAATGTGACAATGCTGGAATGACATGATTTGCAGCTAATTCTGGTGTAGTTGCAATACGTAAATCCCCAACAAGATCATCACGCAGTTCATTAATCCTTACCTTTCCACGCTCTGCAGCAGCAAGCATCTCTTGACAGCTGTGGAAAAAAGCTTGTCCCGCTTCAGTTAAACTCAACTTTCTGGTAGAACGATGTAAAAGTGTAACTTCCATCTCATGTTCTAAAGAACGAATTTGCTGACTTACAGCGCTGGTGGTGATGCCTAAATCACGGGCAGCACCACTGAACGAGTTTTTTTCTACAACACAAGCAAAGACACCCATTGCTCGAAGTTGATCTAACATAAATTTCCCTCTAACTTATGAGATGCTTTTATCTTCCGATAAAATCATCTCATTGTATTATACGGTGAAATTTAAGTAATGCATCAATTTATTTAATTAATAGGTAATACCTTGGTCGGATCAATAGGCTTACCATCTAGACGAACCTGGAACTCAAGCATGGTACGGGTTGTACCTGATGAACCCATCTCTGCAATCTTCTGCCCAGCCGTCACATTCTCTCCACTTTTCACGTTCATTTTACTGTTATGTGCATAAGCTGAAATGTAACCATTAATATGCTTGATCAGAATCAAATTACCATATTCTTTTAAACCGTCTGCTGCATAAACTACTTGCCCATCTGCGGCCGCATAAATGGCATCACCCACATTACCGGTATAGCGAATCCCTTTAATATTATTGGCTAAATTAAAGTTTTGCAGCACTGCTCCATTGCTTGGTTTAACCCAACGTAATGCAGATGCTTTAGAAGATGCCACAGGCGCAGTTGGAACATTCGCTACAACAGGTGCAGTAGGTTTCACTGGACTGGTTGGAAGTTGTACGGTTTGACGTTGAATCGGCGCAGCTTGTGTCACAGCTTGAGTCGTGGTGGTACGGCGTGAACCTGAATCTTTTAAACGCAAAGATTGCCCCACATAAATGCGATACGGCGGCGTGATGTCATTCATATCCGCAACACTGGTATAGGCTAAACCATAACGTGCAGCAATCCCACTTAAAGTATCACCAGAACGAACCGTATAGTAGTCTGGTGCAGCCGCATAACGTGTTGAATTATGAATTTGTGGTTTTGAAGCACAACCACTCAAAATAACAGTGGAAATAACCGCTGTAGACAACACAATGGTTTTCAGCAAGGCTGAAGGCGTAGCTAATAAGCGATAAGATGACACCAAGAGCATTACTCTTCCTCTCTACATATAAATGTATTTATTGAATTGCGCTAAGATTAGCAAAAAAGTATATAAAAAATTATTTCAACACTACATTTTCACAAAGTTATAACACTACTTCAGCCTATTTAGAAAACTGTGCATGCAATGTGTTCAAAATCTCGTAATTGGTAGCATCCATTTGAATAGGTGTGATACTGACATACCCATTCGCGACTGCAAAAAAATCCGACTCTATTTCAGTTAAACCTTTTTTGGGATCCGCCACAGCTTCGCCAGAAAGCCCAATCCAATAGACTTGACGGCCACGTGGGTCTACATGACTGGTAATGGGTTTTGATTGACTACGTCGGCCCTGATAAGTAATTTTCGAACCTTGTAATTCAGGCACATCAGGAATATTGACATTAAAAATGTGACGTGGAGGTAAAACCGGTAAACCTGAAGCAATAAAATCATGCACCCATTGTGCAGCGACAGCATAATCTTTTGGGTTTTCGTATGAACGGACGTTTTGGCCTGCCATCGACACGGCAATTGCGGGCTGTTTCATTAAGCGACCTTCAAATGCTGCCCCTACTGTTCCAGAATAAAGCACATCATCGCCCAGATTAGCGCCACTATTAATACCGCTAACCACCAGATCAAATTCAAAATCAAATAACCCATTCATAGACAGATAAACACAATCTGCTGGTGTTCCATTGACTGCCCAAACATCGGGGGAAATTTGGATAGGACGTAATGGTCGATCTAGAGTCAAAGCACTGGAATAACCACTGCGCTCGCTTTCTGGCGCAACAATCACTACACGCCCCAAAGGCGCTAAAGCATGCGCAAGCGCTTGGATACCGGGAGCAAAAACACCATCATCATTGGCAATTAATATATTCACTTAAAATCTCGTAACGGTGTAGAAAATGACTGGTCAGAACATTTGATTGAATAATATAAAGAATTATATATATTTAACGATCGACATCCATTCAAAATGTGTGACTAAAAAATGATTAAAACGATCTCACTTCGTGGCTTCTTGGGTTTAGGTTTTGCAGCATTACTATCACAAGCTGTTTTAGCCGATGAAGGCCTAACTCAAGCAGAAGCCAATACCCTGATTAAAGAGGACATTGCTTCAACTCAGGTTATGGCTGAAGTGTGCCCTGCGATTCTGGGTAAAAATGCAAAATTTAATCACAATATTCAGCAACTGATTCAGGATTATCTGCAAGACTATTCAGATAAATCGATGACTTACGATAAAATTCAGGCAGATTCAGAATATAAATCTGTTCTTGATGAAGCGCGTCAAGCTGCCAAAGAAACCAGTAAAGATGAACAAAAATCAGTGTGTGATGAGGTCGTAAATTACGAAGCATAAGTCACAACAGATCATTGATATAGAATACTCAACCTAGTGAGCATCCTATATGTGGGCATGAAGATTATCCACCTTCATGCCCTGTTTTTATAAAATAAATATAAGTCAAATTCACCTCTCAAAGTCGATTCATTGATTCTTCAATTTTCAACAGCTTCAATACATTTGTGTACTTACAATTACTAAAAATATCGTTAAGCTTATTTATATTGTTATGTTTTTAAATAATTTAGGTCTGCTTAAATGAAATTATCTCTGTTCAAATCTCTTTCTTTGGGTCTATTGACCACTGCTGCAATGTCATTTTCAGTGACTCATGCTGCCAAACAACAAGACGAAAATATTGAAGTTACTCCCATTCAAAAAGTCACTCAACAAGAACTTGCTGCAATTTATGTACTCTCGGAAGTATGCCCAAGCTTGGTAAAAGATGATGCTCAGTTTTCGAAAGGATATTCCAAACTTGCGCATGAATATTTACCTCAGGAAAAAGATGCGGTTTCAGCTTTAAACAAGCTCAGCAAAGAGAAAAAATTTAAATCAATTTTAGCTGAAGCACGTAGTGATGCGAAAAATGCAGGTGATGCTAAAAACAAAGAAATTTGTCAGGAACTCACTGCATACAGCAAATAATACCAATTGGTTACAATACTTTTAAAATAAGCCGATTTCTCCGTAGAAGTCGGTCTAGCTTTATCCTAGAATGCTAGGCTCTTTGTGCTTATATCAAGATATTGGAACCACCTAGAATGACCCACAAAAGCGCCCTTGCTGCATTATTACTCTTGCCTAGTTTCACATTCGCAGCATCTGTCTTATCTGCACCGCCAGAACTCAATAATAAATCTTATGTTTTGATGGACTATGAGACGGGGCAAATCCTCGCATCTAAAAATGAAAACGAAAAATTAGCACCTGCCTCAATGACCAAGATGATGACCAGTTATATCATCGAACAGAAGTTGTTGAGCGGTGATCTTACGGAAGATGAAAAAGTTCGTATGAACGAGTCGGCATGGTGTCGTGGTAGTAGCACGGAATCATGTATGTATGTACCGCTGAACGGTACTGCAACAGCATTGGAAATGCTTCGTGGGATTATCATCCAGTCAGGTAATGATGCTTCTAAAGCCATGGCAGAACATATTGCCGGGAATGAAGGCACTTTTGCCCACATGATGAATGAAGAAGCAAAACGTATTGGCATGACCAATACCAGCTTCATCAATTCAACAGGTATGCCTGCTGAAGGTCACTACTCGACTGCAAAAGATATGGCAACGCTTGCGCAACATATCATTCATGACAGTTCAAAGTATTACCCAATCTACTCTGAAAAAGAATTTACTTTTAATGGCATTAAACAAGGTAACCGTAACGCCTTGCTTTATACCGACCCAAGTGTAGACGGTTTAAAAACCGGTCATACTGACGAAGCAGGTTACTGTTTAACCACTTCTGCCAAACGCGGCCCACTGCGTTTAATTTCAGTAATTTTTGGTGCGCCAAGCATGAACGAGCGTGCATCTCAGACACGTGAAATCCTGGCCTGGGGTTATGCCAACTTTGAAACCGTTAAAGTACAGCCTGGCAATCAGGTCTTGGCTAAAGCGAAAGTTTGGTATGGTAAAAGCAATGACGTTCAAATTGGCTTAGCTGAAAACTTTAACGTTACCCTGCAGAAAGGTCAGGCTAACGCGATCAAAACACAACTGGTTGTTCAACCAAAACTGACTGCACCACTTAAAAAAGGTCAGGTGGTTGGTAAATATGTGGCCAGCATTAACGGTAAAGTGATTTCAGAAAAACCGCTTATTGCACTTCAAGATGTTGAAGAAGCAGGTTTCTTTGCAAAAATGATCGACCATATCAAACAATTTTTCTCTAACTTATTCTAATTTAAAACTTTAGACTTAAGTTCAAGCATCTATACTTCGGTCTAGGTGCTTTTTTATTTTATAATTACTCCACACCCTTGCCCTGACTTCTAATGATGAAAAAGAATATTCGCCCTTATTTGGACCATCATCCTAAAATTGATGCCACTTGCTATATTGATGAAATGTCTGTGGTGATTGGTGACGTGACTTTAGCTGAAAATGTATCGGTTTGGCCTTTTGCCGTGATTCGCGGCGATGTCAATCATATTCATATTGGTAAAAACAGTAATGTCCAAGATCATGCGATGCTGCATGTCAGTCATAAAAAAGCCGATAAGCCCGAAGGCTCGCCACTGATTATTGGTGAAGATGTCACCATTGGACATCACGTAAAACTACATGGCTGTACCATTGGCAATCGTGTACTGGTGGGCATCAGCAGCATTGTTTTAGATGATGTGATTATTGAAGATGACGTGATGATTGGTGCAGGCTCTTTAGTTCCCCCACGTAAACGTCTGGAAAGTGGTTATTTATATGTGGGCAGTCCGGTACAGAAAGTCCGCCCTTTAACAGATAAAGAAAAGGAATTTTTACCTTATTCAGCACGGCATTATGTGAAGGTGGCGGGGAATTATTTAGATCAAAGTTAACCTCGTATAAGAGATTTCATGTTAAATAAAGAGACATATTGTTTATTATTTTATCAGTATGGCTAATAGAAAAAACTGCCTAATATGCGGTTTTTTTTTATTATTTTTAATTATTCAGCCATAAATAAGGTGGTCAAATTTGGAGGGTGATATACGGTTTGCATATGGGAAAAAATCATCATTCCCGAAATTAAAAACGCCAATATTGTTATTACAGAACTATATAATCTCATTCATTACTTATCAAACCTACTAGGCCAGCAGATTAACTTTATTTTGTTACAATTACAATTAAAGTCTCAAATTGTTGAATTTATTATATTTTCAAAGATATTTTATTTTTTATAAGATTAACAAATATATATATAAGAAAACTTGATTAATTATATTTTTAGTGTATAGTTAACTCAACTAGAAAAAAGTCTCGTTTCCAGAAATCTTCTTTAAGTATCGCAGTTTTAGTCATAATCCTTCGTTTTTTTAGATTTTAAGTTCCATTCTTTATTATTTTCAAAGTTATACTCAGTCAATAAAATGGCTAAAAATTATCAAAAATTAGTAGGATATATTATGTCAAACTCAAATATCGTTAAAGGTTCTGTAAAGTGGTTCAACGAAACTAAAGGTTTTGGTTTTATTCAACAAGAAAATGGCCCAGATGTTTTTGCTCATTTCAGCGAGATCGCTAGTTCAGGTTTCAAAACCTTACTTGAAGGTCAAATGGTTGAATTCAGTATTACCCAAGGTCAAAAAGGACCGAATGCTGTAAATATTATTGCTATCTAAGTAATAATAGGCAGTAATAAAAAAAGCACTAATTAGTGCTTTTTTATCATTTAAAATTTAATTTTAAAGTTGTTTTCCAGATCTGGAAATATTCAAAAACAGGATATAAGTTGTTAAAAATAAATGATTTAATTGCAAAATCAAAAAATGGTACTGAAATTATTGTATCGTTAATTCCATTAAATAAAATGCAGAATACCCGTCAAGGTTTACAACAAATTGAAAAGTAGGTAAAAGAGTTTTGCTTCAGTCTGGAAGTGTAGTTGATTTAAATTTAGATGGTCGTACTTTTTATACCTCTTTACATCAACTTTTTAAGCTAAATCAAAGAGTTATATAGATAATGATTTCTATATCAAGCATTTATCTCGCTATTTTTTCTACTACAATATTATTAAAGGTATATAAATGCTTAAACAAAGTATCAGTGTGAAAGATCAATTTGGGGTTAAACACGCCATTCAAGCAACAGTTGATAAGTATTTTGCTACTACGCAATGTTCTTCTAATGTCAAACATATCACCGTTGATGGTGAAGATATTAGGCCAAATTTTGAAATGTTTTTTCAAAGCACATTAAGTGGAAAAATTTTCAAAATTGTATAGATAAGCTGAATTCTGTTTCAGCTCTTATATTCTATGAATGATAATCAGAATTCAATTATAGGCCATTATTAATCACACATTCTAAGCGGTATTAGGAAAGTTGGATGGTTAATTAATTGAGTTTTAAGGACTGATTTTTATATTTTACAAAAATCAGTCCTTTTAATTTAACTTGTGATATTAAATCTTATACATACCCAATTTAAAAATAATTCTTTATGATTAAAATTTGGTGCCGCTATAGCATCTATTACTAACCAAGCTTTATTAAAATTTAGTGTAAATTTTAATGGTTCCTTCGCTTCAAAGTCACTAATTTTATGGTCATGAAGTTCAAAGAAAAAAACTTTCAACTTTTCAAATTGGTTACTATTCGTGAAATTTGGAGATTCTTTTAAAAAATTATAAATTTGTTCTATAGTTATCAAAGAAGTGGTATGGAACATTCTAACCTTTCATATATTTTGCATAGTTTAATTATGACACATATCAAAATTATCTAGTAAGTTTATATTTTATAAAATAAATATCCCATAGGGAAAAGAAAAAACTTATTAATTGAAATCTTAATTTTTAGCTAGCATCAACCCTTATTCAGATTTTGGATGCACATCTAAGTATGATTTAAAGCGAAAACATAAACAATAAAAAAGCCCAGCATCCTGTTGGGCTTTTTTACATATTTGATGCTTAGGTATAACTCCTGTCGTACCTCACATTCCTTGTATCTGATCTTGTTATTCTTATCTGGAGCATCCTGCTCTTTATATCCTTATCATATGAAATTTCCACTATCTGGTATAGCCGCAAAGGGCTGAGATTGATGTGAGCAAATGCGTACAAGATGGGCTAAAAACTGTCCCCGGGTTTATCCGCAGAAATTGGGGATATTTTCTGCCTTGGGGCAGGCTGCTAACATTGAAAAAAGTTTCAATTTAATTAAGTTTTGATCATTTTTCTTGTTAGCTATTATTAATAATTTATATTTATGCAACTTATCTGTAAAAGGAAATTCTAAAAATAGACATCAATTCATTGCAATTTTATAAACCGCCAAAGAAATCCCTCATCAACATAGCCACCACGTCCTAAATTTTGTAGAATAGCTCTTTTATTCCCTGGTGCTTTTCAATGACCGCTTGGACTGCTCACGTTACTGTTGCAACTGTTGTCGAAAAAGATGGAAAATTTCTGTTTGTTGAAGAACATACAGAAGGTGTAACACATACTGTGTTTAATCAGCCTGCGGGTCATGTCGAATGTGGCGAAACCATTATTGATGCTGCCATTCGCGAAACCAGGGAAGAAACCGGACATACAGTGAGTATTGAAGCACTGCTAGGTATTTATACCTATACCCCGCCGATGTTTCCAGATCGTACCTATTTCCGTTTCTGCTTTTTAGCAAAATCGATTGCGCATGATGAATATGCAACATTAGATACAGGAATTATTGGCGCAGTCTGGATGACTTTGGACGAACTGATCGAGTCGGCTCGTGCGCGTAGTCCCTTGGTAATTAAAGCCATTGAAGATGCTCTTTCAGGCAAAAAACACCCTTTATCGCTCATTTACGAGCACCAAAACTCTCCCTTAATTTCAACTTTGGATGCTTAATCCTATGCAACAACGTGTCATCGTCGGTATGTCTGGTGGTGTAGATTCTTCTGTTTCTGCAGCACTTCTTCTTCAACAAGGATATCAAGTTGAAGGACTTTTCATGAAAAACTGGGAAGAAGATGACGGCACGGAATATTGCACGGCCATGGAAGACCTTGCCGATGCACAAGCAGTCTGCGACAAGATTGGCATCAAACTGCATACAGCCAACTTTGCTATGGAATATTGGGATCGCGTATTCGAACATTTCCTGGCCGAATATGCTGCGGGTCGCACACCGAATCCAGATATCTTATGTAATAAAGAAATCAAATTCCGTGCCTTTCTAGACCATGCCGTGAACCTGGGCGCAGACTTTATTGCCACGGGTCATTACTGCCGTCGTGGTGAAACCATGACCAACTCGCGCGGTGAAGAATATGCGCCTTTATTACGCGGTTTTGACCAAAATAAAGATCAAACGTATTTCCTGCATGCAGTACATGGTCGCGAAATTAACAAGACTTTGTTCCCGGTCGGTGAAATTGAAAAACCGGAAGTTCGTCGTATTGCTGAAGAACTGGGTTTAGCTACAGCGAAGAAAAAAGATTCAACCGGCATTTGCTTTATTGGCGAACGTCGTTTTAATGACTTCTTAAAACAGTACTTGCCTGCTCAAGCTGGAAAAATTTATCTAGATACCGGTAAAGAGGTTGGTGAACATCACGGCTTAATGTACTATACGCTCGGTCAACGTGGCGGCATTGGCTTAGGTGGTCTTAAGGGCGAATCTGAAGGTGCATGGTTTGTTCTTTATAAAGATATTGAAAACAACCGCCTCGTCATTGGTCAGGGTCATGAGCATCCACTGATGCAAAGTACTATACTTTGGAGTGAAGCAATTGACTGGGTAGCGGGTGAACAAGAGATTCCAGAGACCGGTTTCCGCTGCACTGCAAAAACGCGTTACCGCCAACCCGATCAAGACTGTGTTATTTATAAAGATGCCGATATGCCAAATGGTGTACGTGTTGAATTTGACGAACTGCAACGTGCGGTGACTCCAGGACAAAGTGTAGTGTTCTACGCAGATGAAGTTTGTTTAGGTGGCGGTGTGATTCATCATACCAATGCACCAAAACCTGATTTTATTTAAAAGGAAGCGATAGGCATGGCTGAGTTACCCTTTCAACAGCCTCAAACTTTGAATGTACGCCAAAACCGAGCTTTGGCGTTGGCAGCTGTGTTTCAATCGACACAGCTGACCCACATGACCGCCATGTCCGGACAGCAGAGTATTGGTGAAAGCGGTAGCTTCTATCTAGAGCAACTCATTAAAGCCAGCCTGAATATCCGCCCTACCGCCAATGAATCCTGCCAAACCTTAGATTTTTTTAATCAGCTTGCCGATATTTCTCTCGGTTTGAAAACTTTAGAAAATAGTATTACCCAACCATTTAATACCTCCCCAAAATCTCGTTTACCCAAATTATCTAGCGCCAAATTGCCGATGAGCTATGCCATGGCACTGTTACAGTTAGAGAAAAAAGTTTATAGCAATCCAAAATTTGTCGAAATCATTGAAAAGTCACAACAAAAAATATTAAAGCAACTTTCATTTTTTGATAATAATTATCTGCACCCCAGCATTATTGCCAATCTTGCCCAAACCTATGTCGAAACTGCAGGACAAATTAATCCTCGCATTATGGTTAAAGGCAACGCTCAAGCATTTAAAGATACTTCTCATACCAATCGTATTCGCGCTTCCCTATTTACTGGCTTACAACTGGCGCACTTATGGCGCCAAATGGGTGGCAGTTCATGGGGCATGATTTTCAGCAAGCGTAAGCTGCTCCAAGATATTCAAGATCTTGCCCGTTTACAGTATCAGGTGATTTAACTGATGCTGTGCAGGCTTTGTTTTACGTTTAATTCCAATGTCTAAGGAATCGCTATGAACGCTTTAACCGCACTTTCTCCATTAGATGGACGCTACGCGAGCAAATGTGATGCTCTCCGTCCTTTCCTCTCTGAGTTTGGTTTAATCCATGCTCGTGTGACTGTTGAAGTGCGCTGGTTACAAGCGCTTGCAAACCGTCCTGAAATCACTGAAGTTCCAGCTTTTTCAGCAGCCACTAATGCTGCTTTAGATGCAATTGTGGCTGATTTCTCTGAAGATGATGCAAACCGCATTAAAGACATTGAACGTACCACCAACCACGATGTAAAAGCGGTTGAATACTTTCTGAAAGAAAAAATTGCCCACATTGATGAGTTGAAAGATGCAGGTGAATTCATTCACTTTGCATGTACTTCTGAAGACATCAACAACTTGTCTCACGCCTTGATGTTAAAAAATGGTCGTGATGTTCTGGTTGCTTCAATGCAAAGCATTATTGATGCAATTGCGACTCTGGCGGAAACGCATGCTGAACAATCAATGTTGTCTCGTACGCATGGTCAAACTGCAAGCCCAACCACTTTGGGTAAAGAAATGGCAAACGTGGCTTACCGCCTTGCACGCCAAATCAAACAATTTAATAACGTTGAATTGCTTGGTAAAATTAACGGTGCTGTAGGTAACTACAATGCGCATTATTCAGCATATCCAGATATTGACTGGCCTGCACATTCACAAGCTTTTGTTGAATCTTTAGGTTTAGCTTTCAACCCGTACACCACTCAAATTGAACCACATGATTACATGGCGGAACTTTTTGATGCGTTACGTCGCTTCAATACGATTTTGATCGACTTTAACCGTGACGTTTGGGGCTACATCTCACTCGGTTTCTTCAAACAACGTTTGAAAGAAGGTGAAGTCGGTTCTTCAACTATGCCGCACAAAGTAAACCCAATTGACTTCGAAAATTCTGAAGGTAACTTGGGCTTGGCCAATGCTGTATTGGCTCACTTGGGCGAAAAACTTCCAATCTCTCGCTGGCAACGCGACTTAACTGACTCTACTGTGCTTCGTAACATGGGTGTTGGTTTTGCACAAAGCTTGATTGCTTTTGATGCTTGCTTAAAAGGGATTGGTAAATTAGAGCTTAACGCTGTACGTATTGCTGAAGATTTAGACCATGCTCAAGAAGTATTGGCTGAACCAATTCAAACCGTTATGCGTCGTTACAATGTAGAAAAACCATACGAAAAATTAAAAGCCCTAACTCGTGGTCAGGCAATGACTCGCGAAATGATGGTGAACTTCGTAAATGGTAATGAACTTGAAGCTGTTCCTGCTGCAGATCGTGCACGTCTTGCGACAATGACACCTGCAACTTATACAGGTAATGCAGCTGAGCAAGCGAAACAAATTAAAGATTTAATTGCTAAAATCTAATTAAATTTTAATCAGAAAAAGCGAAGCTTCGGCTTCGCTTTTTTATTAGAATAGAATCTGTTGACAATTCATCTATGTTTGCGACAACACAAGTCATTCATAAAATTTCAACACGCCCAATAAAACTTTTGCAAATATAAGAAATGATTGAACATCAATTGAGTATCAAACACTGGCTTGCACTTGCCGTTATCACTGTTGCGATAATAATCGCAAGTATTCGTCCTTTAGAATTTGAAGCATATCTGCTGCATCAGGTCGGCACAGTCTTTATGCTTGCTGCCTTATTGTTTACCCAGAAGAAAATTGGCCTGAGTTTTTACAGTTTTACACTCTATCTGGTCTTTTTACTGATTCACATTTTGGGTGCACATTATCTCTATTCCTATGTACCCTATAATGAGTGGCTGATTCAGCTGTTCAATTTTGATTTAAACCAGTCTATGGGCTGGTCGCGCAATATGTATGACCGTCTGGTGCATCTTTCCTGTGGTTTACTGCTCTACCCAGTGTTGCTGCGACTGTTTCAGGTGTGGCTGCCTGGAGCTAAACCCTTCACGCTATTTTTATTGGTGGTTCAGTTTATTATGGCCGCCAGTTTAATTTATGAATGGCTTGAATGGCTGATTGCAATTGGTTTATCCCCAGAAGAAGCAGAAAATTATAATGGACAGCAAGGAGATATGTGGGATGCGCATATGGATATGCTGCTTGCAACACTGGGGGCTGCAGGCTATGGCGTGCTTCATCTGTGCTGCTCTCATAAAAGCTTAGTTAAAATACCACAGCCAGAAAGTGACAAACACGCCTAGTGAAATAACTAAGGCAAACAGGCTGAACCATGAATGTGATTCTGTACTCCAGAACATCCGCTTTGCTAGCCATGTTTTAAGCGGAACGCTATTCAGTGTCAGTGCTGCCAAGTGTAGTAACACACTGACTAAAAACAGATTGGCGAATAGCTCATGTACTTCTTTTAAACTGTGACTATGCGTATAGTCTGTTAAAGAACCTGCCAGCACTGTTAAGGACAGCAGGCAAAAATACCCAGTATGCTCAGCTGAAACAGGCTGGAACTGGCTGCTTTAAAAAACGTCGGGGAAAGCGATTGCTGCGGGTTCGCCCAATAGCGCTGCACAAATGGCTTGATCACATGAAATCGACGGCTTACTCCCGAAGGCTGAGTGGCAAATCGAGGAGCAAAAAATTGCCATAAAATCCTTAAGATCAGGCTAATACCGAGTGTATAGCTAAATGCCATATGCACTTGATGCCATTCTTCTGCATCTCCCATAAGATAAGCCCCACTAAAGCTCAAAATGATCACGATATGCAAAAATCGAATCAGTAAATCTATAGAAGATGTTGTTGTGCTCTGAGCCATAAAAAATCTTTGTTGACTGTATTTTAGTTGCAACATAGCAGCTTAAGCTGAGTTGAATATTAAAATACAGTCAAAAAAATTGCGCTCATTAGAGCGCAATTTTAAAATTAGAAGATCATTTTAAATTAAAGCTTAGGATCACGCAGTTGAATGACATTCGCACTCGCTTTTGACAAAGTTTCCATCACCTTATTTATCACTGCAGGTACTAGACCATCTGCCATTTGAGCTGCCTGTAAGCCCAGTTTTTCCCCCAAAGTTGGTTTGCGACGAGTATCAATCACATACACATCATGCTGTGCCAATAAACCCTGCAAATATTCATCTGAAGTTTGCAGTCTATCCACTAGGTTTATTTCAAGCGCATCTTTCCCATACCAATGCTCACCTGTTGCGACTTTTTCAATATTGAGTTGTGGACGGTATTTTTCAACAAAGTGCTTAAACAACTCATGGGTTTGTTGCAACTCTTCTTCAAATTTGGCTTTACCTTCAGCAGTATTTTCACCAAAGAGAGTCACAGTACGTTTAAACTCACCTGCGGTATAAAGTTCAAAATCGATATGCTTTTCTTTTAACAGACGATTAAAGTTAGGCACTTGAGCAACCACACCAATTGAACCGACCACTGCAAAGGGTGCAGAAACAATTTCGTTGGCAATACACGCCATCATATAACCGCCACTTGCTGCAACCTTATCAACACAAATCGTCAGGTTAAAACCAGCATCACGCAGACGCACCAGTTGTGCAGCAGCTAGACCATAGCCATGCACCATACCGCCTGGACTTTCCAGACGAACAACCACACGGTCACGTCCTGCTTTTGCTGTCGCTAAAATCAGGGTAATTTCTTCACGTAAACTTTCTACCGCAGATGCAGCAGTATCACCTTTAAAATCGAGTACATAAATTTTTTGATTATTCTTTCTACGTAACTTGGCTTCTTTTGAAAGCTGTTGAGTGAGTTGCAAGAGTTCAAATCTAGACGCTGTGGTTTGCGCAATTTTTTTACGTTGTTCATTTAGGCGCGCGTTTAAATGGCTGATTCGAATTTCAGCCGGTAATTTAGGGGTATGGAATAACATATAAAATGATTTCTCTAATTGTATCTGCAGTTGTCTTTAACATGAGGTCAAAAGATTGAAAATTCAATATGAATTTTATTAATCATCTCATTGTATAGATTCTTATCCTTTAAGCGCTTCCTGTATTAAGTCATTTCCTCACTATAAGAACATATAGTTAAGGATCATAATTGGATGAAAATAAAGTTTAAATGATTGCTAGCTGAACACATCATATAGCTTGTTTAGGTAAAAAAATTGATGATTAAATAAAAAAGAGCCTTTCGGCTCTTTTTTAACACTATCATTTCATTAACCAAAACGGCCGGTAATATAGGCTTCAGTCAACTGATGATCCGGCTGGGTAAATACTTTTTCAGTCGCATTGACTTCAATCAAATCACCCAAATGGAAGTAAGCAGTACGGTCAGATACACGTGCAGCCTGTTGCATTGAGTGCGTCACAATGGCAATGGTGTATTGAGTGGATAAGTCTGAAATCAGTTCTTCAATTTTTGCCGTGGCAATTGGATCTAGCGCAGAACACGGCTCATCCATCAAAATCACTTCCGGGCTAACCGCAATGGTACGTGCAATACATAAACGCTGTTGCTGACCACCAGAAAGCCCTGTACCCGGCTGATTTAAACGGTCTTTTACTTCATCCCAAAGACCAGCTTTATGCAGGCTATTTTCAACAATTTCCTCAAGGTCGTATTTGTCGCGTGCCAAACCGTGCAGTTTTGGACCGTAAGCCACGTTATCAAAAATTGATTTCGGGAAAGGATTGGGTTTCTGGAATACCATACCCACTTGCGCACGAAGCAATACGACATCTAGATTTGGATCATAGATATCTTGATTATCCAGCATTACTTTACCCGCCACACGACATGAATCAATAGTGTCGTTCATACGGTTTAAAGTACGTAGAAAAGTCGATTTACCACAACCAGACGGCCCAATAAAAGCAATCACTTCATTTTCGTAGATATTTAAATCAATACCCTTAATTGCTTCTGCTTCGCCATAGTAAACATGGACATCCGAAGTGCTTATTTTAACATTGGATGTGTTATTTTCTTTTTTAGCCGAAGGACTGGTATCAAATTGAGAAACAAATGAAGTCCCTTGACGTTTTTTATCTACTTCGGGTGAGGTAAATTGCTTCTGATCTTGGTTCACGGTTTGATCCTGTTGTAAGGAATTTGTTTTTGACATCGCTGTTACAGTATTCATATTTTACCCTCTCTTACCAGCGCACTTCAAATTTCTTGCGTAACCAAATTGCCAGACTATTTAAGCCGACCATCAGTGCAAGTAAGACAATAATTGCCGCAGCAGTACGTCCTTCAAAGAAGTTACGTAGTTCATTGCCTTGCCATAAGAAAATTTGTACCGGTAAAGCAGTGGATTGATCTAATGGTGTAGCTGGAACACTCGCCACAAAGGCACTCATACCAATCAGGAGTAATGGCGCTGTTTCACCTAGGGCCTGTGCGACACCAATAATGGCACCCGTTAAAATCCCGGGAATCGCAAGTGGCAATACATGGTGAAATACTGTTTGTACACGAGAAGCGCCCAAGCCCAATGCCGCCTGACGAATCGACGGTGGTACAGCTTTAAGCGATGCCCGTGTAGTAATAATCACGGTTGGGAGAGTCATCAGGCTTAATACCAGACCACCCACCAAAGGTGCAGAAATCGGTAAATGCATCCAGCCAATAAAAATGGCAGCACCCAGCAAACCAAACACAATCGATGGTACAGCTGCAAGGTTATTGATGTTCACTTCCACGACATCGGTAATGAAATTTTTCGGTGCAAACTCTTCCAGATAAATGGCAGATGCCACGCCGATTGGAATCGAGATAAAAATTACGATCAGCATCATGAACAACGAGCCCATGATTGCACCGGCTAAACCAGAGGTTGCTGGAGAACTGCGCGAGTCGGGATTGGTAAAAATATTGGTATTAAAGGTATTTTCAATCACGCCTTTAGCTTCTAAATCATCGGCAAGTTGACGAACTTCCGGACTTAATTGTTGTTGGTCATCCGGTAAACTTCGATCAATATTTCCTGCCAACCACACATCTACATTGGCATCAGCCAAAATATTTAAGTCTTTTTTCTGACCAATCAATGCAGGATCTGCAAGCACCAAATCACGTAAGCGGTAGGCTTCGGAGCTAGTATACAAGCTGCCAAGTTCATCACGCTGTGAAGCAATACTCGGGTCTTTTGCGATTAATCCATTCACGATTAAAGCATCCCAGTCGACCATTCCCATTTCAGTTTGCCAAGCAATAAAGCGCTCTTGAAAATGGGCAGGAGATTCGCCTGCTTTTTTGATAGGCTTCGCGCCCGCATTAATTATGGTCGGATCAAAATAGACCGGAACCGTCATACTGGATTGCCAGAATGCCGGCAAACCCTTTGCCAGAATACTTCCGAATAGCAGTACCACAAAGAACAGACCGGTAATGACTGCAGAGAAGCCAAATATGCGAAACATTTTTTCTTTGCGATGACGCTTTGCTAAAGAACTGGCAATCTTTTGTTTGCGTTTTTCGCGCAATTCAGCAGAAGCGCGTGGATCACGTGCCTGGTCCATGGAAGATGTATTAGAAGTACTCATTCGTATTGCTCGCGATATTTACGCACGATATACAGTGCAACGATGTTCAAACCTAAAGTAATCACAAACAAGGTTAAACCCAATGCAAATGCCACTAACGCTTGTGGGCTGGCAAAGTCAGTATCACCTGTAAGTTGATTGACGATAGTAATGGTCACGGTTGAAATCGCTTCCAACGGATTAGCATGCAGTAATGGACTATTCCCTGCGGCCAAAACCACGATCATGGTTTCACCAATGGCACGAGATGCTGCAAGTAAAAATGCCCCAATAATGCCCGGCAAGGCTGCAGGCAATACTACCTGACGAATGGTTTCAGACTTGGTTGCACCGAGTCCTAAAGAACCATCCCGTAGTGCGCGAGGCACCTGGGTAATAATGTCATCTGAAAGTGAAGATACAAATGGGATAATCATAATCCCCATCACGAAACCTGCGGTTAAGGCACTGGTGGCATTAATTTCTAGCCCAACGCTTGCTCCAAGCATTTTAAAGAATGGACCAATAATCATCAGCGCAAACACACCATAAACGATGGTCGGGATGCCGGCTAAAACTTCAATCGCCGGTTTTGCCCAAGAGCGAAAGCCAGATGATGCATATTCAGCCAAATAGATTGCAATCATCAGACCAACTGGTACTGCGACTAATAAAGCGATACCACTGACCATCAGCGTGCCCCAAAGCAGCGGCAACAAGCCATAACTACCTTCAGCATTTCCTGATGTACTAAAACCTGGATTCCATTCTGTACCAAAGAAGAAATCGAGTGGACTGACGAAGTTGAAGAAGCGCATAGCTTCACTAAACATCGACATCACAATACCGATGGTGGTTAAAATAGCCACACCAGAACATAAGGCTAAAGCGACATTAATGGTTTTTTCGACCTGGTTACGTGCACGAAATTGTTGGGCTACACGTTTTTTTGCCAGAACCAGACCCGCTAAAGCGGCACAGATCACCACTGCCAATTTAGCAAAGGAACTGATATTTTCAATTTTTGCTAGTTGTTGTGCTGCTGCAATTTCATATGCTGCTGCTTGATCACTCACACCAAAACCAGAAGCAATGGCCTGAACACGATCAATTAAAACTTCAATACTCGCTTGATCTAATGTCGCTGCAATATTTGCAGGTACACTCGCTAAAACCACGTGCCGCAAGATATTTGGTTCAACAATATTCCAAACCAATAAAATCAAAAAAGCAGGGATACCACACCATAAAGCCACCAACGCACCGTAATATCCGGGACGTGAATGCAATTTCGCAGAGTTATTTCCCTTACCTGCTAGGTTACGACTTTTAGATAACCCGATTTGATAGGCTACGGCAATCAACGCCAATAACACACCTATAAGTAGCAGATTCATGTATTCTCCGGCATTTTTTCAATTTTCATGCTTTGAAAACCTTGTCTTTGCAAAAAAGCTGATGCTAGGAACTCTCCTAGCATCAGCTCATTTATCCTAATTACTTAACCGCTTTAGCTGCTTTTAAATCTGCAAGATTTTTTGCGCGTTCTTTATCAGACATTGAAATCAAACCCGCTTTTTCCAGCTTAGAACCTTTACCTGAAACTTTTTTACTTAAAAAGTATTCAGAATATTGTTGTAAGCCTTTGATTGATTTAAGGTGCTCACCTTTCACGTAGAAGTACAATGGACGTGATACTGGGTAAGAACCATTCAAAATTGTTTTTTCTGATGGCACAACATTGTTTACTGTCGCTACGCGTAATTTGTCACGGTTTTGATCATAGAAACCTAAACCAAATACACCTACCGCACTTGGAGAAGTTTTTAAACGTGCCAGTGTTTCAGTATAGTCGCCTGCAATTTCAATCACTTTGCCGTCTTTACGGAAAGTAGAACATGCTTTTTTCTGTGCATCTTTATCTAAATTTTTGAAGTATTCGTAAGATTCACAACCCGCTTCAACCATTTTTTCTTGGAACACTTCACGTGTACCGTGGTTAGAAGCTGGGATGACCAATGTAATTGGTTCATTTGGAAGTGATTTGTCAATTTGATTCCAACGTGTATACGGGTTTGCAACCAATTTACCATTTGAAGGTAATTCTGCTGCAAGTGCTGCAAATACATGTTGTGGACGAAGTTTATAAGCGGCTTTCTTTGAGTTAGACGCAAATACAATACCGTCATAACCTACTTTAACTTCAATCACTTGATTCACGCCTGCTTTTTTACATGCAGCTAATTCAGAATCTTTAATTTTACGAGATGCGTTGGCGATGTCGATGGTGTTGTCACCCACGCCTTGACAGAATTGCTTCAAACCGCCAGATGTACCCCCAGAACCTACAACTGGTGTTTTAAACTGCGGGAAAGTGTTACCAAACTCTTCTGCTACAATACTTGCGTAAGGCAGTACAGTTGAAGAACCAGCGATTTGGATGGTGTCACGAGCTGCATTTGCTGTTGTTGCTACAGCTGCCCCAGAAACTGCTAAAGCAAGTGCGATGTGATTTAAGCGCATTCTTTTCTCTCTTCATTAGATGCAATATTGAAGTACGCTACTTTTTATAAAGTGTTGTACTTTTTCGATAGTTGCATTTTGATTTTATAATATGACAAAGAAGTTACAGCTATGTGACGTTTTTATGATAATTAATATGAACATATTTTTGTAATTATAAATTTATAAAAATCAATTAATAACATCCCATTTAAGATTATAATTTTTTTATTTTCGAGTTATTATAATTGTAATAATTCATTTACTGTCATCAAAAACCACTGCTTATTATTTAATCCTTGATTTATGTGTCTGATCATTTTGACCAATTTAAGTCAGAATTATTTTTTTTCTTGAGCTCAGAACTCGTCTATAATTCAATTTTTTACAGTCTTAGATTCTCAAAGAAAGACCTAAAAAACTCTTTTAATAACACTACAATGAATGAGTCGATGCCGGTGCATAGTTCGCTAAATGAACCATGACGAATTATTTCATTTCACTCATTTTATTTTCAACATCCCTACTGTTCTATTTTTTGCAATCCAAAGCCAGTTAATTGAAACTTCGTAGAATATCCCTCTGTTTTATATTCAAACTCAAGAAAAAGATTCAGTGATGAATAGTAAAACATTGCAACTTTTAACCCTGATTTAGCCGTATATATGACATTTGAAGAATATGACTGGCATTTATTAGTACTACATTGGCATCTGATTGCTCTTGCCCGCAGTATTATAAATTAGCCAACAGGTATCATGTTGCTGGATATACCACTTGTAATCTATAAAATGGTTGATAAGCTAGTTATTGCCAAAGATACCTGTCCATATTCTGGCGTTCCTTTAAAGTTAGGGACAAATGATGGTCAAGGCATGGCTTGTCGTTATCATGGTTTATGATTTGGCAGTGAAGGCAAATGCAATCGTATTCCTGCACATCCAGAGCATAAAATATCTGAACGCTTTAATCTAAAAACTTATGCTGCTGTAGATAGGTGCGGATTGATCTGGTGTTCACTGACTACATCAAAAGACGCTGAACCGAATATTTGGCTCATGCCCTTTTTGGGATAATGCTAAATACCAACAACTGATTTACCCAAAAATCGCTATACAATGTCTTGCTGGTCGGCAAATAGAAGGTTTTATTGATGTAGCTCATTTTGCCTGGGTACATTCCGCTACTTTGGGCGATCTGCAGCATCTCCGATGACAGCGCTTTCGACACGGTTATTTGCAGCTATTTGTCGAAATTATGACAATGGCTGTCCGGTTGAACATGCATATGACTTCAACTTAAAAATTTTCGAGGAAAATCGACCTATCGCTGCAAATCAGAAACCTGAAATTTACCGTTTGATTTATCAATAGAGGTAGATTTCCCTTGGGAAAGCAGTTCGAGTATATATCTGAAACTTTTGAGAAAGATGGAGCGTAGCCCACTATTTGCAGCTGAATTTTTATCTAAAGATAAATTTTCTATTCTACAAAAGGTATTTTTCATTGATATCTAGAATCGGGATTGGCGACATGGATGTCGCCGTTGCACTGAGGGACAAGGAAGTCCCTTCAGTGCAACAAAGGATTTTACTTACTTTTGATCCTTCAAAGTAAGGCTTGCATACGCAAATCAATCAAAAAATTCAGCGTAAATTATGATAGTACTATTAATATTTTTCTATATGAATAATAAGTTTATCTGCAAAATAAAAAAGGAGATCTATTGATCTCCCTTTTTATGAAAACACCTATTAATCAAGCGCAGTCACATATGTACCATCCGCGATCGGACCTTTAATACGATCAGCTTCAGCAAATACCAGATCAAGCAAGTTTTTTACGTTTTCCAGAGTCGCAACTGGACTTAAAGTGGTCATCTTCAAGGATTGATTTTGACCTACTTTAGTGACACCAATATTTGCTTCGCCACGTGCAAACAATTCATCTGCAACGTTCTGGTTCAGTGTATCAAGCAATTCTGTTGGATAGCCTTCAGGAATCACACGGAACAATACAGAAGCAAATTGTGGATCAACCAGCATCTCTAAACCGTTCGTGGCATTGATGTAGTCAGCCACTTCACGCGTCAACTTCACACCATGGTCGATCATCGAACCATAAAGCTCTTCACCCAGTGCTTCAACTGTCATCCACAATTTCAACGCGTCAAAACGACGGGTTGTTTGCAGTGACTTAGATACCAGGTTCGGTACACCGTGTTCTTCATCATAAGCCGAGTTTAAATACTCAGCTTCATAATGCATGAAACGGTAGTTCGCTTCATCTTTCAACAAGAACGCGCCACACGAAATGGTTTGGAAATAATGCTTGTGAAAATCGAGCGTAATCGAATCCGACAACTCGATTCCATCCAGCATCGAACGATAGTCATTCGATAAAATCAGTGCACCACCCCATGCTGCGTCGATATGCATCCACGCACCATATTTGTTGGTGATTTCACGAATTTCTTTTAATGGATCAATCGCACCGGCATCGGTTGTACCCGCAGTCGCAACCACACATGCAACGATTTTGCCTTCTGCTTGCAGGCGAGCCATTGTCGCTTCTAGAGCAGCCACATCCATCTGTGCATTGCTGTTCACCGGAACAGTGACTACAGACTGGAAGCCCATGCCCATCATTGCCATGTTCTTTTGCACAGAAAAATGTGCATTTTCAGAACAAATCACTTTGACGTTGCGCATTGCATCGCCTGGAATACCATCACGCTGAACAGACCACGGATTACCGTTTTCGTCTTTCCAGTTTTTCGAGATACAAGCATCACGTGCAAGCAAAACGCCCATCAAGTTCGATTGTGTACCGCCAGAGGTGAATACACCTGCCTGACCTGCACCATAACCGACTTTTTGACGAAGCCAGTCAATTAACTGAACTTCCATCAATGAACCTGCAGGGCTTTGATCCCATGAGTCCATAGACTGGTTGGTTGCATTAATTAAAACTTCAGCAATCTGGCTCACTACCATAGTTGGGCAGTGCAAATGTGCTAAAGAATGGGGATGGTGTACTTTTAAGCTTTTATTTAAAAAAAGCTCAACCATACGCTCAAGCGATTTATGTACGCCCAAGCCTTGTTTAGTGGCATGAAAAGAAATCGCATTGCGCAAATCTTTAATGCTGCCCCCAGTATACATTTTATCGTTATGCAACCATGCCGCTACAGCTTTTGTAGCCTCACCCATTGCCGACTCATAGTCAGCAATGGATTGAGCATCATTGCAGAGTAACGCTTTACGATGTTCTGCAAAATCTACCATGTATTATGCGCCTCGAGTAGCAACAAGAGCTTCAGCCACTGCTTTCTTAAAGCGAGCAACAGCTTCCACACATTCATCATGTGTGATAATCAATGGGCAAAGTAAACGAATCACTGTACCGTTACGACCACCTTTTTCGAGCAACAATTTATTGTCGAAACATGCAGTTTGAATCGCAGCAGCCAATTGAGAATCACCTGGCAATGAACCCATGTGATCTGCCTTTTGGCGCTCGTCTACAATTTCAACACCAATCATTAAGCCACGACCACGTACGTTGCCGATGCATGGGAATTCAGCCGCTAATTTTTTCAATTCAGCTTGCAGGAAATCCCCACGTTCTTGGGCATTTTGCGCAAGATTTTGCTCTTTAATGGTTTTGATTGTTGCAAGACCAGTACCCATCGCCAATTGGTTACCACGGAAAGTTCCTGTGTGACCAGCAGGCTGCCAAGCATCAAACTTACGTTTAATACCCAGTACCGCAAGCGGTAAGCTACCACCCACTGCTTTTGACATCACCACAACATCAGGTTCAATCCCTGCATGTTCAAAAGCAAACATTTTGCCTGAACGTGCAAAACCGGCTTGAACTTCATCAAGAATAAGTACGATGTTGTGCTTTTCAGTCACTTCACGGATTTTTTTCAACCATTTGGTTGGCGCTGTAACCACACCGCCCTCACCCTGAATTGCTTCGAGAATGACAGCTGCAGGTTTGGTTACACCACTTTCAACATCTTCAATAAAGTTTTCGAAGTAGTAAGTTAAGGCATCTACCCCTGCTTCACCGCCAACACCCAATGGGCAACGGTATTCATGCGGATATGGCATAAACTGTACGCTAGGCATTAAGCCATTCACCGAATTCTTTGCAGATAAGTTACCTGTCATGGCCAAAGCGCCATGCGTCATTCCGTGATAGCCGCCTGAGAAGCTGATCACTGAACTACGACCTGTATAGGTTTTTGCTAATTTAATTGCTGCTTCTGTACCATCTGCACCAGACGGGCCACAGAACTGTAAACAATACTCAGCCTTACCACCCGGTAATTGCTCAAGTAAAGCCTCAGTAAAAGCATCTTTTAAAGGTGTGGTTAAATCCAAAGTATGCAATGGGAGACCACTTGCAAGTGTATCTTGGATACTTTGAATGACCGCAGGATGGTTATGGCCCAAAGCCAATGTTCCTGCCCCAGCTAAACAATCGAGGTACTCTGTACCTTCAACATCAGTAACCCAACAGCCTAAAGCTTTTGCTATCGCTAACGGTAATTTACGAGGATAGCTACGAACATTGGATTCCATTTGGCTTTGGCGAGTCAAATAGTATTCGTTAGTAGAATTAGGAGCAGGATTTACAGAAGAAACGCTCATATCGAATTACCATCTCTGATATGGGTTGAAAGAAATAAGTCGGGTGACTTTCGGTCCTTTGACTCGGTGCTTTATAGAATCTAGCCAGACTTGAATTTGTTTGTCATAACTAAAGGGCGGATGATACCGACTTTTTCTGAAAAATAAACAACTTTCGGCACTTTATCTACCTTAATTCATCGAAAAAAAAATCAAGCTAATCTATAGGTTGGATTATCATCTTACATTGTGACAGGGGAAAGAAAACCTTATTTTCTTATGCTTTTATGGGTAAAGTCGTGTCATAAAGTAAAACTTCTTGCAAATTAATTTATAAGTGTATAATTTTTCTTAAATTTCATAAATAAAAATGAATAGACTTTTTTGAGCTTATTTTTACAATCCCACCACAAACTCTACTAAAATTCACCATAAACACACTTTAATATCATCCGTATAGATTCAAATTTTACTTACAAAAACAGGTCAAAAAAATGCGTTATTTAACTCTCTCAACTCTGGTTTTAGCCTCTGCTTTCAGTGCAACTGCCTTTGCTCAACAAAATGAACAACTTAATTACAACGTCATCAATGTACAAGCAGAAGCAGCACGCAAAGTATCGAACGATGAAATGCATGCGGTTTTATACATCGAAAAAAGCAACAAACAACCTGCTGAACTTGCCTCACAAATCACGCAACTAATGAATCAAGCCATGGCTTTAGCGAAGAAATATCCACAAGTTAAAGTAGAAACAGGCTCTCAAACCACTTATCCAATTTATGATAACGAGAATCGTAAATTGAAAGAATGGCGTGGTCGTGCAGAAATTCAAATTGAGAGTACTGACTTTAAAGCAGCCAGCCAATTGATTGGTGAACTTCAACAAAACTTCCAGACACAATCGATTAATTTTAGCGTTTCAGATGCACAACGAAAAAAAGTAGAAAATGAACTGATGGTTGAAGCGTCCAAAAACTTTCAACAACGTGCACAAATGCTCAGTCAGGCATGGAATAAATCAGGGTATAACCTGATTAATCTCAATTTGAATACCAGCAATCAATATCCGCAGCCCATCATGATGCGTGCCAGTATGGCTAAATTTTCAGGTGCTGAAGCTGTAGATGCTCAAGATGTTGCAGCGGGTGAATCTAAAATTACTGTAAACGCCAATGGTGCGATTCAGTTTAAATAATTGAATCGTGATTTAAATAAAAAACCGTGTTCACACACGGTTTTTTAATAAGCTAAATATAGTATGTACAACAATATGACGACAAACCGGTCGCGTGTTTCATTTTATTTTTCTTATAAAATCACCCCATCCTTACGCTGTGATCTCGCCATTCCTACATGTCCATTGAAAGTTTAAATCTTGATTTGTTTAGCCTGCTGAATGTGCCACAACAGGCTTCTCCTGTGATAATGCACTACGCGATTTTTATCGCCCGTGATTTAGTTTATCTGCTGATTGGCTGCTTTGCCTTGTTTTGGTTTTATGGCAGTAACAACTCGAAAACCCTGATTGTAAAAGCCTTTATATTTTGTTGTATTGCTCTTTCAATTAGTGAGTTGATGTCCTATCTATTGAATACTCCACGTCCTTTCGTAATGCATGTCGGTCATACTTTAATTGCACATGAAGCAACAGGGTCTTTTCCCAGTAATCACATGACCATTTTTAGCAGTATTGCATTTGCTTACTATTTGTCGGCACGGCGGGACATTGGCAGATTTTTACTCGCGGTCGCCTGGCTAGTTGCATGGTCACGAGTCTATGTTGGTGTGCATTTTCCAATTGATATGCTGGGTGCTTTTATTTTGTCTTGGGTTGTGAATCTTGCAGGCTTAAAACTATGGAATCATTATCAGGCAAAACCGATGTCTTGGGTGATGTGGATTTATCAAAAGTTGTTTCATCCCCTCATTCAAAAAGGTCTGATTAAATAACTCAAATAAAAATACATAAAAAATCCCGCTCGAAAGCGGGACTTTTTTATTACGAAAATCTTTTAGTAAATCGCCATATGATTGCGATGCAATATCAAAACAAACTATTGTTTTTTATAATATAAAATATCAATTAAAGACAATTAACCTCTCGCTTAACCACCGCTCAGGATTCGTCTAACCATGTTGCAGGTTAATCAATAACAACCTGCCCAACGTTGATTTTCTTCATCGATAAGCATAAATACTACCTTTTTATCGTACGCATAAATTGTTTCAGCCAAACCTTGTACCGGATTCCATTTGTCAAGATCGCCTTCTGCACTTTTCCATACTGCCATTTTTCCGCAATGAGTATCAGCGCCTTTTGAAGGGTTTGATTTTTGTGTAAGCCAAGCAGTAACCGTACAATTCTTTGTATCAGAATCGCAATCGTATTCCACACGCGAAAATTTTAACTTGTTTGCCTTCATGTAATCCCCCAAGCCTACGCTTGAATTAAATGATGGTAAAAAGTTCGCATAAGCTAATTTGTTATCCCATAGCTTATCAATCTTGGCTTCAAATTCTTGTATTTCCTTTTCGGAAAGCTCTTCCGCTACAGTGTTTAGAGCCTGAATTTCATTCGGTTCGACATTTTGATTAGTTTCATCATTTTTAGGGTGGTATAGACTAGGGGCGCGATAAACATTTTGTTCAACTGGGGAACTAAAAATTCGAACGATAACTAGCATTATTACCGCAAAAATAAATAACCCACCCCATTTTTTAAATGCTTCAATAAGTTCTATAAACATATTCTTCTCAGGTATACCCGCAATAGCGGTCTGTTTCGCTCTGGCTTGCTTCAAACTGCATTTAAATTATAAAAACAACAACCCTACATTCAGGTAATTAAAATCAACTACGGGGCAAATTGGAGCGATATCGCTTGAGACAAGGTTAGTTGAAAATAAGCTCACGCACTACACACGCTATACTCTGGGCAAAAGGCGAATTTTCTAAGACTTCGCCTTTTGTGATTAAAGCTTATTCGCTGATTAGCAAATACTCACCGCTTACACTTTGAATGATTGTCCCCTGTATTGAGTTGAGAACGGTCATTGAAGTTAAGTTGATAGAGTCATCTTGAACCGCTGCTTCTGTTAGGGTGATAAATTGTTCTTCGGTTAATTGCGTTACAGTCATGATTGCTTCCAATTTTGTGTTTAAGTGAATATTGGTTGTCTTGTAATCAATGCTATCAATAAAAGTTTGTTAAGCGGTGACTTAACATGTTGATTTACTGATCAATTGGGATGGTGTTTCGATTGATTATGTCGATTAAAAAAGTAAAAGGTGTGAATTAAAGAAATTTCGCCCAATTTTTTTATTAATCTATCCCTGTTCTTGGTCCGTCAGTTCGCTTCGCTCACTTCCTCCCCCTCTTGAAATATGATTGGACAGTACCGCTGTCATTACCTGTGTCATTGAACAGTCCTATATAGGTTATATAGAGCTATATAAGTTAATAGGCAGACAACGGCGTCAATATTGCCCTCTAGGAATGGCCCGCCAAGCCTTACAGCGTTTTTGCTTCTAAAAAAAAGTGCGTACTTTTTGCGAAGATCAGCATCATGAAAAGTGCGTACTTTTTGCGAAAATGAATACATTAAAAAGTGCGTACTTTTTGCGAAGTCACTTTTTAAAGTTCCGCTTGAGGTCACTCACTTTTCGGCTAATTGCTTTGTTCAATTCACCATTTTTGACAATCACTTGATTGAAGTTCCGCTTGTGTCTGCTTCCGCTGTAATGCTCCTTAACCCGCTTGCCAAACATTGCCACCGATTTCTGATACAGCTCTTTATCCTCTCCGGTTGCGCTCTTGCTGAGTTGCGTAAACTTCAAACGATTAAAGGCGCATTGAATGATTTCGGGAAGGTTGCTTAGGCTGTTATTCACTCCAAATTCTGAAACGGCGCAATTCACTTCTGTTCTAAATCGGTGCTCGCTCTCAGGAAGGTTTAAGCCTCTGTCTGTCATCTTGTGGTACGAGGTATGATATGCAAGGGAGCCGTCAGGATTCACCCCGATACAATAACCATCCTCAAGCTTCCTTAGGAGGTCAATGGGAGTCTTTGGAATTGGCGTAAAAACATTTTCGGTCTTGTATATCCGTTCATTGATCGAGTCCTCAAAGTAGGCCAATGACTTATAAAGCGCCGTCAACAATGCTTTGCTTCTTGCGTTGTAGAAGTCGAGTGAAACCTCTATGCGGGTTACTTTGATGTCACCGTATGTCATCCCGTAACGCTCCAAACATTGGATGATGGCTTTTAAGTCCTTTCTCGACCTTACGTCATGCACCTGCTTAATGGTGAACACGTTGCCGGATTGCTCAATCCCGCCCTCGTCATTTTGAATGTAGTAGCGTGTGCCAGTCTTTTCGGTTAAATGCTTTTTGATACAGTGGCGCGTAGTCGGTTTGTTTACTTCAAACTGTAAAGTGATGAAGTCAATGACTGGCTTGATCTCAATGCCCATCGCTTTAAAATCGTAGCTGTGAATGTCGCTATAAATCTCCGCTTCCCAATCATCCGCACGTTTGGCATTGTCGGCATAACGTAGGTGCATGCCTTGCAATTGTTGCTCTAGGTCTTCATCTGATATTTTGGGTGATACGGTGGTGATGTTGCGTTCGTCTGCCAATGACTCTAGTAGCAATTGGTCAAGTTCATCATCAAGTCTTGCCGTTAATACTTCTTGGGCATTGCCACCAACCGACACAGCTTTTCCCATTGAAGACTTAACCAAATCTTGGCCAGAATATAGGCTGTCTAGCTTGCTTAAGGTCTCGGCTTCGCTTTCATAAATCGAATTGACGTGATTGGATGAAGCCGTATAATCAGGGGTGTAAATTGCGTTCATATTTTAAGCTCTGTATGACGTACGACGGCGTTGTGATTTGTGCTCACAGCGCCGTTTTTATTTATATGAATATCCGATCAAGTTTGTCGAAGTCTTGCTCGTCCGCTTCAATCAAAACTGACTTTAAAGAAGGGGCATAGGTGTTTAAGAGCGCCTTGCCATTGCTTGTAAGAGTAAGCGTAGTACATAGGGAGCCGTTTCTTGATTCGCGCCCTATACGCTCTATCAAGTCGCGTTTGGCAAGGTGGTTGATGCTACATAAGACGGCTTGCTTTGTTGCGGTATAACTCAGTGATTGCTTTAACTGAGTAAGGTCAATCAATGAGCCGTCTAGGTTGCCACTTTCAACCTTTTGCAATATCTCGATTTGTTTGGAAGTTAATCTCATCTTGATTGATTCCTAAATTAAAGGGGGCCGTTTAGTGCCCCCTTTTTTTGATACCTGCTGATGTAGTCACATCAATTGGAGTTCTTTCAGCGCTTTTATTTGTCTGCCTAATTCGCCCTTAATGTCGGCATACGTAAGTTCAAAGCCATGAAACTTGTAGTAGGAGATTGCGCGGTGACATGCCTCATCAATACCCGCCTCTGTCTTCAAATCAAAATCGCCATCATTTTCGTCAATGATATTCAATGCAATCTCATTAATAGACTCATCACTTAGGCTCGGGAGTTGGTTCACTTTGATGTCTCCTTGTGTGGCGTCAGGGTTAGGCGTACAAACTCAAGTAAGGCTGCCTCGGTATATGCCAGTTTTCCATTCACAATATGGGTTGTGATCTTGTAGCCATTGCTTTGGTTCGCATGGTGACGGCTATTTTTGGCTAAAAACCCATACCATTTTTTAGCATCCCCGTTTAGAAGGCTTGCGAGAAGTTCGGCCCCCTGCCATTGTGTTAAGTGTTTCATTTCGCCCCCTGCTGCTCGAGCCATTTCTCAACATCGGCAGAATTCCAAACAGTCACCCCGTTCATCTTTATTGGCTTTGGGAATTTTCCCTCTCTAACCCAAGTCCATAGAGTCTTAGAAGTGATTGGCAATAAACCATTACGTGCGGGCTGCTCACGCTTAATGCAAACCTTACCCGCGTTTTCGCCTGTTTTAGTTATGTATGTTCTTTGTGGCAATGCTTTGGATGATGTTAAGTGCTCTACCTTTGGGAATCTTGGCAGTTGTGCAATGTTCATAATCGTGTCTCTGTGTGCTCGGATGTTGCGATTATGAACATGCTTTAATTTTGGTAATAGAATCACGTCCGAAATTGGAAAAGATAATTTCCCTATTTATATTTCCCTATTTATATCCTCAGGAAAATCAGCAATAGCTTCACTGATCAAAGCCTGCATTTCTTCATTCTGATTATTTAACTTGCGCCCCACCTCCCCTTTTTTTAATTCTTTTATCCAGTTCCCGACGTTTTCTACTTTGGCTTTTTCATCGCAGCCTTTTATATTTTTATTATGTTCTGTGTCTTTAAGTTCTTTGATGATCGATCTCGCTAACTGCGCCTTACTCACAATGCCAACATGGTCTTTAGCGATGATATGACGTGCCAATCTTATAACGAGTTTCTTTGTTTCATTGGGACTGTATTTATCTATTTCTTTTTTTGGCTTTGCTTTTGTTTTAGCGATGTATGCGTTCAGCGAATCTCTGGTAATTAGCAGCTCATCGGCCGTGATCGTGTAAGATGCCGATGCGCCCTTCTCCCGCTCGAACTCAAAGAAGTATTTAGGTGAATCAAACAGCTGCCAACCGTTCTTGTGCTTTGAATCAATGTCATATAAGTATTGGTCTCCAACGTCTCGTATTAAAAGCATTCGCTGACGCTGGTGACTCAGATTCCGCACAAGCTGTATTTCTATCGAACCTTTAGATGTACCCGTAATTGCATCAAATACAGCATCTTTGTGATCATATGAAGGGGCTAGATATAATGGCTCACGGTTATTTACTCCCCGTATACCAATCAGTTTTACTTCTGAAATTAAATCGAAGGGGGCGTTCTCGTCGCATATACCCAAATGACAATTATGCGTCTGACATTCAAAACATACTTGTAACTCTCGCGCTTCACATAATCGCGCTATTTCACGGCGCGTTAAAGTCCGGTCGGTTTTTCTATTGATTACTTTAATTACTTCGTCAATTGTAAGGTGCGTCATACCTATTGCGCCTTCTTAAATCTAATTAGGTTTGGTTCATCGACTTGGTTGATTCTATCTGCCAACTCTGTTGCAGTCGGATTGTAATATCGCATAAGTGTTTTTAAGTCCTTGTGCCCTGTAACCTTGGCCAAGTCTTGAATCTGTAACTTTTGCGCTAAACGTGTAGTGGCTTCGTGTCGTGTATCGTGAAAGGTTAAATTCTCTATTTTTAATTTCTCGGTTACAACTTGCCAAAAATATTGCGAAAGTGTATTTGCGCTTGTAAGCGTACAAACCGTTTCGCTATTGAGGCCCCGCATTAGCTCTAGCATTTCTTTTGCTTTAGTCGAAAGAGGCACCTTTCTCGAAGTGCCGTTTTTTGTATCCGGTAGCAGTACATAGTCATCAAAGACATTCGCCCAAGTCAGTCCCGTTATTTCACTTGCCCTCATAGCTGTCTCGATAGCAAATAAAAATGCCCAAGCGGTCTGCTGTTTTTTATTGATAGGCTGAAATGTTGGCTGATAGCTAAATGCTTCTAGGATTTTATTTATTTCCACCTCAGAGATGCGTCTCTCTCTACTCTCTGCCTGCCGAGGTTTAGCAACGTCCGTCAATGGTGATTCAGACATGATCCTAAGTTCCTGTCGTGCGTAACGGAACACGCCACCTAGAACCCCTAAATCCCTTGCTACGGTTGATTCGCTAACCTTTCTCAGCCTTTCGTTCCTAAATTCGATCATATCCAACTGACTAAGCTCACTTACCGATTTAAGCATTAGCTTGGGAAAGTCACGAATGTAACTATTGATAACACTCTTTTCCTGTTTTGCGCCTTTGTGAGTAGGTGTAACTACTTCAAGGTATCGCCCAAGTAACTCACCAAAGCTCATGCTGACAAGTCTTTTCTGCTTGGCTAATTTCTTTTCTTGATTGGGATTAATTCCATTGGCAAGCTGTGCCTTAATCGCATCCCGCTTCAACCGCGCGTCTTTAATTGAAACAATCGGGTACTCACCCAAAGTTATAGTGCCTTTCTTTCCCTCAAAGGTATAAAGCACCTTCCAAGACTTACGACCAGCCGGTGACGTAAAGATATAAAGCATATCGCCGTCACTAGTTTTGAATAGCCTATCCTTCGGCTTTAAAGCATCAATCTGTTGTTTGTTAAGCATGGAGGTTAGCACCTGACAATAAAAAAGAGGTTAGACCAATAACCTCCAGTCTAACCTCCCTCTGCATGGTGTTTCAATGTCTTTCCAAGTTATTATAAAACACTCGTAAAACAGCAAAACCCATATACTTCAATGCTTTTCAAACGAATTTTATATTCATCGTTGTTGCATGTTTTTCCTAGTAGATCGCCATATGATTGCGATGAATCATCTCGAGTGAGCGCGCTTCACCTAAAACTTGATGCACTTTATCGGAAGATAAACCCTTCACAATTTCAGCCGAACGCGAACTAAAGTTGACCCGACCAACCGCAATACGACCACCCTGTGAATCAACACATTCAACCACATCACCACGGTCGAAATGCCCTTCCACCGCTTTCACCCCAACAGGCAACAAACTGCGATGGTTTTCTTTAATGGCTTTCACTGCACCATCGTCTAAGACTAAACGCCCTGCAGTTTGCAGATGTGCAGCCAACCATTGCTGATGTGCGGTAATACGGTCATTGTCAGTAATAAACAATGTTCCAAGCAATTCACCAGACATTAAGCGGGCAAGGACATTGTCACTTTCACCACTTGCGATCAGTGTTGGACAACCTGATTTCGCTGCCAAGCGTGCTGCACGAACTTTGGTCAACATACCGCCACGACCAAATTTTCCGCCACCACCCGCCATATCAAACAGGCTTTCATCTAAAGCACGCACTGTATGGAACAGTTTTGCATTTGGATTAGAACGCGGGTCAGAGTCAAACATGCCTTGCTGATCGGTTAAGATAATCAACAAATCTGCATGAACCTGACCTGCCACCATAGCGGCTAAAGTATCGTTATCGCCAAAGCGAATTTCATCCGTTGATACCGTGTCATTCTCATTGATGACTGGAATCACTTTCCAGTCAATCAAGTTCTGTAATGCATCGCAAGAGTTTAAGTAACGTCTACGGTCTGCCAAGTCATCATGCGTCAATAAAACTTGCGCAGTTCGAATCTGATGTTTCTCAAGTACGCTCGACCAGGTATGAATCAGGCCCATCTGACCAATGGCAGCACACGCCTGAAGACTGGGTAGATCAGTGGGTCGGCTCTCAAGTTTCATACGAACCATGCCTTCAGCCACAGCACCGGATGACACCAGAATAATCTCGTGTCCTGCATTGTGTAGATCTGCAATTTGTTTCGCCCAATGCGAAATTGCATCCAAATCTAAACCTTGCCCATTTGCTGTGAGTAAAGATGATCCGATTTTAACAACGATTCGTTTACAACCCTTGAGCTGACGTTGCCCATCTACCACTTCTATCATCTTGTCCTCAGTACTCTATCCCAAGAGCTTAACGTACGTAAAACACTTCCACATCGTTATCGTCGTCTTCATCATCATCTTCATCGTCTTCAGCCAATAGACCAGCAAGACGTTGTTGACGACGCATTTCACGATAAGCTTCTTTCGCTGCAATAGTCTGTTCACGTGTTTCAGCTTCCAGCTGATCACGGAATGCTTTCATTTCTGCTGCATATTTTGGATCTTCAACTTCGCGTTCACGTTGTTGTTCAATTTGATCCATCAGGTAATACACAACTTCTTTCGTCCCTTCCGACATTAAGCCAGAAGTTTGGAATACAGGACCTTCCCACTGCATTTCTTGCAGAAGATGGTTACACCATTCTTCTTTGGTGTCCGGATCAAGCTGGTCAACTTTGTTTAATACCAAAACCACAGGCAATTTAGAAAGCGTTGGAGAGAATTTCTCTAACTCTTTTAAAATCGCTTTTGCATTATGAGCAGGATCTGAACCATCGATCGGTTGTACATCAACAATGTGCAACAAAATACGGGTACGTGCCAAATGTTTAAGGAAACGAATACCCAGACCCGCACCTTCTGACGCACCTTCGATTAATCCTGGAATATCTGCCATGACGAATGAACGATGGCTATCCGCATCGACTACACCCAGGTTTGGAACCATGGTGGTAAATGGATAATCTGCAACTTTAGGTTTCGCTGCCGATACTGCACGAATAAAGGTCGATTTACCTGCATTTGGCATACCAAGCAAACCCACATCCGCAAGAACTTTAAGCTCTAAACGAATTTCACGGTATTCACCTTTGGTACCCGTTGTGCACTTACGTGGCGAGCGATTTGTAGATGATTTAAAATGAGTATTACCCAAACCACCTTCACCGCCTGCTGCCACCAATACACGCTGACCATTAGTGACCAAGTCGCCGATGATATCGCCTGATTCTGTATCGACAATTGTTGTTCCTACTGGAACCTTTAATACGGTGTCTTCACCGCCACGGCCTGAGCAGTTTGCACCACGACCATTTTTAGCACGTTCTGCACGGAATCTACGTGTATAACGATAATCTACAAGAGTGGTGGTGTCGTTACCAGCTTCAACATAGATGTTACCGCCACGTCCACCATCACCACCATCTGGACCGCCAAATGGTACAAATTTTTCACGGCGAAAACTGGCTACGCCATTGCCACCGTCGCCAGCCTCTACGGTAATGACTGCTTCATCAACAAAGCGCATGCTGCCAATCCTCTAAATACTTTAAAACCGCATATTCTGCCATATTTTACAAAATTTCTCGAATAGAATTATTCAGCATTACATGATTTTTAGCATTGTTCAGATAAATTTGGCTTGAACTGAGCTCATATTGCTTAGCTGAGTTCAATTATTCACTCATAAAATTAAAAATAACCATACACTTACCTTTATTAATCTGATTTTTAAATTAAATTTCATGTATTTTCTTAAATTATTCAAATAAATCTCAATCCAAACTTTAAGTACACAGATTTGAAAAAATTGATAAAAAATATAAAGCGGTATTTTACCTAATTATTTCTAAATAACTTTCCTCTGCTTTTAAGATTCCCTTCTTATATTTCGTGAAGTATAAAATTGCCGTTTAGATTTTTAAAAAGTTTAATAAAAAAGTAAGGTTCCTTTTATCATTTTTTAAATTCACCCTTCAATTTATTCCAACAAATAGACTCTTTTAGATTAAATCTCTTCACTTAGATAGCTCATAAAGCATTTAAATGACTCTGTATTTTTATTTAACAGGAGATGGTTTATTTTCTAAAATTTCAGGCAAATTTCGTTCAATCCAACCCGTAAGCATTGTCATTTTTTCAGCTGCCTGCGCCCCTAATATCGTCAGCTGATATTCCACTTTAGGCGGTACAACCGGATAAACCGTACGAATCAAAAAACCATCTTTTTCCAATACCTTTAGCGTTTGCGCCAACATTTTTTCACTTACCCCTTCAATACGCTGCCTTAATTCGCTAAAACGATGCACTCCCTCACTTAAACAGCGTAAAACTAATACAGACCACTTGGTGGTTAAATGTTCCAATATTTTACGTGAAGGACACTCATTGGATAAAACTTGTCCAAGTAAATGACTGGTTGCGTAGGTGCTCATCCATGTTCTCCAATTTTATTATTAACTTACTTTTATATATATACTTACCTTAAGCAAGCCAATATAACAAGATAAGTTATTCAAATATATAAAACCATCAATTTACTGTTTTTTTAGAATAAAGATTATGAGACATAAGATTTAAAAGAATGCTTGGTTAACAAAAAATGTAATTATTTTAAAACAATTGAGTGTATCAAATTTCATAAAAGAAACTCATAACCACCTCTGACTAGATCACAAAGCCTGCTAATGACTATTTGAAAGAAAAATCATATTTATTCAAAAGCGAATGGAGTTAATTTAAATGAGAAAACTTAGATAACAGCTCAATTCTCAACTTTAGAAAAACAAAAAAAAGAGCCTCAAATGAGACTCTTTTTTACTACTTTACAAATTATGCATTTGTTTCAGCAGGAACTTTCGGATAACTTACGCCACACATTTGTTCAGCGATACGCAATACCTGGCAGCTATAGCCCACTTCATTATCGTACCAAACATACGCTGTTAAGCGAGTACCTGAAGTGATTGTTGCTTGCGCATCAAATACACCTGCAGTACGTGAACCGATAAAGTCACTCGACACAACTTCGGTCGAATTTGTATAACCGATTTGACCTTGAAGGCTTGAGTTGATAGAGATTTGACGAATGTATTCGTTAACTTCTTCACGATCAACTTCTTTATCAAGGGTTAAATTCAGAATAGCAAGCGATACGTTAGGCGTTGGAACACGTACAGAGTTACCAGTCAACTTGCCTTTAAGCGCAGGAAGAGCTTTAGCAACCGCTTTCGCAGCACCAGTTTCAGTAATCACCATGTTCAAAGTCGCAGCACGACCACGGCGATCTGCCTTGTGGTAGTTGTCGATCAAGTTCTGGTCATTTGTGAAAGAGTGAACAGTTTCAACGTGCCCATTAAGCACTTTGTATTTGTCATCTAACACTTTTAATACTGGAGTAATTGCATTTGTTGTGCAGCTCGCAGCAGAAATGATTTTGTCTTCATCTAAAATGTCAGTATGGTTTACGCCATACACCACATTCTTCATTTCGCCTTTGCTTGGAGCAGTCAATACCACACGAGCAACGCCTGGGCATTTCAAGTGTTCAGCAAGACCTTCAGCATCACGCCATTTACCCGTGTTATCAATCACTAAAGCCTTATTGATACCAAAAGCAGTGTAATCCACTTCAGCTGGGCTTGAAGCATAAATGACTTTAATGAAGTTACCGTTGGCAATAATTGCTTCGTTTTCTTCATCTACAGAAATTGTGCCTGCAAATGGACCGTGAATTGAGTCACGACGAAGTAAAGATGCACGCTTTTCCAAATCACCGTCAGATGATTTACGAACAACAATGGCTTTTAGGCTTAAACCACGACCCAAACCTGATTGACCAATGATCAAACGCGCAAGAATACGACCGATACGACCGAAACCGTAAAGAACGACATCTTTAGGTTCAACATTTGCAGGATTGCCTTCTAAAGATTTAACAGCATCTGCAACAAATGCATCGATGTCGCCGCCTTTTTCTTTAAATTCAACCGCAAGTTTACCTAGATCGATTTCAGCAGAACCAATTTTCTCAACTTTAGCCAAAGCTTCTAAGATTGGAAAAGTGTTAACCACAGAAAGTTCAACATCCATCACACGTGTACGACGGTGTGCTTTTAAAATCTGGATAACTGAACGGTTAACTAAAGAACGACCGAATACAGAAGTCACGATATTTTTTTCACGATACAACTGACCAATTAAGGCAATCATATGTTCCGCGATTTCTTCACGGTTTTTCCAGCGACCTTGGTGATCTGCATGTAGGGCGATGATAGTGTCTTTGCTCACAGATACGTCCTCTAATTAATTGTATATCTAGGCATGAATTTCAAAACCCCACAATTGTAAAGGAATTATCAGGAAGTTTGAATCAAAAGCTGATTTTAACCCGCAAATTTTGCTATATATTCACTATTAATTGACAAAATAGTTGTAATTATTTTTATGATTTTCATATTGAAAGTCATACACCCTCATATTTCATACCAAAACAATAAATTCGGTGCAAATGTTGCTTTATCCGACAACGGTCAAAGCATGAAACTGATTACTTTAAGCGATCTTGATAATTTCCCAGATTTTGAGCTAAAGCCTTTTGCTTCCGCTGTTGCTTAACCAGATGAATTGAACCTTCTAATACCAGCAATAACACCGCAAACCAAATTGGAATATAGGTCAACCATTCTGCCGTTTCTACCCTTTCACCTAAAGCAATGGATGCAAAGGCAAGTAATACCGGTTCTAAATAGCTTAACAATCCAAATATAACAAAAGGCAAATAACGGCTCGCCAGAATATAACTTCCCAGTCCCAAGGCACTTAAAAAGCCTAACCCTAAAACCGCCCAGATTAAGTGGGGAAATTGTCCAATTAAAGCCAAAGAGTCGCTATACACTGTTGATAAATAGATAGCGACCGGAAGGATTAAAAATAAATCCCACCAAAAACCACCCAAATGGTCAGTTTTAAAAGCCCGTCGTAAAAAGAAATAAACTGGATAGGCTACGGCAACATATACTGTTTCCCAAGCAATACTGCCAATACGCCACAATTCATGCCCAACACCGAGACTGGCAAAAAGAACTGCAGCAATCTGCCAACGAGACAGTTTTTCTTTGTAGAGCCCACAACCGATCAGCACCATCACCAGTGGCAATAAAAAATACCCCAAAGAGACTTCCAGTCCCCGGCCATTAATCGGTCCCCATAGAAATAACCAAAGCTGGGTGGTACATAAAATTGAACTGATAACCAGCCAGATTAAAAAAGTCGGTTGCTTAAAAATCCGTTTAAGAATATCTGCAACATGTTGTAAATCTCCGGTCCACCACATAAACAAAGTTAAAAATGGCAGTGTGGCCAACATACGCCAAGCAAAAGTCTGTTCGCTATCTAAAGGTTTTAAAAATTGTGTATAGAAATACAAAACCCCAAAAGTGACCGATGCCAATACAGACAAAGCTACGCCTTTATACATCTTGCATCTCTGGATTTATCTCGCTGGCATTATAAACATTACACGCCAAGAAAACTTTATAATCCACTCTCCAATTTAACCATTCAATAAAAAAACCATGCCGAAGCATGGTTTTATCCGTCAATGTTTTAAGATTATTTCTGGGTTTGTTTGGTATGAATTACATCACTAATGTCATAACCAATAGATTGGGCATAATCCAGATATTCCTTGACCACCGCTTGATCTGGGTGTGCTGAACGAGACAATACCCACAGATATTTACGGCGTGGCTCACCGACCAATACCGTTTGATAAGCATCGTCAATTTTTAAAATCCAGTAATCACCACGCCCTACCGGCAACCAGCGAACAGATTCCGGTAAGAAACTGACTTTCAACTTGGTATTAAATGGCGCATTTTGAATGAATGCCTCACCAACAGAATGGTTTAATTTTCCATCTTTACTATAGCAGCGATTATCTACCCCAACATTACCATTTTCATTTAAGGTATAAGTAGCAGTTACATCCCGATCACACTTATTTTGGAAGTACATCGGCTTACGCGCAACTTCATACCAAACGCCTAAATATTTATCTAATTCGACTTTCTCGACAGTATGCAAAGGCTTGGTTTGTGCATAAGCCATGGTTGCCATACCCAAGCCAATGAGTACGGCTCCGCCTAACGCAATTTTAGCCAGTTTAAAGCCGGCTTTAGGAAGATCATTCGTTGTCATAAAGCTACCTTTTAAGTCAAAATTTAAGAGTTATAAAGTGAATCTCAATTTAAAAATAACCATTCCAGCTGAGTGATACTGTAGTGTTATGTAATGATTTTGCAGTAAAAAATTAATTTTCTACTTCATTCCTACTTAACTTAGCAGCTGTGCTTTTAGGCGGACAATCTCATCGCGCAGTCGTGCTGCCTGCTCAAACTGTAATTCTTTCGATGCTTTCAACATCTCTTTTTCCAGTTTAGACATGTGCTTCGCCAGCAATTTAGGATCGGCCAGAATATGACGTTCATCTGCACTTAAAGCACGGGCCTGATCCGAGATATTTTCATCAATTTGATCATCAGTCAGCACTTCGCCAGTATCAATATCTTTATTGTTTTGACGCTTAGTGCTGCGCGGCGTAATTCCATGTAGCGTATTGAACTCGATCTGCTTAGCGCGACGTCGGTCAGTTTCATCAATCGCTTTTCGCATCGAATCGGTGATACGGTCGGCATACAGAATCGCTTTACCTTTTACATTACGCGCGGCACGGCCAATGGTCTGAATTAGTGAGCGTTCAGAACGCAAGAAGCCCTCTTTGTCGGCATCCAGAATTGCCACCAAAGATACTTCCGGCATATCCAGACCTTCACGTAACAAGTTAATCCCCACCAGCACATCATGCACACCGGAACGTAACTCATGAATAATCTTTACCCGCTCTACGGTATCGATATCTGAATGCAAGTAAGCGACTTTCACCCCATATTCTTTTAAATAGGAGGTTAAATCTTCCGCCATTCGCTTGGTGAGTGTGGTGACCAAGACACGTTCATCCAAATCTTTACGCAGATTGATTTCTGAAAGCACATCATCAACTTGCGTTAAAACCGGACGAACTTCAATTTCAGGATCGATCAGACCGGTTGGACGAACCACCTGCTCGGCAATTTGCTCAGATCTTTCCAGCTCATATTTTGCCGGTGTGGCACTGACATAAATCGTGGTCGGAACAATACGCTGCCATTCTTCAAATTGCATTGGACGGTTATCCAGTGCACTCGGCAAACGGAAACCATAATTGACCAGATTTTCTTTACGCGAACGGTCACCTTTATACATCGCACCAATTTGCGGAACGGTGACATGCGATTCATCAATAATCAGTAAAGCATCATCCGGAATATAATCGAACAAGGTTGGTGGTGCTTCACCCGATGGACGACCAGACAAATGACGTGAATAGTTTTCAATTCCGTTGGTATAACCGAGTTGTTGCATCATTTCCAAGTCATAACGGGTACGCTGTTCAATGCGTTGCGCTTCAAGTAATTTGTCATGCTCGCGAAAGAATACTAAACGCTCTTTCAGTTCTTCACGAATGGTGCCGATGGCACGCTGCAAGTTGTCTTTCGGGGTGACATAGTGACTTTTGGGATAAATCGTGACACGCGGTACTTTACGTACCATCTTGCCTGTTAATGGATCAAACCAGCGGATGGAATCAACCTCATCATCAAACAGTTCAATACGAATGGCATTTTGATCCGATTCAGCCGGGAAAATATCCATAATTTCGCCGCGAATACGGTAGGTACCGCGTAAGAATTCCAGTTCATTGCGGGTATATTGCATTTCAACCAGACGACGAATAATGTCATCACGACTAATTCGGTCACCCTGCACAATATGCAGCAACATGCTCATATAGGCATTCGGATCACCCAGACCATAAATCGCAGAAACCGAAGCCACAATAATGGCATCGCGACGTTCTAGTAATGAACGCGTGGCCGAAAGACGCATCTGGTCAATGTGATCATTAATCGCTGAATCTTTTTCAATAAAGGTATCGGAAGATGGGACATAGGCTTCAGGCTGATAGTAGTCGTAATAACTGACAAAATATTCAACAGCGTTATTTGGAAAAAATGACTTAAATTCACCATACAACTGGGCTGCCAAGGTTTTATTATGCGCCATGACAATGGTTGGACGTTGTGTCTGCGCAATGACATTGGCCATGGTATAGGTTTTCCCCGAACCCGTTACCCCTAATAACAACTGATCGTGATAGCCTTTTTGAATACCTTTGACTAATTTCTCAATGGCTTGCGGCTGATCGCCCGCAGGTTGATAGCTGGTCACTAACTCAAAAGGTTGTTGACTATCCGACATATTTTTCAGCTTCTATACAATAATACAGTTTCAATAATATGAGGGCTAAAGCTCAACATGCAATATTGGGATATTTATATTTATGTATTTCCCAACTTTAAATCTCAGACTGCTTCGCTTGCTTTTACTCTTTAAATGCTTTGCTCAAATAGCCTTGGACAAGATTGAGGTGGTGCATTACTTTTTTCGCGCAAAATCACCTTTGTAGCAATTAAAGACTTTATCTTTGATTCTAAATTTAAAAATGCTGATCTTTCACTTGACCATCTGCTATTTCAATTGCAACATGAATGAAAGACCATCACGATTGTATTCGCTTATGTCATATCACTATCACGATGAAAATATTGTAAAAAGTTTGCCTGAAGACACTGTATTTGTTTTTGGCAGTAATATGGCAGGACAGCATGCAGGTGGAGCTGCACGCACTGCGCTTGAGCACTTTGGTGCGATCACAGGTGTCGGTCGCGGTTGGTCAGGTCAAAGCTATGCCATTCCAACCATGAATGAGCATTTACAACAAATGCCTTTGTCGCAAATTCAGCACTATATTGATGATTTCAAGGTTTATACTAAAAACCATCCCAAAACCAAGTATTTTATTACTTCAATTGGCTGTGGGATTGCGGGCTATAAAACCGAAGAAATTGCACCAATGTTTAAAGGTATTTCACATAATGTGATTTTCCCAAGTTCATTCCGGCCTTTTGTAGAAAGAGCCTTACCCAAACTGACCCGTCATTTCCTAAGAACAGTTTTTACCGATGAAGTAATTTTTTCAACCCGTGATGATGACGTTATTACCCACCTAGATTTATCAGAAAGTGAAAAAAGTGCTGCAAGAATTATTTTAAATACAGAAATTTACCCAACCGATAGTAATGGCCGTGATCGTAGTTTTGAAGTTTCAGATATTTTGCATGTCTTAAACGGGAAAATATTTGAATGGCAAAGTAACGCTGAAGGTCCAATGCTGTTCGGTGGCGTTATTTTGGCTTTACTCGAATTATATAATATCAATGAAAAAGATTTTATAGATGTTTGGCTAGGCGAACGGGAAATTCCTGCACCCAAACCGGAAAATAAAGCACGTAAAAAAAGTCGTTAATTTTGATATTTCTTTTTGAAAAGCCAATTTCTGAATTGGCTTTTTTTAGCTCTGCTGAATTGTAGTTAGTGATATAACCACCATTAAGCAAAAATATTATTTACCTATCACGTTATTTTAAAATCATTTTTTTATCTTTATACTGCAGTCTTAAATTTAAATAAATATGCTGAGCTTCTTAAATGGAAATGTCGGATTCTCCCTTTTTTGAACTGTCTCCCATTGCCATGTGGCTAGAAGACTTTAGTGAAGTCAAAAAACAATTTGATCTCTGGCGCGACCAGGGTGTTCAAGATTTGTTGGATTTTCTACAACAAGATGAATCCCGTATTCTTGAATGTGCAAGAAAAATAAAATTATTAAAAGTAAACTCTAAAACCCTTGAACTGTATCAAGCCAAAGACTTTGAACATTTGCATCAAAATCTTGATTTAATTTTTAAAGAAGATATGAGCAAAACCCATGTCAAGGAACTGCTTGCTTTGTGGAATGGCGAAACTCATTTTTCCAATTCTGCAGTGAACTACACCCTGACTGGAGAGCGTCTGGATATTCAGCTTAAAGGTATTGTCCTGCCGCATCATGAACATGATTTATCGTTACTATTAATTACCACCGAAAACATTACGCCTTATATTGAAGCCTGCCGTCTTGAAGAAAAAAGCCGACATCTCGCCGAAGCCCGTTTTATTTATTCACCGACCTCACTTTGGGTGGAAGATTTCAGCCGGATCAAAATTAAATTAGATCAATTACGGGATTTAGGGATTGAAGACTTCAGTACTTTTTTGGATGTTCATGGTGATTTCATCAATGAATGCATCAAAGATATTGTGATGATTGATGTCAATCAGGCAACACTGGAGTTATTTGGTGCCCCAACCAAAGACGTTTTATTTAAAAACCTGCATAAACTTTTTGCTCAGGAAATGATTCAAACCTTTCGAGAGCAATTAATTGAACTGTGGAATGGCAATATTCATCACCAACGTGAAGCCGTGAATTATGCCCTTGACGGCAGCATCCGTCACGTCCTTCTGCAATTTACCGTATTCCCCGATTACCTTGATAATTGGGGCATGGTTCAGGTTGCCCTCACAGATATCACTGCACGTAAAAAAGCGGAAAAATATCTTGAATATTTAGGTAAACATGATGTCTTGACCAAACTCTATAACCGTTCTTTTTATACAACTGAAATAAACTGCTTACAACGTAATAGACAACGTCCTGTTTCTTGTATTTTTATGGATATGAATAGTTTAAAAGTAATAAATGATAGTTTAGGGCATGATGCGGGCGATAGTGTATTGCAGCGTATAGGCAACGTATTAAATCAATTGGTTCAACAAACCCCTTATTCTGCATGTCGGATTGGTGGCGATGAATTTGTAGTACTTTTACCCGGTGCCGATGAGGCAGCACTACAGAATTGCTTGCAAAGCCTAGAAGAACTTTTATTAGTAGATAACCAATTTTACTCCAGCCAACCCATTCTCTTGTCTATTGGCTCTGCCACCAACCAAGATGGGGAAAGTATGGAAGATATGCTAAAACGTGCTGACATGGCCATGTATCAGAACAAAAGAAATTATTACCTTAAGCACAATAGAAGAAAACCAACGCTTAATGATATTTAATTATGCAAAGTGTAGTACCTAAATAAAAAAGCCATGGCAAAACCATGGCTTTTTTATTTGAAAGCTTAACGCTTTCCCATTGAACGGCGCGTACCGCGAGGTGGCATCCATGTACGATCAGCATAGCGCTGTGGACGTGGGCGCAGTTCTTCTAACACTTCATCGGCATTTTGCGCATTCTCTTTTTTAATCGGGAAAGGCAAATTAACCAACGGTTTTTTCTTGGGAGTATTTTGGGTGCTCATGTGATTCACTCAAGGATTTCTGAGACATATTGTACGGAAAAATGCCCGCAAGTGCGAGATCGGATTTTTTAAACAGTTTAATGTTCTGCTTTTTCAGATTCAAACAAGCATGCTGACTGTATTGGCAATGACTTTATATAACGATAATCTGATTATTAAAACGTCCAAAATATTCTAAAAATAGAAGAATATTTTCTTAACTATCCAACATTTAACTATATTTAAAACTAATTAATTTTGCAAAAATATTTCTATTACCAATAGATAATCTTGCTATCTTATTGAAAAAAATCATCTAATTATTTACATGAATACAACCAGACTTATATTTTTTAGTAACAATTAGATGATTTATCAACCATATAATCGAAACCAGAAAAAAACTTATAAACGTAAAATGGACATGGAGTCCCTGAATGAACAAGTCGTTACTTTGTATTATGTCGTCTCTTGCTGTGGTTCCTGCCATAAGCTATGCCGATTCACCGTATTTTAGTTTACAAGACGGAGATGGCTTTAAACGCTTTTCTATTTCTGTCGGTGCGCTACATGTTATGCCGCAAGGTAAAGCCCAACCGTTCCAAATTAATACGGCTGTTAAAGATGCTGAAGTTTCCAAAAATGGCGATATTCAAGTCGATACTGTATTAAATAATCTCAACCCCAATGTTGATCAAAAGGGTCTTGCAGCGGCATTAAAAGTGCTGGGGTTTTTTACTGGTGGCGAGTTAGACAGTGGACTCAGTGGCTCTTCTAAAATTAATAGTTTAGAGAGTTGGGAAGCCCAAGGAACGGGACTTGAAGCAGATGATGTCACTACGCTGGGTATCATGACCAACTACTTCTTTACCGATAACGTTTCTTTTGAAATGAAAGCCGGTATTCCCCCTAAAGTAGACTTACGGGGTAAAGGCAAAATTTATGCACCTTTCTCTGCTGTAGCCACACCACAAATTGGTAATTTACCTTTAGAATTCCTCAATATTGATTTGCAAAACGATATTTTTATTACAGATTTGGAAGCACATCGCGCTGCCGCCACAGCACGTGCCTGGACGCCTGCTTTTGAATTCCAATATCACTTTGGGAAAACAGGTGTCAATAAATTCCGCCCTTATGTCGGTTTAGGGGTTATGTACGCTTATTTTAATGAACTGGAAATTAACCCACGTACTGAACAGGACCTGATTGCCGCTGGTCATATGATTGCCAATATTAAAGAAGGTAATGCAGGTGCTTCGTTGGAAGGCAAAAAAAGTAAAGCCAACCCTCAAGTGGATCTGAAAGCAACCGATGCCATTGCACCTATTGCAACGCTTGGTTTCACCTATGACTTTAATGACAAGTGGTTTGCGGTCGGTTCAGTCTCGTATGCGCATATGAAAAATGAAACCACGATTACCGTGACAGATGCGACCCACGGTGAACTAATCCGATCTAAAGCCGATATTGAAATCAACCCAATATTGGCATATGCGGGTGTAGGTATTCGCTTCTAATCTCTCATTGAAAAAATGACGGCTTTATGTCGTCTTTTTTTTGATTTTATAAAATTTTCTATAACTTAATTTTATCGTTTGTTTAAGTTTTATTGAATCGTTTCCCTTTTCAAAATCGAATACCATAGCGACAATTGCAATTGCCTCAGGGATGAATTATGTCAGACACACGTTTTTCCAAACCTCTTATTTACATGTTAATTGGAAGTGCGCTGATTCTGGCGTTATCCCTCGGTGTGCGTCATGCCTTTGGTTTATATCTTGTGCCCATGAGTCATGAGTTTGGTTGGGGACATAATGTCTTTAGTCTGGCTATTGCCATGCAGAACTTAATCTGGGGTGCAGTACAACCCATCACCGGGGCTTTTGCAGATAAATATGGCAGTAAAATTGTGGTGGCTGTAGGGGGTGCTTTATACAGCATAGGTTTATTGCTCATGGCAGTCAGCTCCACAGGTTTAATGCTAAATTTAAGCGTGGGTTTAATCTTAGGTCTGGCCCTATCTGCGACATCTTTCCCGATATTACTTTCCGCTGTAGGACGTGCCGCACATCCTGAAAAGCGTAGCCTTGCGATGGGGATTGCCAGTGCTGCAGGTTCTTTTGGGCAATTTATTATGTTGCCTTCTACCCTCTTACTTTTACAGAACATTGGTTGGTCAGCAGCCTTGGTGGTGAGTGCCCTTTTCATTGCACTGATTATTCCGTTGGCCTGGATGTTAAAAGCCCCAATGTATGTGGCTTCTAATGCATCCAACCTTGCCACTAAACCTGCTTTAAGCTTTAAAAAAATATTGGTAATTGCCAAAAATCATACCCCGTTTTGGTTCTTGGCTTTGGGCTTTTTTGTCTGTGGTTTCCAAGTGGTGTTTATTGGGATTCATTTACCCGGCTATCTGATTGATCATGGTTTTAATGCCACCACTGGCACCATTTTCCTGGCTTTAGTCGGTTTATTTAATATTGTCGGAACCTATAGTGCAGGCTGGCTGGGTGGAAAATATTCCAAGCCTCGATTATTAATGGGGTTATATGGCCTACGTGGAATAGCCATTATTAGCTTTTTGGCGCTGCCTTTAAGCACATGGACAATTTATGGCTTTGGTGTGATTATGGGACTACTATGGCTCTCTACCGTACCACTCACCAATGGTATTGTGGCGAATATGTTCGGAGTGAAATATCTCTCCATGCTGAGTGGTCTGGTATTTTTTACCCATCAAGTCGGTTCATTTTTTGGCGGATGGCTCGGTGGTGTCAATCACGACATGACAGGCAACTACAATATGGTCTGGACGTTTTCGATCGTGCTCAGTCTGGTGGGTGTACTGGTTCATTTCTTCGTCAATGAGGAGGCTGTGATTCATGACTGATTCTCTACTTGGATTAAAAACCATGATTGCTTTGGCAGTGATTGGATTACTCAGTTTAGCCATTCTATTGTGGTTCAAAACCCCACAACTGTTTGAATATTTCAATCAAGCATTCTGTCCACATTAATGTTTAAAAAGCAGCACTTAAACAGCAAAAAAACCGATTTATTTTGCTGTTTATATTAAAAGTTTAATAATCATTCATTTAATAATTTTTATTGTAATTTCAGATGATTTTCAATATTTGGCGTTTGCCAGTTATTTTGGCTCTATTTTCCGTCCAAGTGCAGATAATCCTGTACTGGCAACGCAATCAGATACGGGCACTCCACCCGATGTCGTTCCTGTATCTAATGCCGTTGGTCAAGGTGATTACACCGGCCATGGGGAACTTTCGCCGCATGCGGATCATCAATGGACGCCACAACCTTCTATCGGTTCATTACTCTATGCCATTGAACTTCCAGAAGATGGCGGTCAAACCTCATGGTTTAATACCATTAAAGCTTATGAGGCTTTAGACCAGGATACTCAAAAACATATTGATGAGTTGCAATTGATTACCTACAACCCCTTTGCCCGTCGACAACACTTTAAAGACAATGATAACAATGGCTATGGCACAAGTCCTTTATATCGTTTTAAAGATCAACCGATTATTGGGCACGCTTATCCGCATCCATTAGTACGCACACATCCGGAAAGTGGTCGCAAAGCGCTTTGGCTGAATACACGAAGTGAAGTGGAATTGGTGAATTATGATGATCAAGCTGGAAGTGAATTAATCGCTTCATTACGTGAACATATCTTGAAACCTGAATTCCGCTATGAACATCAATGGGAAGAAGGAGATATCGTATTCTGGGACAATCAGGTCACCTTACATTCACGGCGCCCTTTTCCTTCCGACCAACGCCGTTTACTCAAACGCAGCAGTCTTGCAGGAGGTCGTCCTTTCTAAAAAGTATGTAAATAAAAATAATAAAAAACACCCAGTTTTGAACATCTTGAAATAACAATAACTAAGATTCAAGATGTTCAAATTTTTTATTCTGCACGTCTAACTATATAAATCGTTCAATTCAATATTCCAGCAGACTTTACACTATAGCTAACTGCCCTGGTCCGGTTACTTGATTATGCATCCATATCGTAGTTTTGAGACTGTAATCATTATTCATGATAGTGAGTCAGAGCATCACGATTCTAAAGGCAATTATAGTAAAAATAGAATGCAATGGATGACTGCCGGTAAAGACATTTTACATAAAGAATCTCATCCCAAAGATTTCCCCCAACCCGAGATGCACTGGATATGGTCCAGCTTTAAATGAATTTACCCATTGCCATAAAATGACTAAACCACATTCTAAGAAACTTACTGAATCTAACATTTGCTGTATAGAAAATTAATAATATAGACAGTGAAAACCCCAAAACCGGTTAAAATACAGTCAAAAATATCTATTCAATAATTCCGGATTATTATAAAAGGGAACAGTCATGAATGAAAAAAATGAATGTTATATATGTATGGTTTGTGGAAAACATTTTCCGTTAAAAAGTCTTATCCCGATGGGTACAGTACGCAAAGTCATTACCGAAGAGATTTCACAGGATTTTCCAGAATGGTCACCTCATAGTTATATTTGTCAGGCAGATTTAACCAAGTATCGAATTCAGTATGTTCATTCATTATTAAAGTCCGAAAGAGGTGAAGTGACTGATCTTGAGTATGAAGTAATTAACAGTATGCGACAGCAGGAACTTATCACAAAAAATGTTGAAACCAAGCTAGATCAAAACTGGACTTTTGGCGAAAAACTGGCAGATAAAATTGCGTCTTTTGGCGGAAGCTGGTCTTTTCTGATTTGTTTTGCTATTTTTTTAGCCATTTGGATTATTGTGAATACCGTGGTTATGGTCTCACGTCCTGCTGATCCTTATCCTTTTATCCTGTTAAATTTAATCCTGTCCTGCATAGCGGCTATTCAGGCACCGGTGATTATGATGAGCCAAAATAGACAGGAAGCAAAAGATAGAGTGCGTTCACAAAATGATTATCAAATTAACTTAAAAGCCGAACTTGAAATTCAACATTTGCATGAAAAATTAGATCATCTGTTGATGCATCAGTGGGATAGGCTGGCCCAAATACAAGAAATACAGCTCGATTTATTATCTGAGATGAGCAAAAAGCATTAAAAATTTATGCCTATTGTCATTTAACCCCCAAGAAATTGGGTCAAATTAATTTTCCAGTGGGTTATTGCAAACCATACAATTGAGTAGAAATGTTAAACAGAGTGGATAAATTCTAATTCAGAAGGTTCATTTTATAATTATCAAAATTTCGCTTTATATTTTCTATAAAAAAACCCGCAAGCTCACTTACGGGTTTTCAATCTTGGGATTAAATCAGGCTTAGAACAAACGGTTCATACCATTCAATGTTGCTACACGGTAGGCTTCCGCCATGGTCGGATAGTTAAATGTCGTTTCAACAAAATATTTAATCGTGTTGTTACCACTGTTCATGACTGCCTGACCAATGTGAATAATTTCCGAAGCATTATTACCAAAACAGTGCACCCCTAAAACTTCCAGAGTGTCACGGTGGAATAGAATCTTCAACTCGCCCACAGTGTCGCCCGTAATTTGCGCACGAGCCAAATGACGGAAAGATGCCTGACCCACTTCATAAGGAATCTTTTCTTCAGTCAATTGTTGTTCCGTCTTACCAATTGATGAAATTTCCGGAATGGTATAAATACCTGTCGGAATATCCTTTACCGGTTTAACATTTTCTTCACCGCTCATGTTTGAACCGGCGCAACGACCTTGGTCATAAGCAGCAGAAGCAAGCGATGGCCAGCCAATCACATCACCGGCAGCGTAGATATTTTCCACTTCTGTCTGGTACTGATCATTCACCGTCAATTGACCACGACTGTTTGGCTTAATCCCTACATTTTCAAGACCTAGGCCATCGGTATTACCCGAACGGCCGTTACACCATAAAATGGCATCGGCTTTAATTTTCTTACCACTTTGCAAATGCATGACCACGTGATCATCAAATGTTTCAAGATGATCCAGTTGTTCATTGTGACGAATCAATACACCCTGCTCACGTAAACGGTAAGACAGCGCATCAGAAATTTCATCATCCAAGTAGCTGAGTAACTTATGCTGTGTATTGATCAAATCAACTTTATGGTCCAGACCAATAAAGATCGATGCATATTCACAGCCAATAACACCGGCACCATAAATGATAATTTTTTGGATTGAAAAATCCAGCTCCAAAATTTTGTCTGAATCAAATACACGTGGATGATTAAAATCAAGCGCCGCTGGGCGGTATGGACGCGAACCTGTCGCAATCACCAGCTGTTGAAAAATAATGGTTTCTTTAATCCCATCATCACTGAAAATCAGTGCGGTATTTTTATCTTGAATGTATGCACGACCATGATAAATATCAATTTTATTGCGATCGTAAAAACGAGAGTGGGTTTCAACCTGTTGCTGAATGACTTTATGGGCATTACGCAATACCTGTTTCATGGTGAACTGTTTCCAGTCGCCCACTTTCTGGAACATCGGGTCACGCTGGTAACGTAAAATGCTCGATACCGTTTGACGTAATGCTTTACTTGGAATGGTTCCTACATGCGTACAGTTACCACCTAACTGCTCACGTATATCAACAATTGCAACACGCTTGCCAGATTTGGCAAGTTTCATTGCCGCGCCTTCACCCGCAGGGCCTGAACCGAGAACTACCGCATCGTACTTGACGAAAGTTCCACTAACGACCTCTTTCTTACGTGGCATTCAACGCTCCTATTTAATCCTAGTCTATCTTCACTATATTATGACGTAATTGGTAGCAATTTGCTGTATTTACCTCACATATATTAAATGATGACTACATTTATTAAATGAATATGCTTTTTACCCCATTTAGATTCAAGTCCGTTATAATAAAAGCGCTATTATGGCTAATACCTCCCCCGTCAAAAACAGTGGAAAAGTTGAATATGTCTGAAAACCGTAAACCAGAACAGGGTGTCAAACTTCGTGGCGCAGAGAAGGTCGCTCGTATTCCTGTAAAAGTTATTCCTACGGTTGAAACGCCACGCAAACCGGACTGGATTCGCGTCAAAATGGCGGCTCCTGATGAAGTTCAACGGATTAAAACCACGTTACGCGCACAAAAACTACATACAGTGTGTGAAGAGGCGGCTTGTCCTAACCTGCCAGAATGTTTTGGTGGCGGTACAGCAACCTTTATGATCATGGGTGATATCTGTACCCGTCGTTGCCCATTCTGTGATGTTGCACATGGCCGTCCAAATGCGCTTGATCCTGATGAACCACGTCATATGGCAGAAACGATTTCCAATCTTGGTCTGAAATATGCAGTGATTACCTCTGTTGACCGTGATGACCTTCGTGATGGTGGTGCTCAGCACTTTGTAGACTGCATTAAAGAAGCACGTGAGTTAAGTCCGAAAACATTACTTGAAATTCTAGTTCCAGATTTCCGTGGTCGTATGGATGTGGCGTTACGCATTATGACGGAATGCCCGCCAGACGTATTCAACCACAACATTGAAACTGTGCCACGTTTATATAAAGCCATGCGTCCAGGTTCTGACTATCAGCATTCATTAGACCTGCTTAAAATGTTTAAAGAGTACTGCCCTGACGTTCCAACCAAATGTGGTTTGATGGTCGGTCTAGGTGAAACTGAAGAAGAAGTATTGGCTCTACTTGATGATTTGCGTGCACATGATGTGGATTACATCACCATCGGTCAGTATTTACAGCCTTCCAAGCAGCATGCACCGATTGACCGCTTCGTAACACCGGAAGAATTTGAACGTTATACAGCGCATGGTCAAAAACTCGGTTTCAGAAATATCTGGGCTGCACCGATGGTTCGTTCAAGCTACTTTGCCGACCGTCAATACTATGGCGAACCCGTTCCAGCGGTACGTCGTAAAGCCGATCCTGCCAAAAAAATTGCAGTTCAAACCATTGAAGCTTAATTAATTTTAAATAAAAAATTAGTCTGATGTAGTGATGCCAATCTAATCCATTTAGATTGGCATTTTTTTAAGATTTCAAAAATGATCAGATATAAAAAATCCCCTATTCAAATAGAGAATTTTTTTAAAGAATTATAGATGAAAAGCTATAGATTAAGCCGCTTTACTCGGTACACCACTATGAAAGCGGAATAATTCATCTGGACTTAAAATCAGACTCTTTTCAACTTCACGAAAGTGCGCAATACGCTGTTGAATATCTTCTTTAGGGTTTTTTAACTTTGAGGTTTGAGCGACATCTAAGGCCAATGCCAAATAATCCTCAAAATGCCGCGATTCAGATTTCAGAAGATAACGGTAATATTTACCCAAATCTTCATCTACAAATGGTGCAAGTGCATAGAAACGTTCACAGGAACGTGCTTCTACAAAAGCACCAATAATCATAATGTCGATTAAAGCTTCAGGCTCATACGTCCTTACTTCTTTACGCAAGCCACCTGCATAACGACCGGCACTAATCGATTGCCATTCCTGACCACGCTTGGTCATCAGTTCAAGCACTTGTTCATAGTGCAGCATTTCTTCGCGCACCAACTGTGCCAATTTAACCTGCAAATCGGTAAAAAAGGTATAGCGAAACATCAGGTTCATGGCTGTACCTGCTGCTTTTTTTTCACAATTGGCATGATCCTGCATGAGTAACTCGAGGTTATTCATTGCTTCATCTAACCATGCTTGAGGTGTTTCACATCCCAAAAAGCCCAGAACGGGCTTCATGAGATCATCATAGTTTATTGACGACATAATTCTAAAAACTTATCTTGCTGCTTTAATCACAGCTTTCATTTGTTGAACCGCTTGCGTTAAACCGACAAATACAGCATCGGCAATAAGGGAATGACCAATATTGAGTTCATGAATTTGTGGAATTTTTGCAATCGGCGTGACATTTTCAAGGTTTAAACCATGTCCTGCATTGACTAGCAAACCTTTAGAAGCCGCATATTCTGCACCCTTAACAATACGCTCAAGTTCGTGCTGTTGTGCTTCTGCTGTTTTTGCATCTGCGTAAGCACCGGTATGAATTTCAATGGTCGGTGCACCACAGGCAATTGCAGCATCAATTTGTGCAATATCAGCATCAATGAACAAAGACACTTCACAACCAATCGCAGTTAAGGCTTGGGTTGCTGCTTTGACATCTTCAAAATGTCCTAAAACATCCAGGCCGCCTTCAGTGGTTACTTCCTGACGTTTTTCTGGCACGAAGCAAATATGATGCGGCTTGATTTCTTTGGCGAATTCAACCATTTCAGTGGTCACAGCCATTTCCAGATTCATGTGCGTTTTCAACAATGGACGCATACGACGCACATCATCATCCTGAATATGACGACGATCTTCACGCAAATGTAAGGTAATCCCTTCTGCACCCGCTTGTTCACAAATCAATGCAGCATTGACTGGATCTGGATAAGTGGTTCCGCGCGCCTGTCGCAATGTCGCCACATGGTCAATATTTACACCAAGCAATGCAGCCATAACAGTTTCCTAACCATGATTAAAAATTAAGATTTAGATTGAGTATTTTGAACCCACAATTGACGGCTTTTCAGCGGTCGGTCTCCCAACAGAGAAGTGATCATCTGCCGATACAGTTGAGCCAACAATTGTAACTGCTCCGGGTTAAAATCCCTACCCTTTTCATAATCACACATCGACAGAATTTGCTGTCCCGATAAAGTTGAGCGTGACTGTTGTGCGGTTGGGATAAAGCCCTCATTGAGCTGAAAAAAATAGTGTTGGGTTTCTTGAATCTGATGTTGCTGAGCATCAGTGCTAAAGTCGAGTGCATAACCCAGTTCTTCTAATAAAGCATGTTCAAACTGACGCAAAATTTGTCTGAGAAAAAGATGAGGATTTTCGTGCTGTGCCAATTGTTGCAGTTGTTGTAAGGTCTGATGATATTGCACAAAGGTTTGTGGCATTTCGACCTCAACTGGACACAAACGAAGAATAAGTTCATTTAAATAGAAGCCAGAAAAGAAGGCATTACCAAAGAAAAAAACCGGCTGATTGACGATTTCAAGTTTAGTGAAATTTTTAAGATCAGACTTTCCAGAAGCCTGCAAGCAAATCGGTTGATATTGCGGAGGTGGCGTTTGTCTTAAAATTCCATCAACACGGCCATGCTCCTGCGTAAACAAATGCACGATATGACTGCGCTCACGGTATTTACGATGATGGATTAAATAACCATGCAACTCTTCATTTCGCATGAATAATCGAGTCTAATCTTTTTTCTTTTTAGAGTCTGTTTCTTCATCATCCCCATCCGGAATGACGGCACCTACGACGGCTGCAGTGCCTTTAACCACGCCCTTCGTGGTTTTATAAGCGACTTTTACAGGGACAGTGACAAGTTTATGAATACAGCCTTGCAGAAATAAAACACATGCTACAACTGCCAATACTTTAATCATCACTATTCCCTATAAAAGAGTTACTTATCTAAATGCTTAGATATCACTATAACCTAAACTTTTCAATGCGCGTTCGTCATCAGACCAACCGCCTTTCACTTTAACCCAAAGTGTCAGCATGATCTTTTGTTCAAACATTTTTTCCATATCAGCACGCGCATCCATACCGATTTTTTTCAGCTTCGCGCCTTTTTCACCAATCACGATGGCTTTTTGGCCTTGGCGATCAACAAAAATAGTCGCATCAATATAGGTACATGCTGGTTTTGGACGACCGGTTTTTTCATGAACAGTGGCATCTTCAGTCTTGAACGATTCAATCTGTACTGTTAAATCATACGGCAATTCCTCACCTAACTGACGCATGATCTTTTCACGAATCACTTCAGACGCAAGGAAGCGCTCTGAACGATCGGTAATTTGATCCAAGGCATACAATGGGGGTTGGAACGGTAAATAGTTTTCAATCGTGTCACGCAAATGATCAAGATTTGAAGCACGCAAAGCTGAAACAGGAACAATTTCTGCGAAATTCATTAATTTTGCGCGTTCTTGAATCAATGGCAAAGCACTGTTCTTATTTTCAAAAGTATCAATTTTGTTGATCACTAAAATTACTGGCATTTCAGCATTTTTCAGTTTTTCCAAAACCAGCTCATCATTTTGAGTCCACTTTTGAGCATCGACAACAAATAACACCAAGTTCACATCACGTAGTGCAGAAGATGCTGCACGATTCATCATTTTATTGATGGCACGTACTTCTTTTTTGTGCATCCCTGGCGTATCAACAAAGACCGCCTGAGATTTTTCACGCGTATCAATACCGACAATCTTGTGACGTGTGGTTTGTGGCTTACGTGAAGTAATGGAAAGTTTTTGACCTAAAATATGGTTCATTAACGTAGATTTACCCACGTTTGGACGTCCAACAATAGCTACAAATCCGCTTTTAAAATCTGCAGGAATAGTTGTGCCTTGTGAACTGAAAAATTCATTAACCAGGTCATTGCCGTTGCTTTGCGGCTCGTGATCAGCATCAATGTGATCAGAATGTGTAGTCATGCAGATTACTGCTCCAATTGTTTTAAAATATCTGCCGCTACTGCTTGTTCAGCAAAGCGACGACTGGATCCTTCACCATATAATACAGGCAAACCCTCGATAATACATTCCACTTTGAAATGCTGATTCGGGGCATCGCCTTGAATATCCACAACGTCGTAAACAGGGAGAGGCTTTTTACGGGCTTGCAAATATTCTTGTAAGCGTGATTTGGGATCTTTGAGTTGGTCTGTAGGCTCAATATGGTCTAAATATGGCACGTACCATTTCAGTACGATCTCTTGCAAGATTTTTAAATCATTGCAGTCGACATAAATTGCACCAATAATCGCTTCTACAGTATCAGCAAGAATAGATTCTCGATGATGTCCACCCGATTTCAACTCACCTGTGCTTAAGATTAAACACGGACCAAGTTTCAAATCGTTTGCAATTTTGCCTAATGCTTCTTGACGAACCAATGTGGCACGCATACGCGTTAAACGCCCTTCATTTTCATGCGGGTAGGCTTGATACAAATAATGGGCAATGATCATCCCTAACAACGAATCACCTAAAAACTCCAGACGCTCGTAGTTAGATTTATGACTCACCGACCGGTGTGTCAGTGCAAGCCGCAATAATTCTGGCTGTTTAAACTGGTAACCGATACGGCTGACCAAGTGCATATCACTTGGTTTGGACTGACCTTTGATCAAAACTTTTCTCGAACTTTAATACTAAATCTATATTGAGTAAGAATGGCTTTCTTATCTCATACTCTTTTTTCACTTGTAGTCCATCGATATTGACGACTTTTGCAATATCTTTAAAATTGATATCACGTACGCCATTCATATCGAAACGCTGCCCCATCTTTGTCTCAAACTCAGAAGGTGCAATGTTTTTTGGACTACTTTGCATTAATTCCGTAATCTGATTATCGATCATCCGATCATCTACATACGGTCCCCAAACCGCAATAACAATTTTTACTAAAAAAGCAAAACCAATAATTGCAATCAAAATTGCAATATAAGATGCACCTTGTTGATTTTTACGCATTTTTTATTTTCCATTCATGCTTAATCAATTTTACCGTTACGATTAAATGACGGTAATTTAAAACCAGGCTCTTTATGCATCCAGATATAGAATGCACGGCCCGTTAAGTTCTCTTCTGGTACAAAACCCCAAAAACGACTGTCAGCACTTTGATCGCGATTATCCCCCATCGCGAAGTAATGACCTTGTGGAACTTTGACTTCCCAATATAAACCATTTTCAGCTGAGTATTTGCCATTTTCAACATAATTAATAAATGGGGCTTGGCGTGCAACATTCACACCTTCAAGCTCACGCATTTTAAAGGTATGGTTACCTAAGGTTTCTTTATGATAAATCGATGTTGGGGTATCTAAGATATCTTTTTCACGGCTAAATTCCACGGGAACTTTAGCCACCTTATTACCGTTAATGGAAAGTTGCCCGTGATCATAAACAATGTGATCGCCTGGCAAGCCCACCACACGCTTAATATAACTAATCGTTGGTTGCGGTGGATAACGGAATACAATCACATCACCACGTTCTGGCTCACCGACGTCAATCACTTTGGTATTTACGATAGGTAATCGCATTCCATAAGTAAATTTATTGACCAGAATAAAATCGCCAGTTTCTAAGGTCGGCACCATTGAATCTGAAGGAATATTAAAAGGCTCATATAAGAATGAACGTAAGATCAGGACCACAGCCAAAACCGGCCAAAAATCATAAGCCCATGTAATAATGAAATTTTCATTACCCTTGCCCCGCGTTTGTCTTTGCTTCAAGACCAACTTATCCAACAACCACAGCAAAAAGAAAATTAGCGTCGCTGGTACAAGGATTAAATTAAAATCAAAATCCATGGGCTTATATCCTCAATTTTATTATCGTTCTACTTTCAATACAGCCAGGAACGCTTCTTGCGGGATTTCAACACTGCCCACTTGTTTCATGCGTTTCTTACCTTCTTTTTGCTTCGATAACAGTTTCTTCTTACGTGAAACGTCACCGCCATAGCATTTCGCTAATACATTTTTACGCATGGCTTTTACGGTTGAGCGCGCAATAATTTGTGCACCAATCGCTGCTTGAATTGCAACATCAAACATTTGACGTGGAATCAGCTCTTTCATTTTTTCGACCAGCGCAATACCACGGTGACGTGCATCATTACGGTGAACAATCATCGCCAATGCATCAACTTTTTCACCATTGATCAGTACATCTACTTTGACCAAAGACGAACTTTCAAAACGCACGAAGTTGTAATCGAGCGAGGCAAAACCGCGTGAACATGATTTTAAACGGTCAAAGAAGTCCATCACCACTTCAGCCAATGGAATTTCAAAAGTCAGCGATACTTGCTTACCCAAGAATTTCATTTCCTTTTGCACACCACGGCGTTCAACACATAAAGTCATGACGTTACCCAAGTATTCTTGAGGAACCAAAATATGACATTCAGCAATCGGCTCACGTAAATCTTCAACCGTTGAACCATCAGGCATTTTCGATGGACTGTCGATGTAAATGGTTTCACCATTTTTCATTAACGATTCATAAATTACCGTTGGTGCAGAGCTGATGAGATCTAAATCATATTCACGCTCTAAACGCTCTTGCACAATTTCCATGTGCAACATGCCTAAAAAGCCGCAACGGAAACCAAAACCTAAGGCATCTGAACTCTCTGGTTCAAAAAACAATGCTGAATCATTAATTTGTAATTTTTGCAGCGCTTCACGGAACGGTTCAAAATCGCTGGCATCAATCGGGAATAGGCCCGCATATACCTGCGGTTTAACTTTTTTGAAACCCGGTAAAATAGCAACATCTGGGGTCGTAGACAAAGTAATGGTATCGCCTACTGGCGCACCAAAAATATCTTTAATCCCGGCAATGACAAAGCCCACTTCACCGGCTTCTAACTCGCCTGTTTCAGTGTGTTTTGGATTAAAAATACCAACTGAGGTCACAATATGGGTTTGTCCGGTCGATTTGACCAGCATTTTATCGCCCTTACGGATACGGCCATGTTTGATACGAACCAGCGAGACCACGCCTAAATAATTATCGAACCAAGAATCGACAATCAAGGCTTGCAAGGCCGCTTCACGATCGCCGACTGGTGGCGGAATCACATTCACCAATGTTTCTAAAACGCCCTCAACACCTAGACCTGTTTTTGCAGAACATGTAGGAGCTTCTGTCGCCTCAATTCCGATAATATCTTCAATTTCTTGAATTACACGCTCAGGTTCAGCTTGAGGTAAATCAATCTTGTTTAAAATCGGAAGGACTTCAAGCCCTTGTTCAAGGGCGGTATAACAGTTTGCTACTGATTGAGCTTCTACACCTTGTGCAGCATCAACCACCAGCAACGCACCTTCACAGGCGGCAAGAGAGCGAGAAACTTCGTATGAAAAATCCACATGTCCTGGTGTATCAATGAAATTCAATTGATATTCTTCACCATTGGGATGGGTATAATAAAGCGTTACCGAAGTCGCTTTGATGGTAATGCCACGTTCGCGCTCAATCTCCATAGAGTCAAGGACTTGCGCTTGCATTTCGCGGGCTTGTAGACCACCACAGGTTTGAATAAATCGATCTGCAAGCGTCGACTTACCGTGATCGATATGTGCAATAATCGAAAAATTTCGTATATTATTGATATTAACTGACTTTTTAGCAACTGCCATAAACTACTCTAAATCAAAACACACAATCACATACTTGAATGAACAAAGTATTTATGACGTGCAAAAAAGGATATTCCGAAGATGTTGCACAGTATAAGCAGTAGATAGTTAAAAATACAGAGAGCTTTTAAAAATAGTCCGTTTCTTCTACAAAACTTTGCTATAAATCCTATTCATCCAACTATTGATCCATGAATGTAATGACAGTAATTAACTCAGGTCTTTTAAGCTTTAGTGGATAGAAATAGATAGATCAATATTCACCTTTCGAATTAATATGAGTGAAATCCAGCAGATTAATATTAGCAGCTATGGGTTGATAGGCTTGGGTAAATGTCGGTGACATGCGTTTTGGTCGACCTGTTGCGATTTCAATACACGCCCATTTGGTATTTCCCGTGAATAAAACGCTTTGGTCTTGAGGACGATAAAAAACGTATTGGCGGAAAGAATAGAGAGCATTGATATCGCTCAACCAAGTACGCAAGATAATTTTTTCGCCTTCAAAGGCCGCTTTTCGATATTGTACATGATGTTCAATTGCCACCATTGCATGCTTCAGCTCAAGATATTCCTTGAGTCCCAAACCTAAGGCTTCAATATGGGCAGTCGCCACTTCCTGTATCCACTGCATATACACCACATTATTCACATGCCCCAAACTGTCAATATGATCTGCTTGAACGGTCATTTCTAAATCAAAAACTGTGCTCATCTATTCTTTAAATCCTTAGTCGTTGCAAAAATTTCGTTCAAGGAAACACAGTCTACGTAATTTCAAGATCAAGTAAAATTGCAAAATATAAAAAAACCACTCATTTTCAGAGTGGTTTAGAGCTTGCTTCGTTTAGGTTAATCAATACGCATACCTAAAATGGCACGTTGATCTTGACGAATAATCGAAACACGTGCAATTGAACCTTTTTTCAATTCAGACACAGATTTAATAAAATCATTACTATTCAGAATAGTTTTATTATTGATTTGAGTAATGATATCTCCGGCAGTCATACGCGATTGTGCAGCAACACCGCCGCGTTTAACTTCCTCTATTAAAATACCACCTTTAATATTCAACTGCGTTTGTTCTGCAGCAGTTAAATTACGAATGCTAACCCCTATAACGGGACCTTTTTGTTCAGCAGTTTGTTCCACTTTTGCAGGCGTGTCATCTGGAGCAGTGGTTAATGTTGCTGAGATATTACGGGTTTTATCATCGCGTAAAATTTGTAATTGAATGTTTTGATTCGGTGTGGTTCGGTTTAGGTAATTGAGCAAATCCGAAGTTCTTGAAATGGGTGAACCATTATATTTCAAGATTACATCGCCTGACTTAAAGCCTGCTTTGGCTGCTGGTGAATTGGGTGCCACCTGGGTCACTAGTGTCCCTTCAGGTTTAGATAAGTTATAAGATTCTGCAAGGGTACGATCAATATCTTGCAGCATTACGCCTAAGTATGAACGTGTCACCTTACCATTCTTTTTCAACTGCTCTGCCACATCCATCGCCACATCAATCGGAATAGAGAATGACAGGCCCATATATCCGCCAGTACCACTAAAGATCCGCGAGTTCACCCCAACCACTTCACCATTTTGATTAAATAATGGACCACCCGAATTCCCCGGGTTTAAAGCCACATCGGTTTGGATAAATGGAACTGAAGTTTCCCCCATCATGTTGCGCATTTTCGCGCTAACAATGCCGGCAGATGCAGAGTAGTCAAAGCCAAATGGTGAACCAATGGCCAGTACTGGCTCTCCTACTCGGAGTCGATCAACATTACCCGTACGTAATTCAGGGAAATTCGAGCCATTGACTTTCAGAAGCGCAACATCTGTACGCTCATCGCTTCCAACAACAGTCGCATCAATTTCACGGCGATCATTTAACATAATGGTCACTTTAGAAGCATCTTCTACCACATGATGATTCGTCAATAAATAACCATCTTTGCTAATAAAGAACGCACTGCCAAAAGCCGTTTTATCCTGTGGTGCCTGTTGTTGAGGAATAATTACTCGGTTACCAAAGAAACGTTTTAATATTTCAGGAACTTGCTGCTGCAGCAATTCTTGCTCTGTCATTTTTTTAACGACATTTACACTGACAACTGCAGGACTGACTTGCTCAACTAAATTAGAAAAGTCTACTGACGATGCTGCTTGGGTTTGCACTGCCACCATCGTAAATACCGCAGTATAAATTCCATTTTGTACATAGCGATTTTTCATATAAAGCCTTCGCTCCATTTCGTTATAAATATGTGTAGACAGTTTTTTAGCATAAACATTGTTTAGCTGGTGTAATAAGATGTTTGATTATATTTGTATAAACAACAGCTTAAAGATTCCTTAAAAGTTTGTTGATTTATTACTTTTTCTCATCATACATTAGCATATTAGCTCTTGTTTTTTGATCAAAAAAGCGTTGTCATTACCAAACTTTTTTTTCGAATTAGCTAATGGACATGTCTAATTTAAACACTACGCATCATTTTGATGTGATCATTGTGGGAAGTGGCGGTGCTGGCCTAAGTCTGGCTTTATCGCTACCCGATCATTTCAATATTGCAGTTTTGGCAAAATCGACTCTAACCGATGCCAGTACTTTTTATGCGCAAGGCGGTGTCGCGGCTGTTTTAGATGAAACCGATTCAATTGAACAGCATATTGATGACACCATGATTGCAGGTGCGCAGTTATGTGAAATTGAGGCGGTCAAACAAACGGTAGAAGGTGGCAAGCCCTCAGTTGATTTCCTTTTAAAGCATGGCGTGCAATTCACCTTAGACGAACAAGAGCAACTGCATTTGACCCGTGAAGGTGGTCATTCACAGCGCCGTATCATTCATGCGGCAGATGCAACCGGTCGTGCCATTTCCACTACCTTCGTTGAACGAGCCCAAGAAAAACAGAACATTACTATTTTTGAAAATTACATTGCCATTGATTTGATTACCTCCCAAAAATTAGGGCTGAAAGATCAAGACAACCGTGCTCTGGGTTTATACGCTTTAGATGAAAAAACTGAAAAAGTGCATACCTTTTTAGCTCCCGCTACTGCTTTGGCGTGTGGTGGAGCCATGAAAGCCTATCTATATACATCTAATCCGGATATTGCCACCGGTGATGGTATTGCCATGGCTTATCGTGCTGGCTGTCGTGTGGCCAATATGGAATTTAACCAGTTCCATCCGACCTGTCTTTATCACCCTCAAGCGCGTTCATTTTTAATTACTGAAGCCATGCGGGGTGAAGGTGCTTATTTACGTTTACCGGATGGTGAACGTTTCATGCTGCGTTTTGACGAGCGTGCAGAACTTGCTCCACGCGATATTGTGGCACGTGCTATTGACTATGAAATCAAGCGTTTGGGGATTCGACATGTCTGGCTGGATATCACGCATAAGCCAGCCGAGTTTGTGAAGGAACATTTCCCTACCTTATATGCCCGTCTACTAGAACTGGGCATCGACATCACCACAGAAATGATTCCGGTCGTTCCTGCTGCACACTATACTTGCGGCGGTGTGGTGGTCGATGAACACAGCCAGACGGATATTGAAGGACTATATGCGATTGGGGAAACCTCGTATACTGGCTTACATGGTGCTAACCGAATGGCCAGTAACTCACTTTTAGAATGTTTTGTGTATGGCATGAGTGCTGCAAAACATATTGAAAGTCAGTTTGATACCCCATATAAATCTCCCGATGTACCCGCTTGGGATGATTCTCAGGCGATGCATCCGGATGAAGATGTAGTCATTCTACAAAACTGGGATGAACTGCGGCAGACCATGTGGAACTATGTCGGCATTGTTCGTACCACGAAACGTTTGGAACGTGCGCTACACCGTATTGAAATGCTGAAACGGGAAATCACCGAGTATTATCACGATTACCAAGTCAGTAAAAACCTGATTGAACTGCGTAATCTGGTTTTGGTGTCTGAGATGATTGTGCGCTGTGCCATGGAGCGTAAAGAATCACGCGGTCTGCACTTCACCTTAGACTATCCGGAATTGTCAGATGAGTTGCGTAAAACCATTCTAATCCCACCTAGCTTTCAAGTAGAAACACCTTTGGTGAATGCTGAAGCCTAATTTTTAAAAATTGTAAAATCAGTAAAAAGCCGAACATGTTTGTTCGGCTTTTTTAACGCTGCATAACGTCTATTTATCGCTGAGGCGGTATGGAATAGGTGCTTACAGCATGCGCAATCGGTTCTTCCGAATCAATAGAATATAACCATACATCCCCAACTATCAGTGCCTTACCGACTTTCATTAATTGGCAAACCGCACGAATATCCTGTTCTGCTGTAGGCTTTCTTAAAAAATTGATGGATAAATTGGTGGTGACTGCCAACGCGACAATGCCAATCTCACCCAGTATTGCAATATACAACGCATAATCGGCAGCGGTCATCATGGTTGGTCCCGACACCGTTCCACCCGGTCTTAAATCAGCAGCCCCCACATGATAAATAATGGATGCAGCTTTTTCAGTCACTGTTTCTATTTCGCATTTTTCCAGACTTTGTGGAAATTCAGCCTGTAAAAAAGCAATGATTTCTGCCTTGGTACTTTTCATTTATATTTTATCTTCATCCCTGATGATGCTGAATATAAAAGAATAACCTACCTTAAGCACTGATCTTTTTGATCTTTTTTTCAATTTCAAAAAGTTATTTCAGATAAGCTGCTGCCTGTTCAAATACCTGTTCTGGCGTTTGTGTAGCATCTAAGCGCTTAATCCGTTCACCTTGTTTTTCCCAAAGTTCCTGATAACCCGAACGTACTTTCTCAAAGAAAGTGGCTTTCTCCTGTTCAAAACGATCCAGTGCCCCACGCTCACGTGCACGCGACATTCCCAGTTCCGTCGGGGCATCCAGCCAAAAGGTGATATTTGGCATATGTGAGACAAAATTTACATTCAATAACTGCAATTTTTCTTTATTTAAGCCACGCCCCGCACATTGATAAGCAAAACTGGCATCGGTAAAACGATCACAGAGTACGGTTTTACCTGCAGTCAGTGCCGGCACAATCACTTGCTGTAAATGTTGTGCACGTGCTGCATACATTAAAAGCAGCTCGGTATCATGAGACATGTTTTCTTCATGATTAACCGACAACAGTAACGAACGGATCTGTTCTGCCATCGGAGTGCCACCCGGCTCACGCGTAAGCACGACTTGCTGGCCTTGGTGTTCTAAATAGTCATAAATTTTACGAATGAGTGTGGTTTTCCCGACACCTTCAGTGCCTTCAAAACTAATAAACATCCATCACTCCTTCTTCGATTTTAAAACTGACAAGTAATCCTGCACTGCACGATTATGCTCATCTAAACTTGCCGTAAATTTATGTCCACCATTTCCAGTCGCTACAAAATAGATATTATTTGATGCATCGGGATGCATTGCAGCTTCAATGGCTTTTTGACTGGGTAACGCAATTGGAGTTGGCGGTAAGCCATTATTGGTATAAGTGTTATAAGAAGTCGGTGTACGCAAGTCTGTGCGGGTAATATTACCTTTATAATTATTGCCCATACCATAAATCACGGTCGGGTCTGTTTGCAGACGCATGCCCATTTTTAAACGGCGTACAAACACACCAGAAACTTGTTCAAGTTCACGGTCGAGACTGGTTTCTTTTTCAACAATTGAAGCCATAATCAGAGCTTCATATTTATCTTTATAAGGTAGGTTAGAAGAACGACTTACCCACGCAGCATCTAAAGCTTTCATTTGACGATTATACAAATTTGTCAGAATCTTTTTATCTGTTTCGCCTTTGGCAAAGAAATACGTATCTGGAGCAAACAGGCCTTCAGGATGATTAAACGGAATATTCAACGCTTGCAGCATTTGATCTTGAGGAAGATTCAGCACTTCTTTCGTGACTAAATCATCTTTCTTTAGAAGTTCAATTAACTGCTTAAAGGTTGTTCCTTCAATCACTAAAATACGATTCATTTGCGCATTTTCAGAATTCGCCACCATATCCATCACTTGACGAATCGTCATGCCCTGACGCACTTCATATACACCGGCTTTCATGGTGTCATGAATCATAATTTTTTGATAAAGCTTCAATACAATTGGGAAACTGACTTTATCTTCCTTAACTAAACGATCAATAAAGCCGGAATAGGTATCTCCAGTTCCAATTGCCAGCATCTGCTTTTTGCCTTCAACTGGGTAAGCCTTAAATAAGCTTGACCATAAGATGACTAAAGCCATGACCACAACACCCATGAATAGAATGATGAAACCTTTCAATGGAAATACTTTTGTGGCTTTCTTTTTTGAATTTTTCTTTGTGGTGGACATATTAACGAATCTGATTCAAGTGAAGGATATTAAACAGTTCAATACAGGCTTGAACATTCAAAGTTTGCTGATTAAGTTCAGTCACAACTTTCATTGGACTTAAGGCATTACAGAAAAACAGACTTTCAAATTTTGAAATTTCTTCCATATCAATAAAGCGCTGTTCGCAATGAATACGCTGTTGTTGCATACGAGATAAAATTTCTGAACGCATCACGCCATGGACGCCATTATAACGAAGTTCTGGAGTAATCCATGTATTGTTTAAACGAATGAAACAATTACTGCTTACTCCTTCAACAACAGTGCCTTGCACATCAGTCACCAGTGCTTCCGCCCATCCTTTTTGATCGGCCTCATTTTTTAATAATACCTGCTCCAAACGATTCAGGCTTTTTAAACCAACCAAGGTTGGCATGCTGAGTCCTAGTGCCTGTTGTAGTACACCCGATTTAATTTTTTCAATTTGAAAATCATCAACAACCTTAGGATAAAAAAACACCCATACATCAGCAGAATGTTCAGGCAAACTATATCCGCGCTGCCCTTCACCACGACTAATGATGATTTTAAGTGTGCCATTCACTTCTAGAAATTGCCGTTGCAGTAAAACCAAAGTTTTTTGAACCAGACTTAAATCTGCTTTTAACAACAGTCGTTCACAACTTAGATGCAACCGTGCCATATGTAATGCTTCAAGCTCAATTTTGCCATGCCGAACCCGCGCAGTCGTAAAACAACCATCACCATAATGGAAGGCCCGATCCAGTAATGAAATTTCGTTTATTTCCTGTGCATTCTTAAAACATGGCATATCAAAACATCCTGTGAATGATGACTTAGTTTAAAACAGCAGCCTTAGATTGATAGCTTTTTTATTCATATCAAATTCGTTTCTTATTATTTTTTTAATAAAAAAGATGACGCTATCCTTTGTCTTGTTACAAAACATTAATAATTCAAATGTAAAGGATAGTAAAAATGCGCTCATTAAAAATCGGGGTTTTAGCAGCACTTATTTCGGCAACATCTTTTAGTGCGCTTGCAAAAGACTTTTTAAACGTTTCTTACGATCCAACCCGTGAACTGTATGAAAACTATAATAAAGAGTTTGGTGCATATTGGAAGAAAACCACAGGTCAAGAGATTAACTTCAAGCAATCACACGGCGGTTCCGGCAAACAGGCACGTTCAGTCATTGATGGCCTTGATGCAGACGTTGTGACTTTAGCACTGGCTGCAGATATTGATGCCATTGCAGAAAATACAAATCTTCTGCCAAAAAACTGGCAGAAAAAGTTTCCCAATAACTCTACCCCTTATACCTCAACCATCGTATTTCTTGTACATAAAGGCAACCCGAAAGGCATTAAAGACTGGAGCGATTTGGTTAAACCCGATGTCGGCATTATCACACCCAACCCTAAAACGTCTGGTGGTGCACGCTGGAACTATTTAGCAGCATGGGCGTGGGCGAAACACCAACCGAGTAGCAACGATGCCAAAGCCCAAGAATTTGTACGCAAAATCTATAAAAATACCAAAGTTCTTGATTCTGGTGCACGTGGTGCAACCACAACATTTGCTGAACGTGGTATTGGCGATGTATTACTGGCTTGGGAAAATGAAGCACACTTGGCGATACGTGAACAGCCGGGCAAGTTTGAAATTATCACACCATCCTTGTCTATCTTGGCAGAACCGCCTGTAGCGATTGTCGAAAAGAATGCACAGAAAGATGGCAATCTGAACATAGCAAAAGCTTACTTAAACTATCTGTATTCACCTGCCGGCCAAACCATTGCTGCCAGCAACTTTTATCGTCCGCGCAATGCGGCTGTATTGGCAAAATACAAATCCATATTCAAACCTTTGAAGCTGGTGACCATTGATAAAGAATTCGGTGGCTGGACCAAAGTTCAGAAACAACATTTTGATAATGGCGGCATTTTTGACCAAATCGTGAAAGCCAATAGCACGAAATAATCTTAGAAGTCCGAGAGCAGTACTGGCTTTATTCATAAGGCCAGTGCTTTGGGTACAGAACAGGGCTGATTTATCTCTTTTATTCATATAAAATTCATTTTTTATTATTTTTTATGCATAAAGTATGGCGCTATTCTGCACTCATGTTAAAAAATAGTTAAGAATATTGAGGTTGGTATGAGTATTTCAGCAAAATTAAAGTTAGGGGTTTTAGCCGCAGTTATCTCTGCAACATCTTTTAGCGCTCTGGCAAAAGACTTTTTAAATGTCTCTTATGACCCAACGCGTGAACTTTATGAAGATGTCAATAAACAGTTCGGCCAATATTGGGAAAGCCGTACAGGTCAAAAAATCAACTTCAAACAATCTCACGGTGGTTCTGGCAAACAAGCACGTGCAGTGATTGATGGTTTAGATGCTGATGTCGTGACGCTTGCTTTGGCTGCTGATATTGACGTGATTGAACAAAAAACAAAACTGCTTCCAGCTGATTGGCAAAAGAAACTTCCTCACAACTCAACCCCCTATACCTCTACAATCGTATTCTTGGTACGTAAAGGCAATCCTAAAGGTCTAAAAGACTGGGGCGACTTGGTTAAACCAGGTGTCGGCATTATCACGCCAAACCCTAAAACGTCTGGCGGTGCACGCTGGAACTATTTAGCAGCTTGGGCTTGGGCGAAACACCAAGCCGGTGGTAACGACAAAATGGCTCAAGAATTTGTGCGTAAAATTTATAAAAATACCAAAGTTCTCGATTCTGGTGCACGTGGCGCAACAACCACATTTGCTGAACGCGGCATTGGTGACGTATTACTGGCTTGGGAAAACGAAGCGCACTTAGCGCTTCGTGAACAACCGGGTAAATTCGAAATCGTAACACCAAGCTTGTCTATTCTGGCTGAGCCACCCGTTGCGATTGTAGAAAAAAATGCCGAGAAAAAAGGCAACAAATACTTGGCACAAGGTTACTTGAACTTCTTGTACTCTCCATTGGGTCAAGAAATTTCAGCACGTAACTTTTACCGTCCACGTAATGCAAAAGTGTTAACAAAATATAGCAATGTATTCAAGCCACTTAAACTTGTCACCATTGACCAGGAATTTGGCGGTTGGGATAAAGTTCAAAAAGCTCACTTTGAAAATGGTGGCATCTTTGACCAAATCGTAAAGGCAAATAGCGCGAAATAATCGTGCTGCAAAGATAGAGGAGCACCGACATGATTCATACCGTAATTGTTCCGGGCGTAGGTGGCAGTGAACATGCTCACTGGCAATCCTGGTTACAACGACAACTCATGTCATGCTCTCGTGTACAGCAACAGGATTGGAATAACCCGGTACTTGAAGACTGGATAAGCGAATTTGTAAATATGGTTCTTCCGATTCAAGGTCAGATCCAAATCGTTGCGCATAGCTTTGGTTGCCTAACCACCGTTGCAGCATTGACTCAGCATCCGGAATTAAATCAAAAAATTAAAAATTTGATTTTGGTTGCCCCAGCAAATCCTGCACGTTTTGGTGAAGCGGGTTTCGCACGTGATAGTCAATCAGATTACAGCGCGTATTTCCACCAACTGAAAATTGCCGTACCGACCACTCTACTGATTAGTGAAAATGATCCTTGGTTAAATTTTGAAGATGCCCAATGCTTAGCCCAAGCATGGAAGCTCAATCCGGTTAACCTGGGTCAAGTCGGACATATTAATGTTGCTTCCGGTTTTGGTCCGTTTCCTGAAATTTATGATTATTTGATTTCAGAAAATGTACTGCAACATATCAATTTTTCTGATGAGAGCAAGTATTATTTTAAATTTGCAATTTGAAGTCTGCAAATTATGCTTGTGCCGAATTAAATTTTTATTTTTGCTGACTTTATTGGTCAGCATTTTCTCTTTTGAGGAGTAATCATGTCGCAGCGATCCCGAGTGCTGCCAGGATTTGGTCTTTCTCTAGGCTTTACCCTAGCGTATTTGTCATTAATTGTTCTTATTCCACTTTCTGCAGTGTTTATTAAATCGCTGGGAATTGGCTGGGACGGTTTATGGGAAATTTTAAGTTCAGAACGTATTCTAAAATCTTTGCAGTTAAGTTTTAGTGCCGCACTTATTGCAGCCTTAGTCAATGTGGTATTTGGCTTATTACTGGCATGGTGCTTGGTTCGTTACAGCTTTCCTGGTAAACGGATTATTGATGCTTTAGTGGATTTACCTTTTGCCCTGCCAACAGCAGTTGCAGGTATTGCATTAACGTCTTTATATGCACCTACAGGCTGGATTGGTCAGTACCTAGAACCGATTGGTATTAAAGTGGCTTACACCCCGATCGGGATCACGCTTGCGCTAATTTTTATTGGTTTACCTTTCGTGGTTCGTACGGTACAACCAGTTTTAAGTGACCTAGAAACCGAACTGGAAGAAGCTGCATCTGCATTGGGTGCCAACCGTTTTCAGGTTATTACCAAAATCATTATGCCGATTCTATTTCCTGCACTACTGACTGGTTTTGCCTTGGCGTTTGCACGTGGAGTCGGTGAATATGGTTCAGTCATCTTTATTGCCGGTAACCAGCCATATGAAACTGAAATCGCGCCCCTGATGATTATTTCTCGTTTAGAAGAATATGATTATGCAGGTGCAACCACGATTGCGGTTGTGATGTTGGTGCTGTCATTTGCGATTTTATTCCTGATTAACTTGCTACAAGCATGGGCAAGCCGTCGTACAGGGAGAACTGCACCATGAGCTTAATCACCAATAGCAATGCTTTAGCAGAAAAACTGCAATCTCGTGATGCAACCCGTGAACCGACATGGGTGCGTAATCTTCTGATTATCATTGCGCTGATCTTTTTCTTAAGCTGCCTGATTCTGCCTTTAATTTTGGTCTTTGTTGAGGCCTTTAAACAAGGTGTTGCGGTTTATTTCCAAGCCTTGATCAATCCAGATACTTTATCTGCAGTAAAACTGACTTTATTAACCGCTGCGATTGCCGTGCCATTAAACGTGGTGTTTGGTGTCGCTGCTGCCTGGTCGGTTGCAAAATTCAACTTCCGTGGTAAATCCATTTTAACCACCATTATTGACATCCCTTTCTCTGTGTCACCTGTCATCGCAGGTATGATGTTGGTACTTATTTTTGGTACTCAAGGCTGGATGGGCAGCTGGCTGATGGATCATGATATTAAAGTATTATATGCCGTTCCTGCCATTGTGCTTGCCACCATCTTTATTACCGTTCCTTTTGTGGCGCGTGAATTGATTCCTTTAATGGAAGCGCAAGGTACTGAAGAAGAAGAAGCCGCGATTGTACTCGGTGCTTCAGGCTGGCAAACCTTCTGTAAAGTGACCTTACCGAATATTAAATGGGGTCTGATTTACGGAGTGATTCTGTGTAATGCCCGTGCGATGGGTGAATTCGGTGCAGTATCGGTGGTGTCTGGTCACATTCGTGGTGAAACCAATACCTTACCGTTACACGTAGAAATTCTTTATAACGAATATACCTTTAGTGCTGCGTTTGCGGTGTCCTCGCTGTTGGCTTTACTTGCCATTGTGACCCTGATTTTAAAAACATGGGTTGAAATACGCCAAGAAAAGCAAAACAAACGTAATGAAGATTCACAAGTTTCTTAAGGAATGACATCATGAGTATTCAAGTTAAAAATATTGAAAAACACTTTGGTGCATTCCATGCACTTAACAACATTTCACTGGATTTTCCAGATGGTCAGTTGGTGGCATTATTGGGTCCATCAGGCTGCGGTAAAACCACCCTGCTCCGCATCATCGCTGGTTTAGAATCCGCTGATGGCGGTCAGGTGATTCTTGAAGGTGAAGACGCAACTGATGTGCATGTTCGCGAACGTCAAGTGGGCTTCGTTTTCCAACACTATGCTTTGTTTCGTCATATGACCGTATTTGACAACATTGCTTTTGGTTTACGTGTTCGTCCGCGCTCGACGCGTCCTTCTGAAGCTGAAATTAAAAAACGTGTAACCCGTTTGCTGGATCTGGTTCAACTCGGTTTCTTGGCAGATCGTTTCCCGGCTCAGTTATCGGGTGGTCAACGTCAACGTATTGCATTGGCTCGTGCACTCGCTGTTGAACCTCGGGTACTATTACTGGATGAACCATTTGGTGCACTCGATGCCAAAGTGCGTAAAGAACTGCGTCGCTGGTTACGTACGTTGCATGATGAATTGCATATCACTTCTATTTTTGTAACCCACGATCAGGAAGAAGCCTTAGAAGTGGCGGATCAAATTATCGTGATGAACAAAGGTAATGTAGAGCAAATTGGTTCACCACGTGAAGTTTATGAAAAACCGGCAACACCGTTTGTTTTCGACTTCCTGGGTCAAGCGAATCGTTTCGAAGGTCAGAATCAGCAAGGTATTATTCATCTTGGTGAAGACCGCATTCAATTGCCACAAGTGAAAGATGCACCCCAAGGTGAAATTATTGCATTTGCGCGTCCAAACGAACTCAGCATTCATGCCGCTCCGCAAGAAAATGCCATTCAAGCCACTTTCTTACGTGAAATCTGGATTGCCGGTAAAGTGCTTGCAGAACTTCAAGATCGCCAAGGTAATTTAATTGAAATTTCGCTTAGCTCTGAAGAGGCGAAACTGCATCAATTTAAACCGAATCAAACTGTGTGGTTAAGCCCAACCGCATTGCATTTATTTGCCAATGACGTCGCTTAAGAACAAACAGATGGGGCAAAACAGCCCCATCCCCTTTTAAGGTATACAGAATTATGAATTTCCAACAATTAAGAATTATTCGAGAAACCGTTAGACAAAATTTTAATTTAACTGAAGCTTCAGCAGCACTTTATACATCCCAATCGGGGGTGAGTAAACACATTAAAGATTTAGAAGATGAACTGGGTGTGCAACTGTTTATCCGTAAAGGTAAACGTTTGTTAGGTTTAACTGAGCCGGGTCAGTCTTTGCTGGGTATTGTTGAACGCATGCTGGTCGATGCAGACAACATTAAACGTCTTGCAGATGACTTTAACCGTGTCGATGAAGGCACGCTCACGATCGCAACTACACATACTCAAGCACGTTATGTGTTACCGCCGATTGTAAATCAATTTAAAAAAGAATTTCCAAAAGTACATTTGATTTTACAACAGGCAAGTCCGGTTGAAATTACTGAAATGCTACTTCAGGGCGAAGCGGATATCGGTATTGCAACCGAATCTTTAACCACTGAAGATAACCTTGCAAGTGTGCCTTTTTACACTTGGCAACACAGTATTCTCACCCCACAAAATCATCCGCTAGCCAGCAAAACCGATATTACTTTAGAAGACTTGGCGCAATACCCGCTTATTACTTATCATGGCGGTTTCACTGGCCGTTCAAAAATTGATAAAGCCTTTGACGAAGCAGGAATTGATGTTGATATTGTGATGTCAGCACTTGATGCCGACGTTATCAAAACCTATGTTGAACTGAATATGGGTGTCGGTATTGTCAATAATGTCGCTTATGATGCAGAACGTGACTACCGTTTAAAACAAATCCCAACTGATATTTTTGGAGTGAATACCACCTGGATTGCTGTACGTAAAGGTCATTTACTTCGCGGCTACGGTTATGAGTTTATTTCACTCTGCTCACCAGAAGCGGATATTAAAGCCCTAAAAAGATTGGCTTATCCAGAAGATTAAAAATCACATAATTATTTAGATCAGGGATATCATAATATCCCTTTTTTAATTTTAATTAACTGTTTCTATTAGACTTCTTTCACCAATCATTTTTTGATCAATACAAATCGTTCGTAAAGCTAAAATAAAAAAATAAATTTTAGAAAGCCTGAGATTCATGAGTGTGGCATGGGTGCCACATGTTTTCCATCCTTGCGCTGCATTTTAAAGCAGTGCATTAAAACTTGCTCAGGATGTCGTTTATGGGGAGAAAGGTTTTTCTTGCAGGGACTCAAAATATATTTTGAGATCCTCATTTTGACCTTTCAAAAGTTGAGGTAATGCCTATGCAAAGGCATAAGAATTGAATCAATAAACTGAGGCAGTGCTGGTTTTAAAGAATCGAATATTGAACATTTTTTGATATATGCAAGTTATCTATTTTATTACTTATCAGTCATATAAAGATTTTTATCCATTAAAAAATTAAAGCATAAATAATCTTAAATTAGGCTTGCTCATTCTGAATAAAACAACATAAAGTATTCATACTGAATAAAAAAAATTCAAATACCGAGTGAGCCAACAGGTTTTACACACAAAATACATAAACAAAATCATCATTTAATTTGGAGTTATCCCTGAAAGCTTCGGCCTTTGGCAGCAGTGTCTGCATTTTTTTTGCCTACGCAAGTATTTTCCGCAGCACTTGAAACGCCAAACCAAAGTATTGCTCTATTTTTAGAACCCAACAATTATGCTGAATTTTCAACTGTCATTATTGATGCTCATATTTCAGAAAATACCTATCGGCCTGAAGCGAACAATCCCGCGATATATACCAAAACCTCTACCCAAGATTTCGTGAATCACTTTTATCTGTCCAATGCGGCCTTAAAATTACAGCTCGATTCCAATTGGTCCGTAGGTCTAATTTATGACTAACCTTTTGGTACGGATGTCAGTTAGGTTTTAGATCCTATTGCCACAAGTCCAAATAATTTACAATGCAGTACGCTTTAAATTAGATAGCAACAATCTCACGGCTCTTGTCGGCTACCAGCCAAGTCATATCGGGGACATAAAAAAAGATTCCGGCGAGTGGTTGGCTTACTGGGAGAAGTGATTAACGACTTGAATATGCACTTAAAACCTTTCTGACTTATCGTTCTAAAATTCGACATACGCAACAATTTCATAAGCAAGAAAGCACAGTTTCAATTATCCCTTTATTCAATTTAGCATCCGACCAAAACACGGCTATAGAAACCCCTCAATCCGTTAACCCTGAGTTTCAATCTGACATAACGGCTAATAATTTAATTTATGGATCAGCACATTGGGTCAATTGGCAAAATTTTAAAATTGTTTCACCCTTGATGAGTTCAAATAGCGATGCGCCTGTCCCTTTAGTGGGTTATCAAACAGATCAATCGAGCACCACTTTAGGTATTGCCCATGTCTTTAATAACAAATTCACCTCAACGATGGATATGGGACTAGATTCAGCTAGTGGTAATCCTGCTTCTACGCTGAGTCATACAGAAGGTTTTTATAGTTTTGGTTTGGGGAATTTCTATAACGTTTACGCAGATTTATTTATTGCTAGCGGCATAAAATACTTAAAATTTAATAAAGCCAAGATTTAACAAGATCAAAATGGTTCAGGCAGTTTGTTTGGGCCTTTAGCTTTGGTAAACCATAATGATTCATTTGCTTATGGCATCAAACTGGGTTATCGCTTTTAATTAAAGGGATGGAATTTTTAAAACTAATCTTCCGAAATTAATTTTTCGAACTTAATCTTCGAAAACAAAAAACGAGCCGAAGCTCGTTTTTTTAAAGAATGGTAACTTTAAATTACCAGTGGTAGCTAACACCTAGTTTAGCGACAGGTAACCATTCATATTCATCATCTTGTTCAATATTACGTTCATGTTCAGCTAATAAAGCTTGGTCTGCAAGTGTACCACCAACACCTGTTAAGCTTGCTTTTGGATTGCCAGTATAGTAAGCGCCGACTTCACCGAACACACCCCAGTTTTTATTGATTTTTGGAGCGAAACCCAAACCTAGGTATGGAGCAATATCATTTTCATATGACACATTACCATTTACCGAACTAAAGCTAGTCGGATTGCCATCAATTTCAATTGTGCCTGAGCCGGTTCTAGAGTTTAGCTCGTATTCATTATCTAGATAACCTACACCTGCAGCCATATAGAAAGCTTGTGCCCAACGGTTTTCACTTGCACCCCAAGGACGAATTTCTGCATTTAAATATGCAAGTTTGTTATCCATATCAACGTCATATTTTACGCCATCTACAGATAAATCATCAGACCAAGAAATGTCACCACCGTTATAACCAAGCGCTAAACCTACGTATGGGTTTGCAGTCCAAAGTAACGCACCACCATAACCTGTTGTACCTACTTCAGCACGAACACCAGTTGGAATAAGTTGATTGCGATCAAATGCATAACCATCTTGTATTACTGCATCGTCAGCCATCGCTGTACCAGCAATAGCAGTCAATACAGCTGCTGCTAAAATCGTACTTAAAGTTTTCATCGTGTCTCTCCTCAAAATAGGCTTATTTCATCATTAATGTTTTTTTCGTATTTAAACTATAAAATATAAAGAGTTTATGTTTTATTCAAGATTTGCTTACTTTTGTTAAATTTTGATACAAATGCTATTCATCATTGATTAATAATAATTATTTTTATATGAAATTTTATATTATTCGATTAAATCGATATATTTAGCTTAATAAGATATTGCATTATTCACTGTATTGTTTGCGTTGTGTTAACGCATGGATACTTTACAAACCTCTCAAATAAGCCCCTGGCATTTTGATTAGCAAAGCCATTTATGGATCTTTAATAATTAATTCCGATCTAAAGTCACTTTTTCATCTATTTTTATCTCAATATAGTGTAAAATCTTGGAAAATTTTTTTTGGAAATGGAAGATCATGTCTCAGCTTTCAACAATCATTGAACAGGCTTTTGAAGATCGTGCAAATTTTACAGCGGCTGATTGCCCTGCTGAAGTTCGTAGTGCTGTAGAAGAAGCTATTGCCGGCTTAGATAACGGCTCACTTCGTGTAGCTGAAAAAATTGATGGTGAGTGGATTGTTCACCAATGGCTTAAAAAAGCAGTTTTATTATCTTTTAAATTAAACGATAACAAAGCCATTGAGTCTGGTGATCTTCGTTTCTACGATAAAGTAGATACTAAGTTTGGCGATTGGACTGAAGAACAGTTTAAAGCTGCTGGCGTGCGTGTTGTTCCACCTGCAGTTGCACGTAAAGGCAGCTTCCAGGCTAAGAATGTTGTATTGATGCCATCTTATGTCAACATTGGTGCATATGTGGACGAAGGTACAATGGTTGACACATGGGCAACTGTAGGTTCATGTGCACAAATTGGTAAAAATGTGCATTTGTCTGGCGGTGTAGGTATTGGTGGCGTTCTTGAGCCATTACAAGCAAACCCAACGATTATTGAAGACAACTGCTTCATTGGTGCACGTTCTGAAATCGTTGAAGGCGTGATTGTTGAAGAAGGTTCTGTGATTTCAATGGGCGTATTCATTGGTCAATCGACTAAAATCTTTGACCGTGCAACTGGTGAAATTCACTATGGTCGTGTACCAGCAGGCTCTGTAGTCGTTTCTGGTAGCCTTCCTTCTAAAGATGGTACTTGCAACTTATATGCTGCAATCATCGTGAAAAAAGTTGATGCGAAAACGCGTGCAAAAACCAGCTTGAACGATTTATTACGCGAAGATTAAGTCTTTAATTTACACGGAACATTTGTGTTCCTCGGAGCTTTAGTCGCTCCTCGTCTCTACGGTCAGACATGATCGTAGAGATTTTTGTTTTTTGTACTCTCTTGTTTTTTGATGCGGTAATTTTTTGTTATGAATACTCTTCGATCTTCTGCTATTCCTGTTTCTGATCCGTCTGCGGGTTTACGCATCACGGAGATTTTCTATTCATTACAAGGTGAAGCCAACGCTGCGGGTTTACCGACGGTGTTTATTCGTTTAACCGGTTGCCCTTTACGCTGCACTTATTGTGATACCACTTATTCTTTTGAAGGTGGCGAACGTCAATCATTAGACGACATTATTAAAACGACGCTAGATTTTAAAACCCCCTATATTTGCGTAACGGGTGGTGAGCCGCTTGCTCAGCCAAATGCCCTACCTCTAATGCAACGTTTAGCCGATCTGGGCTGTGAGGTCTCACTTGAGACCAGTGGTGCTTTAGATGTGTCTAAAGTCGATCCGCGCATTTCCAAAGTACTCGATTTAAAAACCCCAACTTCTGGTGAAGTTGCACGAAATTTGCTTAGTAATCTTGATCACTTAACTCAGCACGACCAAATCAAGTTTGTGATTTGTAATCGTGAGGACTATGAATGGTCAAAACAGCAAGTTGAACAATACAAACTTGCCGACAAGGTCAGCACCGTGTGGTTCTCTCCTGCATTTGCAGTTGAAAAAGGTGTGGTTCGTTTGCCTCAACTTGCGCGTGATTTAGCACAATGGATTTTAGAAGACCATCTCCCGGTTCGTTTCCAGTTGCAATTGCATAAATTACTCTGGAACGATGAAACTGGTCGTTAATTTTTCTATTCTTGAATACCTATATTTGTTTGGAGATTTGGATATGCGCTCTCGTGCCATAGTTTTGTTATCTGGCGGCTTGGACTCAACAACTTGTTTGGCTTGGGCGCAAGCACGTTATGAATGTATTGCCATCAGTTTTATGTATGGTCAACGTTCTACCACTGAACTTGATGCTGCTAGAGCATTAACACAGCGTGCGGGAGTAGAACATCGTGTCATTAATATTGATTTAGGTAACCTCGGTGGCTCTGCGTTAACAGACCATAGCATTGATGTTCCAGATCATGAACAAGAAGGTATTCCTGTAACTTATGTTCCAGCACGTAACACAATATTTCTGTCTTATGCGCTCGCTGCCGCAGAAGTGTTTGGTGCAGAAGCGATTGTAATTGGTATCAATGCCGTTGATTATTCAGGATATCCTGACTGTCGACCTGAATTTATTGATGCTTTTGAACGCATGGCCCGTCTTGCAACCAAGGTTGGTGTGGAAGGCAAACCTCTAAAATTTGAAACACCTCTGTTACATTTATCCAAAGCAAATATTATTCGCTTAGGTATAGAACATGGCGTAGACTACAGTCAAACGGTGTCTTGCTACCAAGCAGACGACCAAGGACGTGCTTGTGGCAAATGCGATAGTTGCCGTTTACGCAAACAAGGTTTTGCTGATGCAGGTATCGCAGATTCAACACGTTATATACCGTCATAACAGGGTAACAATACATGAAAAATTTGAAATCAAACATTATTCTTTCTACATTAGTTTCTGCTGTAGCATTCATGGCAACTGCTTCAAATGCTGCAGAAACAAACAAGCTCCAAGAAGCTTATAAAAGCACTAATGTAAAATCTGCTTTAATTAATGTTTGTAAAGATGAAACAGGCAAAAGCAAAAAATTATCAGCTGCAGAAGTAAGTAAATACTGTACTTGTGCGGTTGAAGCGGACGGTAAATTGACCAATGCTCAAAAATGGGAAATTCAAAGTACCGTGAACCAAAAGAAAAGCCCTGCAACTTTAGCTTTTGTTCAAAAACAAAATAAAGATCTTCAAGCTTGTTTTGGTCCACAACTTACAGGCAAGCTTAAAAGCTTAACTGAAGAAGCAATGAAATCTGCTCAACAACCTAAAAAGTAACTTCATTTAGATTCAATAAAAGCCTGCAATTGCAGGCTTTTTATTATTGAAAATTTACATCGCGGACTTCAGCATAAGTATGCATAAATTCGCTATCATGGCAGCATAAATTCAAGATCAATATGACAAATTCGACTTAATAAGGATCAAGACATGTCTGATATTAGCCTACTCAATCAAAGCTTCCCTACGACCACGGGTGAAATTAATCTGACTGAAATTCTGAATGAATGGCTAATTGTGTATTTTTATCCGAAGGATTCAACCCCGGGCTGTACCACGCAAGCGATAGGTTTTTCATGTCTAAAAGATCAATTTGATGCATTAAACACGACTATTCTGGGTATTTCACGCGACTCTGTTAAAGCGCATCAGAACTTTACCGAAAAGCAGAATCTGAGCATCAATCTCATTAGCGACAAAGAAGAAGTACTGTGTAAGCACTTTGACGTGATTAAAGAAAAAAACATGTATGGCAAACAAGTGATGGGTATTGAACGCTCAACCTTTATTTTCCATAATGGCAAATTAGTCAAAGAATACCGTAAAGTTAAAGCTGCAGGTCATGCAGAACAAGTATTAGAAGACTTAAAAGCCCTACAAGCAGCTTAATAGCCTTATTACTGAATTTATAAAAGCCCAAAGCTTTGGGCTTTTATCTCACTTCTTTTTTTGCGGTCTTTTATAACCAAAAATCTTAATTTACCTTTTGCTCAGGTTTTTAAATGCAGATAATAACAAGCGTGCACCACAGCAGATAAATTAAAAAAAGACCTATAAAAAGATCTTTTTAAACACCAGAAAATGCAATTTTAGTTCACTTCACATTGACCCGAAAGCTGAAGATTTACTTTTTCCCCTACGCCTCCAATACCTTTTCTCATACCAAAATCACTACGGTTAATCACTGCAGATGCTTGAACATCGAGTAAGTTGACATTAGAGAGATTAGGTTTAAACGTCGTTACAAAAGTCACTGGCTTGGTCACACCACGCAAGGTTAAATGTCCTAAAACATTATATTTACCATTTCCCAATTCTTTAAATTGGATACTCTTAAATCTTACAGTTTTATATTTTGCTGCATAAAAAAGGTCTTCGCCCAAAATCATCTGTTTCAGCAAGGGTTTATTAAAGCTCAAACTATCGACATCCATAATCAGATGTGTCGAAGCATTTTGCGGTGCTTTAGCATCAAACTCCATGCTCGATTGAACTTGATTAAATTTAGCTTTGACCACCGTAAGCCCCATCGACTTGATCTCGAAACCAACATTACTTTGAGGTGTTAAAACCCAGGATTGTGCAAAGGACTGACTGATCAAAGCTGAACCCATTGCTACGATAACAAGTCCATTTTTTATTGTTGTTTTCAAATTTAAATCCACCTTTTCTGATTGCTTATTGATCGGATTTAGACATGTGGTCCATCCTTAGATTAAATTTGTTTTAAATTTTCGAATTTGTATTTTAGTTATTTTTATATCAGTTTATTGGGGTTTTTGTAAAATCATTAATGACTAATGGAAAAAATACTCGACATTATTTCTCTATAAGAATTGGCTCAATATAGTATTGTTAATCTAAGAGTACTGTAGAAACTTTTTATTTTTAAAAACTTTAACTCTAAAACGCCACCTTTCATTTTAAGCTGACTAAGAAGTTTAAAACCTGTCATTAGCTTGAAAGTATAGTAATCTATATCACTCTAACAATAAAACGATTACGCAAAAACGTAAAATACCAGGAATTAAAAAAGACTTTAAACCGGTTGTTTAAATGCATGAATTATCTTATTTGCCATTGCCCATTTACTTCAATATTCACTTTTTCCCCTATCCCACCAAATGCTTTTTTCATTCCAAAATCACTGCGGTTCACTACGGCTTTAGATTCGACATCCAAAAGCTGTGGATCGGCTGTATTTGGTTTTAAAACCGTATTTAGAGTTACAGGCTGGGTAATACCGCGCAAGGTTAAATCGCCTTTTATACTGTAATGATTGTTGCCTAAGGCTATAAATTCATGACTATTAAAAGTCGCTGTTGGATATTTTTCTGCATAAAACAAATCCTCACCCAAAATCATGTTTCTCAGTGAAGGCTTGCTAAAACTTAGGCTATTTATGTCCAATACAAACTGTGCCGAGGCATTTTCTAGGACTTGGGGATCAAAGCTCATACTGGATTGAACCTGCTCAAATTTTCCTTTCACGATAGAAAAACCCATCGAGCGGATGTCAAAACCGACATAAGTTTGTGATGTCAGCCTCCATTGCTGTGCATTTGTTTGAGCTACGATATTTAAACTTAATGTCCCAGCAATTAAGAGACTTTTGATTGTGGTCTGGATATTCATCTTATCCACTCCTAGATCGTTGCAATTTCTTGCCCCGACTTAAAAGCTTACTTAAGATTGTTCCAGATTGGTTTTATCTTGTGTGAGGTATTTGTGCTGCAATTGTTGGTAAGTAGACGTGTTCTGAAATTTCTGTAAAAACTCGCTGGTTCCCCATGGAAAAGCAGATTCAATAATTTCGCCACGATAATAGGCTTCACGCAACGGGGTCGCTGAAATTGCCCCAACCAAGCTGGCAAGTTCTACCATCTCCCACTCGGGGAAAAGTTGTAGATAGTATGAGGATTCATCCTTAAAATGACCAATTAAACCGACTTTGTCGTTCGGTTGAACCACTTCAGCTACCAGGGTTTTAACCAGTTTTTGCCACTTTTCATCGTCATACACATCAGCCACATAAACAAACTTAATTCGCTTTTGGTCTGCTGCTGAAAAGTTGGACAAAATCATCTGTTCACGTTCAGAAGCACTAAACGGATTTTTAATATTACGTTCATTCTGTGCAGATCCGAGTGCCAAAATCACATACTGACTTTGTTCCAAGGCAATTTTAATCGTTTGCATATGTGCCAGATGAAAAGGCTGAAAGCGACCAATGAAAACAAGATAATCAAATGTATAGTTCATAACAGATCAAATTTTTTATGACTCGTGAGTTGTGTCGCACAAATAAATATGCGACATAATAAACGCCATAAAATTAAATTAAGTTTTAAAGCAAGGATAGTACGATGACACTGAGCTGTATTCAACAACCTCATGAACATTTGGATGCGAATTTAGAAAATGGCGTACTAACTTTAGCCATTAATCGACCAAAAGCAAAAAATGCATTATATGGCGAATTGTATCTCTGGATTGCCAAAGCTTTAGATGAAGCTGATCAAGAGAAAGATGTGCGTGTGGTGATTTTACGCGGTGCGGATGCAGATTTCAGCGCGGGTAATGACATGCAGGACTTCATGCAGTTTATTCAGACTCCACTTGCCGGGAAAGCTGGTGATGCACCTCCATTTGTAGTATTAAAATCTGCTGCGAAATTTTCCAAGCCATTGATTGCAGCGGTTCGTGGTGTCGCCATTGGTATTGGGGTCACACTTTTACTTCATGCCGACCTTGTCTATAGTGATAACACTGCCCTATTCCAGATTCCATTTGTAAGCTTGGGTCTTTCTCCTGAAGGGGCTTCGAGCAAGTTACTTATTCAACAGGCGGGTTACCACAAAGCAGCAGAGTTGCTATTTACGGCACAAAAATTTAACAGTGAAAAAGCACTGAGTGCAGGTTTAGTGAATAGCATCGAAGAAGATGTGTATGCGACTGCATTGAAACAGGCGCAGACTTTAGCTGCACTGCCATTGGCTTCGATTAAGCAAACCAAAGTTTTAATGAAACATAATCTGCAAGAAATTTTAGACTGTGTGGATGATGAAGCTGAAATCTTTATGAAGCGTGTCTCTTCACCAGAAATGGCTGAAGCGGTGGCTGCATTTATGCAAAAGCGTAAACCGGATTTTGCACAATTTAATTAATTGTTTTCCATCTTTAAATACACAACCACTGCATGGTGACATTGTTCAGTGGTTTTATGTTTTTTAATAGATCTAAATTTCAAGCTTTAAAATTTGAGTAAATAAAAATGACTGATTCAAACGAAAACCAAACTGAAAAGAAACGTTATTTTGAGCCAGCCCCAACAGATATTGATGTTGAAAACTTTAAGAAAGTTGTGCAGAGCCGTCGTTCTGTACGTAAATTTACTAAAAAAACCATTCCTGCCGAAGTACTGGATGATTGTTTAGACCTTGCCTTGCTTGCACCAAACTCATCAAATCTGCAGCCGTGGACCTTTTATGTGGTGCAAAACCCTGCCAAAAAGAAACAGCTGGTGAAGGCCTGTTTAAGTCAATTGGCGGCAAAAACAGCTTCAGAACTGATTGTTTGTGTGGCACGTACCGACCGTATTGATGAAATGGCGAAAATGAACATTTCTGAGTTTCCATTTCCTGAAGCGCCTGCTGCTGTGCAGAAATATTACAAGTTTATTCCGTATAATTATAAAACGGGTTATTTCAATGCCTTGGGTAACTTTAAGAAAGTTGCTTTCAAAGTTGCACGTACACTGGATAAGCAATTGCCAGTGACTGCTTTTAACCCGGCAGATGCAAAACTTTGGGCAAGCAAAACCACAGCTTTGGCTTGTGAAAATCTGGTTTTGGCTTTAAGAGCTTATGGTTTTGACAGTTGCATGATGGAAGGTTTTGATGAACCGATGGTCAATAAAATTTTAAATCTGAATGATCAGCAATATCCTGTAATGGTCATTGCTGCAGGTGAACGCGCTGTTGATGGTGTGTTCTTCCCGCAATACCGTTTTGACCGTGATTTATTTATTCAGAAGATTTGATTTTAATTTAGAATTGGCACAGCCTGATACGCTTGCCATAACTCACTTTAAATTTGCGTAGGCATAGATATTACTTTGAAGGCTCAAAGTAACCAAAACCCTTTGCTAGACAGAAGGCTTATCCCTGAATCTCTGTCTAACGGGTGACGTCCATGTCACCCTTTCGCGTATCAGAATATTCTTCTGTGGCAACTTAATATTTAATATCCTTACCTGTGCCCTGATTCCTGCCAAACATCACGGCGTAAAAGTCGGAGCGCGGCATAATCCCGGATCTCCGTTTATGAATGGAACGGTGGATGGTAAAGATGTCTTTATCCCCTTGGACTGGATTATTGGCGGTTCAAAAAATATTGGTAAAGGTTGGCGAATGCTGATGGAATGTCTGGCAGTGGGTCGGGGTATTTCCTTGCCTGCCTTATCGACTGCGGTCAGTGAAATGACTTATCTATCTGTGGGTGCTTTTGCCAAAATCCGCCAGCAATTCAAAATTTCAGTGGGTAAATTTGAAGGTGTGCAAGAAGCCACTAGTGATATTGCCAGTGATACTTACATGTTGGAAGCTTTCCGTTATTTGGTCACCTGTGGTTTAAACCAAGGCGGCAAACCTGCTGTGATGACGGCAATGGCAAAATACTATGCCACTGAAACCATGCGCCGCGTGGTGAATCACGGGATGGATGTGGTTGGCGGTCGTGCCGTGCAAATGGGGCCACGTAATTTCCTAGCCTTGTACTATCAGGCTATTCCCGTCTCCATTACCGTTGAAGGCGCCAATATTTTAAGTCGTTCCTTAATGATTTTTGGTCAGGGTTCTATGCGTTGTCATCCTTATTTATTTGAGGAATTACAACTGCTTCAAGCGGAAGATAAAAACACAGCCCTGAATACCTTTAACGAGATGCTATTTAAACACTTAGGCTATACCTTTAACCGTACCGCGCGTTCGTTTGCTTATGGATATATTGGTGGATCGTCCGATGCACCCAAAAGTGCCGATGAATTTACCCGTCCCTATTACAAAATTATTAATCGTTTAAGTGCCAACTTTTCACTGACTGCCGACATGTGTTTGGGTCTACTTGCAGGTGACATTAAACGCAAAGAAATGCTTTCCGGACGTTTGGCAGATATTCATGCCAACCTGTTTATTAGTACCGCCATTCTTAAATATTATGAACATGGTAAAAAAACTGAGGCTGAACAGGTTCATGCAAAACTGGCACTGGAAAAATCCCTGTTTAATGCTCAAGAAGCCTTTTATGGTCTGTTTGATAACTTCCCTGTCGGCATTGCGGCTGGCCTAGTCAAGTTTATCTGTTTCCCGCTAGGTCGCCCTGTTAAAAAACCAAGCGATGCTTTGAAACAACAGGCTGGCAATATCATTATGCAGGATAATGCTTTCCGAAATGCACTGAAAAAGCATGTGTTCTATAACACAGTCGAAGATGATGTCACGGGTCGCATGGAGTCGACCTTTAACATGCTGCTTGAGTTAGAACCGCTGTGGGACAAGTTCAAGAAAGCGGAATCTAAAGGTCAATTTATAGGTTTAACCTTTGATGAACGTCTTGCAAATGCGGTAGAAACAGGTTTTATCACTCAACAGGAAGCATCCAGTCTACTGACCTATAATGCAAAACGTTACGATAGCATGCTGACCGATGTTTTTGATTCTGAACTTGATCAAGCTTTGGAACTGGAGAATCCTTATAATGATGAGGAGGAATCCGCGCCTATGCCTGATCCCAAGCAGCAAGAACCGTTAGCACCTTAAGAATTTCGGAAATAAAAAACGGCTGAGAAGCCGTTTTTTCATAATTACTATAAAAATAGGCACGAATGATAGGTCGAACCGCGGTACTGTTTAAAAGCCTATAAATTTCAAAGCAAAATTTTGATAAATTTACTTAGATAGTGACTAGGGTAAACAGCCATCTTCCTCATCTAATAGATGACCTTTACGCAATAAAAACCAATCAAGATACCCCAAACTTCGAGTTTGATATTGAAAATCCAAATATGCAATTCGTAAGTTTTGATTTTTTAAAGGAAGTATCCTCTCCTCTTTATCTTGGATCTACTCAAATTGCTCGATTTAAAAGGACAAATAGTTTTTATTATTTTTACGAAAAAATTTTCAAAGATTAAATCAAATGACTAGCGACATGGATGTCGCACATTTGGCAAAGATACAAGAATGTATCTTCTGCCAAATAAAAGGGTTTTGTTACGTTTTCCCTGTCAAAAGTAAATCCCGTTATAAGAAAAACCACCTCACGGTGGCTTTTTCAATCTAAAAATTAAGAGCTTTGGAGTAAATAGTTACTGATCAAGAACAACATTTGTAGCCCAACAACTGCCATAAAAAACATCCAGCCTTTCTTACGTAAAGTCGCTTTATCAACATTTGTATATGTCACAGTTTTTAGCATTGTGTCACCTCACTTAGAGATTCAATCCTGAACTTATATGTAGTGAACCATCTTTCTTCTATATTGCATCAAAATTGTGCATAAAACACACTAATTACCTTTCACTCCAATATAAAAGCAAAATCCAAACCAAGTCCAGCGGGAGAAATAAAAAATAAATTAAAAATATGTACAAAATAAAAAAGCCACCCGAAGGTGGCTTTTTCAGCATCTTAGGGAAGATTAACCAATGAACTTACGTGCATTGCGGAACATGCGTAACCATGCACCATCTTCAGTCCATTCTTCAGGTTTCCAAGAATGCTGAACTGCACGGAAATTACGTTCAGGGTGCGGCATCATAATCGTTGCACGACCATCTTGCGAGGTCACACCCGTAATCGCTTCCGGTGAACCATTCGGGTTCAATGGATATTGCTGTGTAGGATTACCGAAGCTGTCTACATAACGCAAGCTAACTTGATTACCTGCATTTAGCGCAGCAATTTTGTCACTACTTGCAACGACACGACCTTCACCATGTGCAACTGCGATTGGCAAAATCGAACCTTCCATACCGTCTAACAAAATCGAGTTAGACTTTTCAACACGTACGTTCACAGCACGCGCTTCAAACATTTCAGAAGTATTGCGATGGAAACGTGGCCAAGCATCAGCACCCGGAATCAGTGGAGCCAATTGAGATAACATTTGACAACCATTACAGATACCCAATGAGAAAGTTTCATCACGGTTAAAGAATTTTTCAAATTGATCACGAAGTTTAGGGTTGAATAGAACCGATTTAGCCCACCCCCCCCCTGCGCCCATGACGTCACCGTAAGAGAAACCGCCACAAGTCACTAAACCTTCAAAGTCATCAAGATCAATACGACCCGCAATCAAATCACTCATGTGAACATCAACAGTATTGAAACCAACTTTGTCGAATGCTGCAGCCATTTCAATATGACCGTTTACGCCTTGTTCACGCAAGATCACCATATTTGGACGACGTGAATGAATAAACGGCGCTTCAACAGGTTCATTCAAGTCAAATGTCGGCTGTGCAATGATGCCTTTGTGGTTCTTGTCTGTAATTAAAGCAAACTCAGAATCCGCAGTTTCGACGTTGTCACGTAAGCGCTGGATTTGGTGAGACACTTCAGTCCAAGCCACTTGCAAGTCGCTACGTTCAAGTACCAAACCATTGATAGACAATTGATCGGTATTGTTTACACGACCAACAACGCTAATTGCATCTTTTAATACCGATTCAGCAACTTCAGCTTGTAACGCTTCCCAATCGCTTGTCGCGATTTGAAGTACCGCACCAATTTCTTCCGCAAATAAAGCTTCAGTCGATTGATCTTCAAGCGCTACACCCAAACGTGACGCGAACATCATCTCTGCAACAGTAGCTAACAAACCACCATCACCGATGTCATGGTAAGCCTTCACTAAGCCGCGGTTGTTCCAGTCTTGAACCAAAGCGAAGAATGCTTTGAAGTCATCGAAGCTGTCTACGTCAGGGGTCACGGAACCAATGGCTTTATAAACCTGAGCAAGGATCGAACCACCTAAACGGAACTGACCTTTAGACAAGTCAATGCGCACCAATACTGAATCTTCATTTTTCAATTCAGGTGTTAATGTTTTACGCACATCACCAACGGGTGCAAATGCAGTAATCACACCTGTCATTGGAGAGGTTACAGATTTGTCTGCGCCTTCATCGTTCCAGGTGGTACGCATAGACAATGAGTCTTTACCCACTGGAATTGCGATACCCAAGGCTGGACACATTTCCATACCGATGGCTTTAACACCTTCAAATAGCGCTTGATCTTCACCTTTTTGACCTGCAGCTGCCATCCAGTTCGCAGACAATTTAATGTCACTGATCTGTTCGATGTTGGCACACATGATGTTTGAAATCGATTCAGCCACAGCCAAACGTGCAGAAGCAGCAGGATTTAACAATGCAACAGGAGGACGTTCACCCATCGCCATTGCTTCGCCTGTGTAACCTACCAGGCTTGTGGTTGTCACTGCAGCATCCGCTACAGGAACTTGCCAACGACCCACCATTTGGTCACGTGCAACCATACCGGTAATCGAACGGTCACCAATGGTGATCAAGAACGATTTAGATGCAACTGTTGGGTTCTTAAGAACACGGTAAATCGCATCTTTTAAATCAATATTTGCAGCAGTGAAGTTATCGCCTTTACGTTCGATGGTCTCGTATGAACGGCTCATGCGAGGTGTACCACCCAGCATCACTTGCATTGGCATATCCACAGCTTTGTTATCAAACAATGGATCTTCAACTGTTAAATGACGTGCTTCAGTCGCTTCACCCAACACTGCAAACGAGCAACGTTCACGCGCACAGATTGATTCAAACAATTCTAATGAAGATGGACGAATGGCCAATACATAACGTTCTTGCGCTTCATTCGACCAGATTTCCATTGGAGACATGCCTGGTTCTAATGAAGGAATCTTACGGAGATTCAATACCGCACCAAGTTCATGATCATTGACAAGTTCAGGCATTGCATTCGATACACCGCCCGCACCGACGTCATGTACAGATACAATTGGGTTGTTATCTTCAAAGCGCCAGCACGTATCAATCACTTCTTGGCAACGGCGTTCCATTTCTGGGTTTTCACGTTGTACAGAAGCGAAGTCCAGGTTTTCACCGAATTTACCGCTATCTACAGAAGATGCTGCACCACCGCCTAAGCCGATCAGCATTGCAGGACCACCGAGAACGATCAATAAGTCGCCCGGTTGAATTGGATCTTTTTCTACATGGTCAGGACGGATGTTACCGTAACCACCGGCAATCATAATTGGCTTGTGGAAACCTTTTACATCGCCATTTACATTTTGTTCGAAAGTACGGAAGTAACCATTTAATGCAGGACGACCAAATTCGTTATTAAACGCAGCACCACCTAAAGGACCATCAATCATGATCTGGAGTGGAGACGCCATACGCGATGGTTTGCCGTAGTTTTCTTCCCAAGGTTGTTCAAAACCAGGAATATTCAAGTTAGACACGGTAAAACCGGTTAAACCCGCTTTTGGTTTACCACCACGACCTGTCGCGCCTTCGTCACGAATTTCACCGCCCGAACCTGTCGCAGCACCGGCAAATGGCGCAATCGCTGTTGGATGGTTGTGGGTTTCCACTTTCATGAGGATGTGAGCCGCTTGGCTCTTGTATTTATAAACGTGGTGACCGTTTTCATCCGGTTTTGGATAGAAACGTTGTGTGTCATAACCCACAATTACAGAAGCGTTATCTTTATAGGCTGACAATACATCGGCAGGAGATTCTTTATAGGTATTTTTAATCATTTGGAACAATGACAGTGGTTGTTTTTCACCATCAATGGTCCATTCTGAACCAAAAATTTTATGACGGCAATGCTCAGAGTTTGCTTGAGCAAACATCATCAGCTCGATGTCGTGCGGGTTACGACCCATCTTGATAAAGGCTTCAGTTAAGTAATCAATTTCTTCATCGGACAATGCAAAACCAAATTCAGAGTTGGCTTTGACCAGTGCTTCTTTACCTTGACCTAAAATATCAATTGAGTTTAAAGGTTTTGGTTCAGTCTCGTTAAATAAAGCAACTGCATCATCAATTTGATTAAAAACGCTTTCAGTCATGCGGTCATGCAATGCCAGTTTCACTTCATTCGATATTTCAGAAATACCCTTTAAAGTAAACAAAACACCGCGTTCAAGGCGGTGTATAGGAGTATTACAATTAGCAAAAATATCAGTCGCTTTAGACGACCATGGAGAGATAGTCCCTAAACGCGGTGTTACAAGAACTTGAATTTCATCACTTGCCGCTTGGCGAACTTCAAAAGACGCACCGTCATTTAATAGTTGTAATGCAGATTGATGCTGCTGCTCGTTGAGCGCTTGATCAAACAGATAAATCCATTGACTTTCAATTGATTGAACAGAACTCATTGACGCTAAACGGTTTAAGAGTTGAGTTTTCTTAAAAGAAGAGTGTGCTGGTGCACCGGCCACGATAAACATGCTGATTTTGGCTCCACGGGCAGGTCTTTTGAACCATACCGCCAATGTGACTTAGAGAGAGCGCATATTCTACTGCGTATTGACCAAATCAGCTAGATAGAAATTCATGAAAGTGTGAGGTATGCCGGACAATTTCTGACAAAAACACCTTAATTATCAGTCAAAAAATGCCATATATCTTTGAATAATTCCTACTTGTGCTATTTCTAAATGATTTCAAATCCTTAATATTCTTATGCTTTAACCTGTTGAAGCATGTCATTAACACTTTAAACTTACATCTAGATGACGTATATCAAGCATAATTTAAAAAAATGTTACATTTTAATTATTTATGAAAAAAATTCTATTATTCGAGCAGGAAATAACAAATAAGCTTATGTATTTTATTAAAAATTTGAGGTTGCAGAAGTCTTTAACAAGGAAAGCTAAATCATGCAAATCATCTATATAAGTAAAAAATTTTTACAATGATGGAGTTCATCAGTTAATTTGATGAACTTATGTTACACTCGCCTTCCCGATACATACAGTTGTTCTTGTCATCAGAACAACTTGCAGATGTTCATCTTTATTGTAAGCAGGAATATATCAATATTATATTCATAGACTTACATACTTATATCTATCTCAATATTTCTGCTCTTCCTGAATTAGAGCCTTAATCTGTCACTCAGTTCTTAGCTTGTTTAAACAAGACTGTGACGCGCTTAAGGAGTCATTATGTTTCAATTCACTAGTACAACCACTGTACTATTGATGGTGCTTTTTTACGGCATAACTTTTTTACTTTCGTTACGGATTAAACGAAAAAATGAAAATGTCGATGGTTACATGGTATCGAATGGTTCCATCGGATTTGGTATGTCAGCCGCAAGCATGACCGCCACCTGGATATGGGCTGCTTCATTCTATGCAGCAGCTTCCTCGGGCTATAAATACGGCGTTTCAGGCGCACTGCACTATGGTTTTTGGGGTGCGCTGATGATTCTATTTATTTATCCTTTTGGTAAGCGTTTTAGGGAACTTGCACCGAATGCCCATACGCTAGCCGAAATTATGCATGCCCGTCATGGCACTCAAAGCCAGCTCATTTTAGCGGGTTCAAATATTGTGGGTAGCATTATTAGTTTGATGGTGAACTTTACTGCGGCGGGCGCACTGGTTGAAATTCTTTCACCTTTAAGCTTTATTCACGGTGTTCTCATTACGGGTATTGGGGTTTTATCCTACACACTCTGGTCAGGTTTCCGCTCTTCTGTGTTTACAGATTTTGGTCAGTTGGTGGCGATGATTGTAGCTGCTGTGATTATTATTCCTGTCATTTTTTATACTTTAGGTGGGCCGACTTTATTCCAAACTGGAGTACACAACTTAAGCGCCGATCAACTGAATTTCTTTTCTAAAGCTGCTTTTCTAGAACAAGGTGCGCCTTTTTTTGTTGCCGTTCTGGCCTATGCTATTGGTAACCAAACTATTGCTCAGCGTTTATTTGCCGTTCGCGAAGATTTGATCAAACCGAGTTTCATTACTGCAACGATTGGTTACGCAGCGATTGTCATTGGATTAGGAATGCTTGGATTATTGGCCTTGTTTGCTGGGGTACAACCGATTGATGGCAATTTAAATAACCTGATTCCACAAATGGCCGCAACCTATCTTTCACCTTTTATGGTGGTATTGCTGTTTATTATGGTGATTGGTGCACTGTCGTCCACAGCAGATTCTGATTTATCTGCTCTTGCGGCCTTGGTCATGACCGATATTTATGGCAAACAAATTGCTAAAAACCGCCCTGATCCTAAGAAAATGCTGTTTATTGGCCGTATGACCATGATTGTAGCCACCATGCTCGGCATCCTGATTGCGACCTTAAAATTCGATATTTTATCAATGTTAATTTTTGTCGGTGCATTATGGGGAGCGATTGTTTTCCCCGTCATTGTCAGTCTGTATTGGAGTAAAGTCACAGCACGTGCCTTTAACTGGGCAGTAGTGCTGGCATTTATCAGTTTCCTGATTGTGCGCTTTGACTGGATTACGATTCAGGGTCTAACTGCTTATGCTTTTGAGTTTATTGCAACTTTAGGCGCTGGCGTAGTTTTCGGTCTGATGAGCTTCGGTTTTTTTGGCAAAAAAGTCGGTTTATGGGTGGGTATTTTGGCCACTCTCGCTTTATTGCCTTGGACCATCGGATTTTTACGTGACTACACCACTTTATTAAGCTCTCTCACCGCTTATGGCACGAGCGCTCTGGTGTGCACTTTCATCACGTTGTTAAATCGAAAAGATCATTTTGATTTTAAAACAATCAATCAGATGGTGATTGAATTTCATCAATTACCTAACAAAAACAAATAAGGAGTTTTATATGAGTACCCAATTTCTAACCTTGTATGTTTTATTTTGGCCACTCGTTGCAACTTGTATTCTTTTTACCTTGTGCACAGCGGTCTATCGCGATACACAAGAAGCAAAAGCGAATGGTGAAGATTTGGTATAATTATTGGACTCACTTAAAAAACAGATCTATTGATCTGTTTTTTTTCTACAACTCTAGAATAAGTACTTTCACTCAAAAATATTTTCCCGACAATTCATGTCGCACTACTCTAGTCTGTTGGAGTTTTTTTTGGCATGATGAATTCGGGTCGTCACTGAATAATGATAAATGGAACAAATGCGTTGGTTAGAACTGCTTTCGACAGTTCGCATTGGTAGTAAAAAGCAGAGTACAGAACAGGCACGTAGCCCCTTCCATAAAGATTATGACCGTATTATTTTTTCGCAAAGTTTTCGACAATTAAACCGTAAAACTCAGGTTCACCCGCTGACCCAACATGATGGCATTCATACCCGTTTAACCCATTCTTTAGAAGTGTCCTGTATTGGTCGCTCTCTCGGCATGCTCGCAGCTGAAAAAATTAAAAACCAACTGCCCGTCTGGATTTCCCCTGCCGATGTCGGTGCCATTATTCAGGCAGCCTGTCTGGCACATGATATTGGCAATCCACCTTTTGGACATGCCGGTGAATATGCCATTCGCGAATGGTTTGATGATGCTTCACATGGTAACTTTTTAGCAAAACTCACGCCCGAAGAACAAGCCGATGTACGCCAATTTGAAGGTAATGCCCAAGGTTTACGTTTATTGACTAAAATTGACTATCACCCGAATGATGGTGGCATGCGCCTGACTTACGCAACATTAGGCGCTTACTTAAAGTACCCATGGCTGTCTAAAACCATTGCCTCACAAGGTGACCGCCCTGCCAGTCAGCGGGCAAAGTTTGGTTGTTATCAGTCTGAAAAAGAAATTCTAAAGCAAATTGCAGAACAGCTTGGTTTAATTCAGCTGGGGGAAAATCACTATTGCCGTCATCCACTGACTTATTTATTAGAAGCTGCAGATGATATTTGTTATGCCCTGATTGATCTGGAAGATGGCATTATTTTAAACATGCTGTCTTATGAAGAAGTGGAACCGATTTTCCTCGACTTAATTGCAGACTATGGCAAGCCTGCCGAGCTGTCCATGCCCACCACCACATGGCAGCAAAAAATTGCCGCTTTACGTGGGCGAGTCATGAAACGACTGGTGGATGAAGTCACCACGGCATTTGCCAAACATCACTATGAAATTTTGTCGGGACAACTCAAGGGCAGCTTATTGCAGTATTGCGCTGAAGATATTGAACGTGGCATTGACCGAGCCAAGAATTTGGCGCGTGACAAAATTTTTGAACATCCGCAAAAAGCCGGTCTGGAAATTATTGCGCATCAAAGTCTGCAAAATATTTTGGATGCCTTTATTCCTCTGACCACGCCGCATAAAACTTTAAGTTTTAAGGAACAGCGATTGATGTCCATGCTGCAACGTGCCGGTGTGAATTTTGAAAGTAATCATTATGAGAATATTATGCAGGTGTTGGACATTATATCTAAATTTTCCGACCATCAGGCTTATAACCTGTCGCAAGAGTTACAAGGCAACAAAGCCGGTTTAATCTAAGTTTTTAAAGATATGCAGGGTATATTTCTGCAAATTTTAACAAATTATTTTTAATAAATTATGCGTGAGCATTTTGCCTTTCCTGCAAATGCTCACTACTATGCAACCCATGACAGATAAGTGACAAATTAAAATGATTGGATGTCTCATTGGTGAAGTGTTTGCTTTAGAAGCACCGACAGTACTTTTAAATGTAAATGGCGTGGGCTATGAAGTGGATACCCCGCTTTCTACATTTTGCCAATTACACAAAGGGCAAAAAGTGACTTTATGGACACATTTAACGGTTCGTGAAGATGCACAATTGCTTTACGGCTTTTTAGATGCGCAAGAGAAAACTATTTTCCGTACCTTACTTAAAGTAAACGGCGTTGGCCCAAAAATGGCACTTGGTATTTTATCGACTTTAAGTATCAATTTATTGATTCATACCGTTGAAAATGAAGACCTGAATACGCTGATTAAAGTTCCGGGTGTTGGGAAAAAAACTGCTGAACGTTTGATGATCGAACTTCGTGACCGTTTTAAAGCCATGTCCTCAGGCAATGTGCCGACCAACTCAACAGCAGCACAAATTCAGTTTACCGGTAATTCGGCTGTGGCAGAAGCGGAAGCGGCTTTACAGTCTTTAGGCTATAAACCTGCTGAAGCACAAAAACTGATTAATGCGGTGAAAGGTGATTATACCGAAGCGGGTGATATTATCCGTGCAGCATTAAAGTCGATGAATCGTTAGAATTAGATATATTTTTCTAATAAATCTAAAAACAGATTTTGATACGTATAGGCGACATGGATGTCGCCAGTTAAACAGGGATACAGGACGTATCCTCTGTTTAACAAAAGGGTTTTGTTACTTTTGCCCTGTCAAAAGTAAGGCATCGCCTACGCGAAAGCAGTGAATATCTTTCATCATTCGCGGCCGTGCAACTAAACGTGGTATTTATGACCATAACGCGACAATCGAATTCACGAAAATAGAACTGACTTAATATGCAAGACCGTCTCATCAGTGGTTCTGAAAAACCCGAAGATCATTTTGATCGTGCCATTCGCCCCACTTCACTGGATGACTATATTGGTCAGCCAGTGGTACGTGAGCAAATGGAGATTTTTATTGGCGCAGCTCGTGGTCGTGGTGAAGCACTCGACCATACCCTCATTTTTGGTCCACCGGGTTTGGGTAAAACTACGCTTGCCAATATTATCGCGCGGGAAATGGGAGGTAATTTAAAATCTACTTCTGGTCCTGTACTGGAACGTGCTGGCGATTTGGCAGCTATGCTGACTAATCTTGAAGAAGGTGATGTTCTCTTTATTGACGAAATTCATCGACTTTCTCCAGTGATTGAAGAAATTCTGTATCCAGCCATGGAAGATTACCAACTTGATATCATGATTGGTGAAGGACCGGGTGCACGTTCGATTAAACTGGATTTACCACCATTTACTTTAGTTGCAGCAACGACACGTGCAGGCTTACTTACCTCTCCACTACGTGACCGTTTTGGTATTGTGCAGCGTTTAGAATTTTATTCGGTTGAAGATTTGACCCATATTGTGTCGCGTTCAGCATTGTTAATGGAAGTTCGAATGACCGGTGATGGCGCAAAAGAAATTGCCCGTCGTGCGCGTGGTACGCCGCGTATTGCTAACCGTTTACTGCGTCGTGTACGTGACTATGCACAAGTCAAAGGCACCGGTGAAGTTAATCAGGATATGGCGCAACGCGCACTGGATATGTTGAAAGTCGATAAAGATGGTTTGGACACTTTAGACCGTCGTTATTTAAGTATGTTGTTAGAGCGTTTTGATGGCGGTCCTGCCGGTGTAGAAGCTTTGGCCGCAGCAATGGCAGAAGATTCAGGTACTTTGGAAGATGTGATTGAACCGTATTTGATTCAGCAAGGTTATGCGATGCGTACTGCTCGTGGGCGTATTGCCACTAATATGGCCTATTTGCAGTTTGGGATGACACCGCCTGAGCCGAAGGATAAATGATTTCTAAAAGCAGCTTAGGCTGCTTTTTTATATTTCTGGAGAATGTAAAAATTTAAACTAGCTTGAAAATAACCAAATTTCTCTTCCAATTCACTTAAATGAGGAATAATTGTTTTTCTTAATTCAGAGTCCAGCATAATGAGTTGGGATATAGAAATTAAATTAAAAATTTGAATTCTCAGGTCTTCATCCATTTCCACTCCAGGACGAATATAAGCAATAATAGTAGATATAGCTCTTTGAAAATTCATATAATTATACATAGGTAATATTGAGTTAATATCTCTTTTTCTAACTTCCTCAAAAAAATTAAGGCTACTTATTAAAATAATTCCTGACTGGGAAACTGTTTCATTTAAAACCTTCAATTTGTCTAGTTCTTGGTTTTGATAAATAATTTCGAGTCCAGTTATCTTCAATTTATTTTGTTCATCTATTAAGTCTTTATTTATTTCAATATTTTGATATGTAGATTTTCGTACCACATAAATCGTAATTAAAAATCCAATAAAACTGATCATCCCCGATACAAAAATTGAGGTTGCAACAACCCAATCTGTAGAATGTTGAATATCTAAAAATAATTTCTGATCATTCGGCTGCTCTAAAACTACTGCCTGCGTGTTTTCTTGTTGTAGTACAGTCCACGGAAGCTGAATGATTAAATCTGAATTTTCTAGGTGGTCCGCCAATTCTTATCCTTTAAAAATCAAAATATCATCAAATAACATTTTACTCTAAATCATAAATTTATATCTTTATTTTTGAAAATCATCACTTTAGAAAATCACATGACAGGCGACATGGATGTCGCTAGTTGGATTGACTTGCGCTACGCTTTAAAGCAATGCTTAAAGCTTGCTCAGGATATACCCTCAATCCAACAGAGGGGTTTTGTTACTTTTGTCCCGTAAAAAGTAAATAAACCGAACCACATAGAAAATTAATCATATCCAACATTTGAAGGAATGCTTAGAACCAAGTTCAATTAGCTTATCCTCTCTACAAAATCATATTCTTGCTTAATTCAACAAATAAAAGACCTAAGACTTAGAAATCACCCTCACCTCTTCAACCAGCATCAACTCACATGCACCATCGCCTGTATCTTCACGACTTAAAGAACTCCGCCACGTCCATCCATCCGGAGACTTCACTTCTATCAAGTGCCCTTTTAAATAAATCAAATTGTCTTGATCAATTTGAGCCAGTTGTTTGGCGATTGCTTTGGTTGCCGGAATTAAATGAGTATTGGCACTTTGCGTTTCAATTTCACGTACTGGAATGGGCGGAGCATTTTCATAACGCCAGTAATACCAGCGATTGCTCTGACGGATAGACAACTGCTTATAAACAGCAGGGTTGGTCATGCTGCCCCATCCCAGAGCAAAATCAACTGGGCTAATCTCAGATTCACGTCCAAAGTTATAATTTTCTCTCGATAAAACCCGAAACTCTCCCATATAGGGCTGCAAATTCGTCATGCTATAACCATTGAACTGCTGTACTCCCTCTATGGTTTGATAATCAGCAGCATCGGAAATGCCTTTATCTGGTTTCAGCCAATAATTCCACAGTGCAAACCCCAAGGCGAAAATAATTATATATTTCAAAAAATGACTCATTTAAATCTCTAATGTTTAACTATATTGTAATAACTTAATAATAAATTGAATCAAATTAAATCTCTGGGTAACGGATCCGAAAATCAACTATTATAACTACAATTTATAGAAGCTAACTTCAGATTAAAATACATAAATTTACAAAGTAAAAATATAAATAAAAACTTTATATTCCAATCACTAAAGCACACTATACCTTAAAAGTATATTTAAGATACCTACAGAGTTTTGGTTAAATTTAAAGCACTATGCAATTCTAGAGAATCACTTTACTCATTTCAAACTCTTAAGGATTCTCCCAAGATATGAACATGTACAAGCAGATCTCCCTTTGTCTTCCACTTATCCTTTGCAGCCAGCTGAGCTTCGCAGACTGGATTGATGATTCCGTTAAAAATGTAGAAGCCCATACCATTAAACTTCGACAACATATTCATCAACACCCTGAACTTGGAAATATGGAATTCAAAACGTCTGAGCTAGTACAAAAAGAGTTGAAATCTTATGGAATTGAAGTGCGTAAAGGTTATGCCAAAACAGGTGTAATTGGTGTACTTAAAGGTGCTAAACCAGGGCCTGTCATGGCATTACGTGCGGATATGGATGCTCTGCCGATTGAAGAAAAAACTGGACTTCCTTACGCCAGTAAAACCAAAGCCATTTATCAAGGGGCAGAAACTCATGTGATGCACGGCTGTGGTCATGATGCCCATACCGCAATGTTACTGGGTGCCGCTAAAGCCTTAGCCGCGAATAAAGATAAAATTGCAGGCACGGTGGTATTTGTATTCCAGCCGGCTGAAGAAGGCGGTGCCGATATTGATAACTTTACCCAAGGTCATTTAATTGGTTCACGTAAAATGATTGCCGATGGTGCGTTGAATAATCCAAAACCGGAAGTGATTTTCGGTATGCACGTGATGGCAGGTATGCCAAGTGGCAATATCCTGTATAAAGATGGCGCGATTTTGAATAGTGCCGATCACTTGCGCATTCAAGTCAATGGGAAACAAGTACATGGCTCTATGCCTTGGCTCGGTCGTGATCCAATTTATGCTTCTTCACAAATCATCAACAACATGCAAAGTTTAATCAGTCGTAATGCAGATTTAACCCAAGGCATGGGCGTAGTCAGTATTGGCAGTATTCACGGCGGTACAACAGGTAATGTCATCCCCGATCAGGTGAATATGGTCGGCACTATTCGTTCCAACAGTGAAAATGTTCGCCAGGGCATTTTAAAAGACTTACCGAAAATGGTCGAACATAATGCCGCAGCCAATGATGTCACTGCAAAAGTAGAAATTGCCCCATACGCGCCTGTGACCACCAATGACAAAACCTTAACCAAGCTGATGCAACCCACACTTGCTCAAGTGAACGGCGAAGATAAACTGCATGTACTGGACAACAATGCCAGTGCCAGTGAAGATTTTGCCTATTATGGTCAGCTGATGCCGTCTTTGTTTGTCTTTGTCGGCGCAACCCCTGCCGATCAAGACATGGCGAAAGCCGCACCTAACCATAACCCGTTATTTATAGTCGATAATGCGACTTTAAAAACCGGAGTAGAAAGCCATGTGCGCTTCATCCTGGATTATCCAAAAGTTGCCGAACAGGTACAGGCAGACTGGAAAAAGATGCAAGCTGCAAAAAAATAAAGTACATTTTTTCAAAAAGTGAGCATCCTTTGCTCACTTTTTTTATAGCTAAAGGTTTTGCTGACTGATACAGAATAGATTTCATTTGAAACCTTGTGCCATTGGACTCAACTCTCATGATGATAAACTGCAATGCGTTACATAGCTTGACTCTTAGCGCAAAAACCGTCATTTCCACAGTTTTTTTTAATTTGCTAAAAGTGCAGCTAAAACCATAAAACTGAATTGAAAAATGGGACCCAATCATGGCGAATAAATTCGAATTTAACATTCGTGTATATATTGAAGACACTGACGCAGGTGGCATTGTCTATCATGCAAACCATATTCGTTTTATGGAACGCACCCGCACCGAATGGTTACGTGCGGCAGGCGTTGAGCATTACTGGCATCAAAAAGATTATCACTTTGTGGTACATAAAATAAATGTGAAATATTCACGTCCCATTCTTATGGATGATCTGATTACGGTTACAGCGAGTGTTGTTTCATGTAAAGCAACATCTTTTGTATTGCAACAAAATATTTATCGTGGTGAAATCATGCTTGCATCTGGAGAAGTCGAATTGGCATGTATTAGTGTAGACGGCATGCGTCCAACACGGCTTCCTGAGGAAATCCGTAATCTAATTCTAAAAGAGTTAGGACAAGACTAAAAAATTTATTGGCACATTGTAACTATGGCAACACAACTAGAATCATCTTTACACATATCAGATCTTATTTTACAAGCAAGTCCCATCGTTCAACTGGTCATGCTGGTGCTCCTGCTAGCATCTGTATACAGTTGGTATCTGATTGCCAAGTTACATATGAGTTATAAAAAAGCCCAGGCTGAAGATGAACATTTTCAAAAAATCTTCTGGTCTGGCGCTGAACTTAATACCTTATACAACAATGCCCAGCTCAACTCCAAACGTACCGGTTTGGAAGATATCTTCTATCACGGTATCGGCGAATTCTTTAAACTTAAAAAATTTCAGGCTCCGACTAGCCAAACGATTGAAGGCACAGAACGTATTCTACGTGTCGGGTTAAGCCGTGATCAAGGCTTCCTTGAACAAGGCTTGGGCGCGCTTGCCAGTATTGGTTCTGTTGCACCTTATGTCGGTCTGTTTGGTACGGTTTGGGGCATTATGAATGCCTTTATTGGTCTGGCAGATGTTGATCAGGTCACTTTGGCAACCGTTGCTCCAGGTATTGCGGAAGCCCTGATTGCAACAGCGATTGGTCTTTTTGCTGCAATTCCTGCTGTATTGGCCTTTAACCATTACACAGCGAAAGGTGAAACTGTCTATTCAGACCGCGCATTATTTGCTGAAGAAATGGTGGCGCTATTACAACGTCAAACTGTGAGTTCTACACAGGAAAATGACTAATGGCAATTCAGCGTTCTGGACGCTTTGAGCGTGTCAAAAAGCCCTTAAAAAGTGAGATGAATGTCGTCCCTTATATTGACGTCATGCTGGTACTTTTGGTGATTTTTATGGTCACTGCACCCATGATCACCAGTGGGATTAAAGTCGATTTACCTCAGGCCAATGGCAATCCCATCGAATCTAAAGATGCACCAACAATTGTGACCCTGGATAAAGACGGTCTGTATTATCTGGAATATAAAAACCAGAAAACCGGTCCTGTTGATTTGGCTCAGTTGACAAGTGTTTTAATTGAGGCACAAACCCAAGCCAAAAATGACAACAAGGAAATGAATGTAGTTATTAATGGTGCTACCACACGTCCTTATGGAGATGTCATGGCTTTAATGTCAGGTCTTCAGGATGCTGGTTTAACACAAGTTAGTTTACTAACTAAGCCTCTAGAATAAAGTATGAAAGATTTCAAAAAGCCACAATCTAAAGAAAAAACAATTGCGCTTGGATTTACTCTTGGAATCCATGTTGTGGCAATGACTGGCTTACTTTTTTTAGGCATGAGTAAACCGGTTGAGCCACCTAAACAGATTAAAATGGTTTTGGTCAAACCTGAAGATTTATTACCACCTGAGCCTATGCCTTTAGAACAGACCGACTCTGCTGAAACAGCACATGAAAAGGTGGCAGAACAGGTTCAACAAACCGCAAAACCGAGTGTTGAAGATGCACCGGTTATTCCTGTTACGCAGCCTACCCCTCCTACTCCGACACCGACACCCGCACCGACACCAGCACCAGCAAAGCCTGATGTAAATAAAGCAGCACAGGAAACTAAAGCTGCAGCTGAAGCTCTGAAAAAAGCTGAGCAACAAGCTACCGAACAGGCAAAAGTAGCTAAAGTCAATAAACTAAAAGCCCAAGCTGATGCTCAAGCTAAGGCAGATGCGGCTGAAAAAATTAAAGCTGATGCTGCAAATAAAGCCAAGGCGGATGCTGCGAATAAAGCCAAGGCTGATGCGGCTGAAAAAGCTAAAGCGGATACCACGAATAAAGCTAAAGCGGATGCGGCAAATAAAGCTAAAGCTGATGCTGCAAATAAAGCCAAGGTAGATGCGGCCGAAAAAGCCAAAGCTGATGCCGCTAACAAAGCCAAGGCAGATGCTGCTGCAAAAGCTAAAATTGATGCAGCGAATAAAGCGAAAGCTGATGCCGCTAACAAAGCCAAGGCAGATGCTGCTGCAAAAGCTAAAATTGATGCAGCGAATAAAGCGAAAGCTGATGCCGCTAACAAAGCCAAGGCAGATGCTGCTGCAAAAGCTAAAATTGATGCAGCGAATAAAGCGAAAGCGGATGCAGCCAATAAAGCCAAGGTAGATGCGGCCGAAAAAGCCAAAGCGGATGCGGCAAATAAAGCCAAGGCAGATGCGGCAAATAAAGCTAAAGCTGATGCGGCAAATAAAGCTAAAGCTGATGCTGCAAATAAAGCCAAGGCGGATGCCGCAAATAAAGCTAAAACTGATGCCGCTAACAAAGCCAAGGCGGATGCCGCAAATAAAGCTAAGGCGGATGCCGCTGAAAAAGCTAAAGCGGACGCTGCGAATAAAGCTAAAGCTGATGCAGAAGCGCGTGAACGTGCAGCTGAAGAAGCCAAAGCATCCGCTGCCAAACAAGCCGCTGAAGAAGCCGCGACCAAAAAAGCGGAAGCAAAGAAAATTGCCTCAACTGCAAAACGTGACTTTGAAAATAAAGTTAGACGTGCGTGGGATATTCCGAGCGGTTCATCTGGTCAAAAAGCCACTGCTCGTGTGACTTTAAGTGATAGTGGTGCTGTTCAATCGGTCATTGTGAACTCAAGTGATCCAGACATGAAAGCCAGTGTAGAAGCCGCTGTACGTGCAGCAGCGCCTTACCCGATGCCTTCCGATCCAGATGCACGACGTGAAGCGAGAACCTTTACTTCAAGTTTTACTGCGAAATAATAAAAAAACTACATCAAACTTGATTGATGTGGTTTTTTTGACATTTGAACTTAACTGTTGCTAAAACTGGTAAAATTTTATTCATTTTTCACAGTCTTATAACAGTTTAGTCATTATGATGTGCTTTCAATCATTCGAAATCATGCCATTATGTGACACAACCGAATTCACAATAATTTACATTTTTTAGAGTACGTAGCGGATGATGGAAATGACGCGTAAACATCTACTTTGCCTAACCATTTTGACAGCTTTAAGTCCTGTTTTAGCGACACAGTCTTATGCACAACTGCATTTAGAAATTGCTAAAGCACCAGAAGAAGCACCAAAGATTGCCATTATTCCGTTTAATAATGATCAAAGCATTTATCCTATTGTCGAAAATGACTTAAACCGTTCAGGCAAATTTTCAAGTGCTTCAAAAAATCTGCCTGCAACAGCGAGCATGAACACTCCAAATACAGAGGCTTGGAAATCTGCTGGTGTTCCTTATGTGGTCACAGGTACAGTAAAAACAACAGAAAATGGTAGTTTTGAGGTTCATTATCAACTCTACGATATCGAAAAACAGCAGTATTTATTAAATGAATTACTGACTGTTCCTGCTTCACGTATTCGCCAAGCGGGCCACATGATTAGTGACGCAATTTATCAGGCATTGACCGGTATTGCAGGTGACTTTAGTGGACGTATTGCTTATGTACTGCGCAACCCGGCGACTCCTGAACAACGCTATACCCTACAAATTGCAGATACAGATGGCGAACAGCCAAAAACCATTCTCACCTCTCGTGATCCAATCTTGTCACCGGCTTGGACACCCGATGCGAAAAAAATTGCCTACGTTTCATTTGAAACTAAACGTCCTGCGATTTATGTACAAGACTTAGCCACAGGTCAGCGTGAAAAACTGGCGAGTTTCCGTGGTTTAAATGGTGCACCAAGCTTCTCACCAGATGGTAAAAATATGTTGTTTACTGCATCTATGCATGGCAACCCTGAAATTTATCAAATGAGCTTGGAAACACGACAGTTACAACGTATGACCAATGACAGTGCCATTGATACAGAAGCACGTTATGCCCCAGACGGTAAATCCTTTATTTTTACCTCTGACCGAGGCGGTTCACCGCAAATTTATACCTATAACTTTGCCAATACTTCAACTAAGCGCCTGACTTTCCGCGGTGCATTTAACGCACGCGGTACTTTAAGTGCGGATGGCAAAAAAATTGCATTAGTCCATCGTCCAAGTGGCAGCAATTACAAAGTTGCTATTCAGGACATCAGCACCGGTATTACCAACATTCTGACTCCCACCAGTTTGGATGAATCACCAAGTTTCTCGCCAAACGGTCAGATGGTGGTTTATGCAACACGTGAAGGAAACCGTGGTTTATTGTCTATCATGTCGCTTGATGGCCGTTTCCGCGTGAATTTACCAAGTGAGCAAGGTGAGGTTCGTGAACCTGCCTGGGCACCTAAATAACAATTTAATTTAAAGCAATGATGATCATGGAGATGAAGATGAAAGCAATTAAATTATTGGTCCTGCCTGTTCTTGCAACAGCGTTAGTGATGACTGGTTGTGCCAGCCGTAAACCTGCAGCAGACATTCAAGCGGGACAAAATCCATCTGAAGCAGGTACAGTAAGCACTGAAGGCTTAAGTGAAGATGCTGCACTAAATGCGCAAAACTTAGCAGGTGCTTCTTCTAAAGGTGTGACTGCGGCAAACAAGGCATTCTTGGCGAAACGTGTGGTTCATTTTGACTATGACAGCACTGACCTTTCTAACGAAGATTATCAAACCCTTCAAGCACATGCACAATTTCTTGTTGCCAATGCAAATTCAAAAGTAGCTTTAACTGGTCATACCGATGAACGTGGTACACGTGAATACAATATGGCTTTGGGTGAACGTCGTGCGAAAGCAGTAGAAAGCTTCCTAATCACCAATGGCGTTGCTGCTACACAATTAGAAGCCGTAAGCTATGGTAAAGAAATGCCAATTAATGCTGGCCATGATGAAAATGCATGGAAAGAAAACCGCCGCGTAGAACTGAACTACGAAGCTGTTCCACCATTATTAAAATAATGACTTAAATAAAAAAGCGCTGAATCTGTTGATTGAGCGCTTTTTTATACTTTAAACTTTTTCAGAATTTTCAGCTTCATCATTCGAGCTTTGCATGGATTCAATCAGATCATGCTTATTGAATTTTTTATATTCTGGTTTTGCTTCATAAGCTTTCCAGGCTTCTTTCACTTTTTCCTCAGAAATACCGTCTAAATTCATAGCTTCATTTGGCGTTGGAGTCGCATCAAACTTTTGCGTTGTCATAACTGGGCTCCTATCACGATTTTTAATACCCTTTGTTCCTCAACATAGCATTTTCCACAGAACTTACAAGAGTAAAATCACGACAAATAGTCGAGTTTAATTGTTCTTTTGCCGCGTTCTCATCTAAAATGACTGCCTATATTCTTTTGATAATTTTTTATCATTTTCTAATTGGAGTTTTCCTGACATGTCATACCTCACCCTTTCCCAATTTCTAGAACAACAATCAGGGAACTTAACATCTGAACTTGCTCAAGTAATTGAAACAATTGGTAATACATGTAAAGCCATTGATCAGTTATTACAAAAAGGAGCTTTGGCAGGTGTATTGGGTAGCGCACAACACGAAAACGTACAAGGTGAAGAACAAAAGAAACTTGACGTTATTTCGAATGATTACTTGATCGACGCTTTAAAAGTTCATCCACATGTAGGGGGTTTGGCTTCAGAAGAACTCGATGATTTCACTCCTGCTCAAGAAAATGGTGAGTTCCTGGTATTGTTCGACCCACTCGATGGTTCAAGCAACATCGACATTAATATGTGTGTCGGCACAATTTTCTCTATTTTGCCGGCTAAAAATGCTGTGACCAAAGCTGAGGATTTCATGCAGCCAGGTACAAACCAGGCTGCTGCGGGTTATGTATTATATGGCCCTTCTACTATGATGGCGCTTACCGTAGGTGCAGGTGTTGCATTCTTCACTTTCGATCCTGAAACTCAAGAGTTCCTTTTAACTTCTGAAAATATTCAGGTTGCTGCCGATACCAAAGAATATGCCATCAATGCATCAAATCAACGTCATTGGGAAGAACCGGTAAAACGCTATATTGCTGAACTTCAAGATGGTAAAACGTCAGTACGTGGTAAAGACTTCAACATGCGCTGGGTGGCTTGTATGGTGGGTGATATACACCGTATTCTTTGCCGTAGCGGTATTTTCTTATATCCATACGACACGAAGGATCCTCAAAAAGCCGGTCGTCTTCGCTTAATGTATGAAGCAAATCCAATGAGTATGTTGATGGAACAAGCGGGTGGTGCATCTACTACGGGCCGTGTTCGTATTTTAGAAATTCAACCGACTGAATTGCATCAGCGTGTTCCTGTTGTGATTGGCTCTAAAAATGAAGTTGACTTAGTTACTCACTACCACCATTAATTTTAAAAATGGACGTAAGTGTATTTGTCGCTTACTTCCACGGATAACTCTCCCATGCCAGCTTTTTTTCTTGAATCAAAAGACAATCCAAAAATCAAACACCTACGTGGATTGATTGAACAAAGCTCATTCCGTAAAAAGAATCGTCAAACGGTACTCGAAGGTACCCATTTAAGCCTTGCCTGGTTAGAACAGAATCGAAGCATTAATTCTATATTCACCACTGAAGCTGCCTATAGTCATCCTGATTTAGAAAAAATCGTCTCCTTGTACGACGGTAATGTTTTTATACTCAGTGAAGCTTTATACAACGACCTAAGTACCTTGGGCACCTCTCTGGCATGTTTAGCAATTGTTGATTTACCTAGTTCAAATCAAGCGTTAAATTTTAAAGAAGATACCCTAATCCTAGATAATATCCAGGATCCGGGTAATGTGGGAACTTTGCTACGTTCAGCTGCTGCTGCCGGTATTGAGCAAGTTGTATGCACCAAAGGTTCAGCCTCGATCTGGTCACCGCGCGTTTTACGTGCAGGTATGGGTGCACATTTTTCTCTACAAACCTATGAAAATATTGCATTAGAAGACCTTTTAGAAAAATTTACCATACCGGTCTATGTTACCAGCTCGCATCAATCTGAAAGCCTTTACTCAAAGAACTTAAGAAAACAGTGTGTTTGGATTCTGGGTAATGAAGGTCAAGGTGTATCTGATTATGCACTTAAGCATGCTGAAGCCGTTTCTATTCCACAGCCTGGTGGACAAGAATCATTGAATGTTGCCGTTGCAGGCTCAATTTGTTTCTTTGAGATGGTTCGTCAACGCTTATAAGCCTGTTGTTTCGTTACTTTATTTTAAACATCCCGTGTTGATGTTTAAAAATAGACTACACTAGAAAAATAATAAATTTGTTGTCAACCAAACCATTATTCCTAACGTTATATATGTATGACAATCGGAATAATGGTGGGTGTCCAATGACAGGATTTTCCATCTCTATGGATTCAGCACCGAAACAGTCTCAAGCGGAAAATTTGAGTATTCTGAAGAGTACGGCTGAACAGCGCCTGAAAATTTTTATGCAGGATGTGACGGGGCGTGCCTTAGTGATGATGGAAAGTGCGACTCAAGGTCAACAAGGCATTGCAATGGATTTAGTGCAAGAAGCATTTATTTCCTTGCATAAAAAATATGCCGAAAAGCCGACTGATGAATGGTATCCCCTGTTTTACACTATTTTGAACCATAAATTACAAGATTGGCGTAGAAAAGAAGTTCGTCGAGCACAACCTTTTTCTTTTTTTAAAAAGGTCAGTCTCGATGACGATGATATTGAACTGAACGATATTGTCGATGAAAGTACGCCCAGCCCATTAGATTTCCTTGATCAAGCCGTGACTGCCAACGAAATACAGGAAGCCATTTCTCAGCTTCCCGTTCGACAGCAACAAGCGTTCATGCTGCGTGCTTGGGAAGGTTTTGATACACACACCACTGCGCAAATTATGCAATGCAGTGAAGGTAGTGTAAAAACGCATTATCACCGTGCTATTCAAGGTCTTAAGAACTCGTTGGCACATTTGAATCCATATCGTGGAGGGTCATCCGAATGAAACAAGATGATTACTTAAAAAAAGTTACTTCCAAACTCGATGGACTCGCACAACGTCATAAAGATAAAGCTGTTGTGATGAACCATGTTATTGAAGAAATTCAAGACCGGGACACCTCCCGTTACGGACTTTGGAAAATGTCAGGATTTGCACTTGCTGCTGCAATTGCAGGTTTTGTAGTATTCCCAAATTCTATTGAAATAGCTGCAAAGCCTCAGAATCAAGTTGTAGTTACTCCAAAATTATCCCCACAAATGGTTGAAGATTTAGAGATGTTAATGGTTTTAGGCGAGGACAAAGTTCCCCATGGCAGCTAAAAGATTAGCATTTGCTTTTTGTGCACTCGGATTTCTACAAACCAGTTTCGCTGGTTTTGAACGTTTTTGGATTTTTTCTAAAGATGCTGACACTCAAGTGGCAGAAACATGGGAAACTCTGTCAGATGCTGAACAACGTGCACTTATTCAACGTTATAAATCGCTGAAAGAACTACCTGACTCACAAGGTACAGCTTTACACCAGCGTATGGATTGGTTTACCCAACTGCCAGAGCAAGAAAAGCAAAAAATGCGAGAAACCTGGCAGAAAATGAGTAGTCAAGAGCGTAGAGAGTTAGGCACACGCATGCAAAAAGCAACACCTGAAGAAAGACCGGCTATTCGGGATGAGTACATCAGCAAATATTTACAACCTCAATCTGCAAATCACTAAATTAATAATAATGGCTATCAAAGAAGATAGTCATTATTTTGAGTTTTACTTAGTAGCACCATTTCTTACCCCTCCCTTTGATCATTACGATAAACTTTGTACGAATAAGAATATTCTTAATTAAATTAGGGTCTGTCATCAATTAGGTTGATAAAATCTGACGATTCCTTATTATCATTTTTATGACGAAACGCTATGCATTACGAGATGATCAATGGGAACAGATTAAAGATCTGTTACCTGGACGGAAAGGCACTGTTGGAGTAACCGCAAAAGACAACCGATTATTTGTTGAAGCAGTACTTTATCGGTACCGTTCAGGTATCCCATGGCGAGACTTACCAGAACGCTTTGCTGATTTTAGAGTCATACATACTCGTTTTAGCCGTTGGGCTAAAACAGGTGTGTGGCAGAGAGTTTTTGAAGTACTATCACATAATAGTGATAATGAATATGCCATGCTGCACTCAACCATTGTGCGTGCTCATCAACACAATGCTGGAAAAAAAAGATCAGGCAATCGGACGTAGTAAAGGTGGCTTAAGCACCAAAATTCATGCCCGTACTGATGCTTTAGGCAATCCTACAGGATTCCATCTCACTGCTGGACAGACCCATGACTTAAGTGGTGCTGATGTGCTACTGGACTTATCCATAAGCCAGACTTGGCTTATGGATAAAGCTTACAATTCTCAGGATCGGGTGATCGATCCGATTCATAAAGACAATGGTCAAGTTGTGATGCCGTCCAAAAGTAATGCGATTGAGCAGCGTGCTTATGACCATCATCTTTAAAAGGCCAGACATTTAATCGAGAACTTCTTTGCCAAGCTCAAGCAGTATCGAGGTATTGCAACGCGCTATGACAAATTGGCTCAGAACTTCTTGTCAGCAATCTATCTTGCTTCAACTATAATTTGGCTTAATTGATGAAACGCCCTAGATAAATGATATTTTCATGTTCATAAAATCTTGAATTCCTCATAAAAAATGCCTCATTATATGAGGCATTTTTAAATTTCAAGTTCACTATTTCTTTCTACGACTTCTATACAAGCCAAGTCCTAGCAAGCCTATAACACTATATACTCCAAGACTTCCACCACCGCCTGATGCTTGATTATTGGTATTCTTCTCAGTATTGACTAAATTAATTTTCGCATTATTTGATGGTATACCCTCTGCATCATAAATATTATATTTAAGATCATAATCAAACTGACTAAAAGTATTTTTCACTTCAAAATAAAGCTGCCCGCCATAACAGGTGTCTTTGATATTGTTACCTGGACATGGGCCTTGCCGATCCGCCTTTATAATTAAACCAGCAGGAATGGTTTCTATCCGTATCGGTAACTCCACCCCCTGTTCATTCTTGTAAAATGTACTCTTATTCGTTGTTAAATGCGTTGTCGGTCCATCCCCATCATCACTATCATTAGCTAACGGATTAACGCTCAGTGCCGAATTTGAGCTAGGAGTAATAGAGTAGGTATCATCTTTTGCAATAGGTGCAATATTAATAAAATTTGCGGTTATAAGTCCAGTAGACGTGACTGAGCTACCTAGTTTAGAAGTAATGCTATATGAACAGTAAGATTGACCATCTACCACTCTCCCATCTGTACGATAAATGATGATCTGTTTTAGATCTTCCTTCCATTCACACTTAAAGTTAGGATCAGCATTTCCTACAAACTCGTACCCCCCATTCTTTTCAACAAACTTACCTACACCATAGTTATGGATCGTTATCGTATAGTTATTCGTATTTAGCGCTTTAAGTTGAATTGCGCCACTCACATCCGAAGCAGGCTCTTCGCTTGGTAAAGTATTTAAGAAAGGATCAAAATATATGGCACGATACTGGGCATATTGTTCAGTAAATTGTTTTAAGGTTTCATATTTTTTTAAATCTTCCTGATCTTTTGTTTTAAGCTCTTTATCTGCTTCAGAATCTGCAAGATATCCTTTAAATTTATCAATTTTCGCTTGATACTCGGCAATAAGAGTGGTGTAAGAGCGATTTGTTAATATCGTTGTATCCGCTGCAGTTAAACGCATACGTTCAATCGAGCCAATATCACAGGTGTTGTTCAGATCTGGATCTAATATATGAGTGGTATCGGTAATGCGCGCCAAATTACGTTGATCGGTGCGACTACATTCCGACTGACCAGCATTTACCAAATCAGTAGCATTCTGATTATCGATTGGATAATACATTGGTAGAAATAAATTATATTTAGATGCCGATTGATATGGCGACAAAACAGTCAACATACCGATGGAACCTAAATTGATATTGGTATTTAAAGCAGTATTCCCAGCCGTAGATGTTGCCGGTAAATCACACTGTCCTATTCCAGAATCAAGCTGTAAAGCATTTTGATAAGCACCAATAACACGTTTAGTGTCTGTCAAATCGCCATTTTTTAATGCATAACGGCAAGACTTACCGCTATTATAAGCCAATACATTGAAATTTAAAGAAATACTTCCGGTATCATCATAATACAAAGTACTATGTGCATTATTCTCAACAATAGTATTACTGATCAGAGATAATTCAGAACCTGGACTTAAACGATGATCGGCAGTATTTACAACACGAAAAATACTGCCATTACTGCTATTCGCCGTATTTTTTGCAATGGTGCTTGCAGTGATCTGTACATTGGAACTACCACATAAATCTATTGCACTCTGGCTAGTTGCTGAGCCATTTTCCACAATACTACTGTTATTAATACTAATAAGCGCATTTGTTTTACCCAGATCTACCATACAGTCCATAGCAATAACACTACCTTCATTTGCGTTATTGCCTTGTATCAGGGTATTGCTTAAAGTTATTTGATTTTCTGACTTGTGCGCTACGAAATAAATTGCCCCACCATCTTTAGCTGAGACTGAATTTAAAATAGCACTATTGGTCATATTTAAAGAACCACCAATCAACAATGCCCCACCCACTTCGCTTGAAGCCCCACCCTCTAAAGCAACATTATATAAAGACAGTGTTGGCGATTGGTCAACGGTATTAAAAATTCGTGATACACCTTTTGTACTGATTTTAGTCTTTAAATTTTGGCGTGCTGGATATTCATTGGTTAAAACATCCTTTGTTGAATAATCAACTGGCAATTTCCCATAAACATAAATTTCTGATTCAGGTGTTAATTCGCTGTTAAGGATATATTCCCCCTCCTCAAGCTGAATATAATCTTTCTGCCCTCTCGCAGTATTACCTGCAATACAACCACCATAAGCCTTATTTAAACTGGCTGCTTTAATTGCTTCACGCAATGAACATTTATTATTGGAATTATCTTCATCATCAAAGGTATTCACATAAATTGTTTTTTGTTCTGCCGCCATGAGTGACATGGCAGACAATACCAGGGCTGTGAGCAATCCCTTTTTATAATTTTTCATAGATCGTCCTTAATTATTTTTTATATCGGCGTAACCCAACAAGACCCAATATGCCAAATAGACTGAAGAATCCGACAGAACCACCGGAAGTGTTTACACTCTTACTTTCCATAGTATTTTGAGGTGCCTGTACAACATTTACATTTACTTCCATATATGGCTGGGTTTTATTAAAACGCGTAGATGAGGTGACTAGGCGAATTCTAAAAATATCTGCACCATGCCAGTCCCCTTGAGGTGTATAAACCAAGGTTCCATCTTCATTAATAGTCAGCTTACCTTTGGAAGGTGTTTGTGTCTGAATCACTTGCAAACAACCTGCCTGCCATGCTTCACCTGTAGGTTTTTTCCCCAGGATGGCATCGCATTCCTCTTTTGGTACTAAATCACTATCACTCAGATGATCAACTACAGAAATTTGGGCAGTTTGACCTATAAGCAAATCTTCCCCAACAAGTCCAGTTGTGCTTGGCACAACAATCTCAATTGCACCACGATCACATAAATCATTATCATCATCACGTGCATTATCGCGTTGATCTATACGTTCACATCCCATTACTTTTGACGTTGAATTTACTTGAAACCTGCCTTTGTTTACAATTAATGATTCAGCCAATTTGTTATAGCTCATCAAAATACGCGGCCGGAAATATCCTAAAAAATTCTTCTCTGACTGGAAATATGGACACAATAGCGAATTCGGATCTTCACTCAAGGTTTTACATTTTCCATCTAATGTATCACCTGCAATAAGCTGCTCGCCTGTCCAGATATCATTCGGATATAAACTATCACCCGTCGTACAACTACTTGCTACGATATTGTTTTGGTTATAAGTCTTATCCGTATTTACAAAGGAACAATTATCATCCTGATTGATAGGATATGGATTTCCCATAATAATACTATTGGCAAGATAAGCTTTTTGGGCAGGCGCATTAAATTTAATTCCAGAAGTATTACCTACAACTGTCAGATTATTTAAGCCTATACCGTCTCGGACATTAATTACCCAGCCTTTATTTTTGTAAAAGGTACTATTGGCAATTTTATAGGACATATAGGGAAAGGCGGCTAATAATGTACTGTCTAAATCGGCAGACGAATAAATATTTGCAGCGTTTGCTGAATTAGTCTCATTTTCTCGAAAAACTGAGTTTGATATTCTAAATTGTGGAACCTGACTGTAAATAATGGCGCCTTCATCAGCTTTATTGTTTTCAATTAGGCTATATTTAATTTCCACCAGACTACGTAATATTGATTCTGGTTCAGTCGGTACACCTACATTGTAAATGGCACCCCCTTGCGTCGCGATACCATCTGTCAATTTCACATGATCTAAAACTAAATATTCATTGTTGAAAATTAAACCGCCTTGAGTAGCACAAACACTTTGACCACATCCCTGCAAATTCACTTCACTGATATTAACTTGAACTAGACCTTTTTTTGCATCATCAATATAAAAGATATTATCCTTACCCACCATTTTAATAGTGGCATTATTTAAACCGGGCTTAATATCATTTGAAAAATTGCTATCGTAAACAGTTTTTAAAGTAAGCGCTGCCGTAATTTTAATTTGGCTATCTAACTTATAGATGTTTGTTTTTTCAAGCGTAATGATTGAACTCGAACCTTTACCTCCACAGCCCAAATGCCCTTCTTCAGGCAATCCTAAATTAACGTATTCTATTGCTTCACGTAATGAGCATTCCTTGTCATCTTTTTTAGCATCTTCAGTCGTATTTACGATAATATCCGCACTATAAGCATGTCCTGCAAAGCATAACACCCCTATACCTATGCTCCGTTTGAGCATACCTTTCTCCTTGTATTCTTCTATATATTTTTATTCTTAAGTTGCACATTCCCTGCAACATTGAACTATTTTGCTGTACTTTGTCACAGCTTGAATAATTTCTCAAGATTTTTTATTGTTTACCGATACTCGTCAATCAGCGCATAAATTTGTCTTAAATTGGCATGACTAATTTTTGTTTTTTCACCTTTTAACAGCTGGATTAACTGTTCTAAAGTTTGTAATAAAATAGAGGTTTGATGAGGTCCGTGCAGCAACAAATAATCTATAATTTGTTGATCAATATGAATTCCCCGACGTGTTAATACCGATGTTACTAGCGCATAACGATCCGCATATAAACTTCCTGTCGGCACTTTAACGCTCACCGCCTGAGTCAAACGTGACTGTAAATCGGGAAGTTCAAGTTTCAATTCAATGGGGGCAACACGAGAAGAGAAAACTAACTGTCCTCCACCTTCATTATTATAATTAATTAAATGAAATACTGCTTTTTGCCAATGTGGAACACCGCTAATGGCTTCGATATCATCTAATGCCACAAGGTCATATTGATCTAATGATGTAATCGCTTCAGTTGGTGCATCGAGCAACTCCAGTAATGAGACTTGAATTGCAGATTTACCGACTTCTAAATAGGAATCGCAAATAGCAGAAAGTAAATGGCTTTTACCTGAACCAGCTCCACCATATATATAAAAGCGATTTATTAAACCAGCATGAAGCTGCCGCACTGCATCAATGACATGCCCCCAACTTGGACCCGAAAAATCACTAATTCGGGCATCCAGTTGAGGTTCTATATCTAATTGCAGTTGACGCATATATGTGTTTTGCCCTTAGGGTTCTTTATTGTCTATCAATTCAATCTTACTCGATTTTTCAGCATCTTGCAGAATTTTTGATTCTGTATTTCTCAATTCGATATCTACATCTACTTGATCCGATTCAATTGAAATTGATCCTGCTCCCGGCTCTTGTATGATTACAGAGGAGTGCCTATATATACGGCTCTTCTCGTAACAATCTCGCGCATGCCGTAGCAGCACTACAATAACTGCCGCAACCGGTAAAGCAATCAGCATTCCCAGAAAACCGGCAAGTTGAGCGCCGGCCAATACAGCAAATACCACGGCTACAGGAGATAAGCCAATTTTATCTCCGAGCAAGAAAGGTTGAAGAATATAACCCTCCACGGCTTGGCCAATCATAAATACAACCAGCACCAATGCTAAATGCATCCAATCAATACCAAACTGGAATAGTGTTGCAATCACAGCTGCAATAATTCCCACTGCAAAGCCCAAATAGGGAATAATACTGGCCAGACCCGCAACCATTCCAATAATCAGACCGACCTCAAGACCAATGACTTGTAAGCCGACTGCATAGACCGTACCCAGCAAGAACATCACCAAAAACTGACCTTTAACAAAGGCACCTAAGACTTGGTGACATTCACCGACAATGTGTAAAGTACTTTTCTCATAAGGACGAGGGATTAAACGACGGAAACTGTCGAGCATACGATCCCAATCCAACAGGAAATAGAATGCAATAATTGGAATCAGAACCACCGTTCCGCCAATTTGTATGAAATTCAGACCTGATTGCGCGACTTTTAACACCATTGCCTGAATACTATCAGCACTATAATTGGTCTGAATATACTCCATGACCACAGTCGACATTTGCTGCGTATCGATTTCCATCTGCTCGACGCTAAAAGTTTGCGACACCCAGGGTAAAAAGGTGTAATTTAGCCAATGAATTCCTGCTGGAATACTGTCTCGCGCATACATCAGCTGTTGCCAAACTAGGGGAACCAAATACCACATCGCCAAGGTGAGAACCACACCAATGCCTACAAAGACAAAACTAATCGCTAACCAACGCGGTAAGCCAATCTTATGAAGCTTCTCTACCAACGGACTAAATAAATAAGCCACCAAAAATGCTGCTACAAAAGGCAATACCACGGGTTTAAGCAGATACAAAACCCAAAGGATTAATGCAATTCCTGAGAGTATAAAAATGCGACGTAAGGTACGATCCACCATGCAAATTCGCCTTTTCTCGATTTATTCATTATAGAAAGTAAAATATTTTAATAAAGATAGCATTTTAGTGCATAAATAACATAAGAGTTTCGTATATTCGGGTATAATCGCGGCGCGAATGCGGAGACTTCATTATGAGCAACTCAACTTCCCCAAACACTGGTTTAAGCTATAAAGATGCGGGTGTCGACATTGAAGCGGGCGACGCACTTGTCGATCGAATCAAATCTGTGGCTAAGCGTACCTCACGTCCTGAAGTTATGGGCGGATTAGGCGGCTTCGGCGCTCTTTGTAAAATCCCTAAAGGTTATGAAGAACCTGTTCTCGTATCTGGCACAGACGGTGTGGGTACAAAATTACGTTTAGCACTCAACTTAAACCGTCATGACACGATTGGTCAAGACTTGGTGGCAATGTGTGTAAACGATCTTCTTGTATGTGGTGCTGAACCATTATTTTTCCTCGATTATTATGCAACTGGACACTTAAATGTGGACGTAGCTGCAAATGTCGTAACCGGTATTGGTGCAGGTTGTGAGCTTGCAGGCTGTGCATTGGTAGGCGGTGAAACTGCTGAAATGCCTGGCATGTATGAAGGTGAAGATTATGACCTTGCAGGTTTCTGTGTAGGTGTAGTTGAGCAAAGCAAAATTATTGATGGAACCAAAGTTAAAGCTGGTGACGTATTAATTGGTGTGGCGTCTTCAGGTGCACACTCAAACGGTTACTCTTTACTTCGTAAAATTTTAGACGTGAAAAACGTCGATCTTACACAAATCGTAGACGGTCGCCCACTTGCCGATGTTGCAATGGAACCGACACGCATTTACGTAAAACCATTGCTTGAACTTTGCAAACAAGTTGATGTTCATGCGATGGCACACATTACGGGTGGTGGCTTACCTGGTAACTTACCTCGCGTACTTCCAAATGGTGCTCAAGCAGTGGTCAATGAGTCTTCTTGGGAATGGCCGGAGTTGTTCAAACTTCTTCAACGTGAAGGTGGTGTGGAACAGTTCGAGATGTACCGCACATTCAACTGTGGCGTAGGTATGGTCATTGTTGTTGATGCAGCAGATGCTGATAAAACTTTAGAATTGCTAATAAGCCTTGGCGAAAAAGCATGGAACATGGGTCACATTGTTGAAAATGCTGAATCTGTTGCCGGCGCTGATGAAAAAATTCGCGTAATTTTTGCATAAAGAACCGCACATGATCAAAATTGCTGTCCTCGTTTCAGGCAGTGGAAGTAACTTACAAGCCCTGATAGATGCCAATCTGTCAGGTCAAATTGTTGGGGTCCTTTCCAATAAACCTGAAGCATATGCTTTACAGCGTGCTGAAAAAGCAGGAATTCAAACTGCTGTGATTGAACACAAGCAATATCCGAATCGTGAAGCTTTTGATGATGTGATGCATCAGCAATTACTCGATTGGAATGTTGACTTGGTTGTTCTTGCAGGCTTTATGCGCATTTTAAGTGCCAAGTTTGTCAAAGCATGGGAAGGGAAAATGCTCAACATCCACCCTTCTCTCTTGCCGAATTACAAAGGCATGCATACCCATCAACGTGTTTTAAACACAGGTGATGTTTTGCATGGTTGTACCGTACATTATGTTACTGCTGAATTAGATGCCGGTCAGGCTTTGGCTCAAGCTGTGCTTAAAGTCAATTTGCATGATGATGTAAATTCTTTAGCTCATCGCGTTCATGTGCTTGAACATTTAATCTACCCGCAAGTGGTGGAATGGATTTGCACAGGTACAATTCAACATACTGAACAAGGTGTGTTGTACCGTGATCAAGTGATGCAGGACCCCGTTCAATTTTGTAAGTTTTAAACTGAATTTTATGCAATAAAAAACGCATCCTCGGATGCGTTTTTTATTTCCTGCAAAACTGTGATTACCACTTACTCATTCCTTCCTAGGAAGAAATTTAAGGCACTGGTAACTAAACTAAAAGTCTTTTAATTAGCCGGTTTGTGTCTTAATGAGTTCTTTCACTAATTTCACCACTTCATCCGGATGCTCCAACGGGAACATATGTCCACCTTTAAATACTTTAAAAGGAATATCAAATTTCTTCTGAACTTGTTGTGGAAACTTACGTGCTATAAAAGGTCCTTTCTCAGCTACCACTAAATGTACAGGCACCTGTGGCTTAACTTGAGGTAGCCACCAAAGAGATGGATTGGTTCTAAAAATTTCCACCTCATCCATTTTTGGAATGGTTAGTTCTACGCCACCACGCAATGGATCCTCCATCAAGGCATGATCGATATAGGCCTGAAAACAGTCTGCTTCAAAGTTCTGATAAAAACCTTTTGGTCTTAACAATTCTGCCGCCTGTTCACGAGATTGCCAATGATCCCGACGGCGCTTGGATAAACCTGCCGGAGACATTTTATCTAAGACTTTGAGTTTAAGCAGTTTCGCCACATGTAAGGCAAAAGCTTCTTTGCCCATGATAAGAGGCGGATCAAGCATGATCACTTGATTAAATAATTCAGGACGCTTTAAGGCTGCTTGAAAGGTCAGCACGGAACCCAAAGAGTGCCCCAAACCGATTACGGGACGGCCTTTGGCTTGACGAACAATACTATCAATTACTTGTTGGGTTAGACTTTGCCAATGATTATCAATAGGATAGCGTTTGTCTGGTCCCAGTAAGGGTACATAAATAACGTCATATTCATCTTTCAGCAAATCAAACAGCTTTCGATAAACTTTTGATGGCACGCCATTGGCGTGCGCAAAATGGATCAATGGTTTCATTGTAACTTCGTCGTTTGTTCAGATTGTACTTGTTGTGAAAGTGAGGTTGCGAAACCCTGCCCAATAGAACTTCCCATGCGTCCAAGTACAGAATCAAAAGGACTATATTCAATGGTGTAATTAACCGCTTTTTCCAGTTTCAATTCACGCTTCAGCGTATTGAGACTACCGGTACGGTCTGCAATCCCCAATTTTACCGCTTGTTCGCCAGTCCAGAATAAACCAGAGAATATTGCCGGATCTTGAGATTTCAGCTTCTTGCCACGCCCCTGTTTGACTGCCTTGATAAAATGGTCATGGACATTATCAAGGACACCTTGTACATGCGCTTTTTGTGCAGTATCAACCGGTTGGGTCATTGAAAGCAAAGCTTTATTTTCACCTGAAGTCATGGTGCGGTCTTCTACGCCTAACTTTTGCATTAAGCCATTCACCCCATAGTTCGGCATAATCACGCCAATAGACCCGACCAGACTGGATGGATTGACAATAATTTCATCAGCAGCAGAAGCGATGTAATACGCACCTGAAGCACCGGTATCACCAATTACGGCATACAGTTTTTTATCGGCATGTGTTTTTTTCAAATACTGGATTTCTTGCCAGATTTCATCGGACTGAACCGGTGATCCGCCTGGTGAATTAATATTTAAAACTACGGCCTTACTTTGTTTGTTTTCAAAGGCCTTCTTTAACGCTTTAACAGTATCAGTGCTATTGACACTCTGCTTGTCTGCAGCAATGGTTCCGATAATATCCACTACCGCAATATGCGAACTTGTCGTTGCAGTTGGATCGGTAGATGAGGTACTACAACTTTTTGCCATGACCACTAAAATAAAAAGGATATAAGCGAAAGTTAACAATTTGAAAAAGATGCTCCAACGACGTGCACGGCGCTGCTCTTCTACAGAAGCTAAAACGGCTTTTTCCAAAATATGCCATTCTTTGCCAGTTATATTTTGCGAATTATGTGGCGTATTCTGAATTTCATTTTCTGGTTTTGGTGGCCAATCGGACATACAAAATAATCCAAGGATCAGTTAAATTGAACTCATTATATACACTGCATCAGAGAAATCTGCCTAAACCCTCTATTTTCGCCTATAATATTTGCTCTTTTTGACTCTTTACATACATTGACGATAGGCAATGACTGATCATACCCCAACGGATACAACATACCGCTTATTGAAATTTCTAAGTCGACAACCGATTCAAGTTTCTAGATTTATCGCTCGGATGTTAGCTGGGTTCGTCAATTTTTTAAAAATGTCAAAAACCTCAAATACGATTCGTCTTAATCTTCAAATTGCTTTGCCAGAATTGACCGCCGCGCAACATGAAAAGATCATTCCAAAGGCGATTCATAATGAGCTGACTTCATATTTCGAATTTTTTAGTATTTGGGGTGCAGACAACCATAAAAATATTGCACGCATTCATTCAATTACCGGTGAGCAGATACTTCAAGATGCGCTTAAAGCACCTAAAGGGCTGGTACTGATTGTCCCGCATTTTGGTACATGGGAAATCATGAATGCTTACTTGGCTCAATTCGCACAAATGACCATTCTATATAAACCAGTCAAAAATGAATCTGCCGACCAATTTGTCCGTGAAGCCCGGAGTCGTGAACAAGCCAATTTGGTGCCTACCGATGAATCGGGGGTAAGACAAATTTTTAAAGCGTTAAAACAAGGCGGTACCACGGTAATTCTGCCCGATCATACCCCGAATGTGGGTGGAGATATGATTCCTTATTTTGGGATTCCTCTGGCCACCAGTAATTTAAGTGCCAAACTGATTCAAAAAACCAAAGCTAAAACTTTATTTCTGTATGCACTTCGTAATGACAATCAAGGTTTTGATATGCACATTGAGCCTATTGATGAGCGCATTTACCAAGGGAATGCCAATGAGGGTACTGGTGTTATTTTCGAAGCCATCGAAAATTTAATTCGTCGTTATCCAGAACATTATCATTGGAGTTATAAGCGCTTTAAAGCCAATCCAGAACTAGACAAGGTTTATCATTTAAAAACAGATGAAGCACTAAAAGTGGTTGCTGAAGTTCGAGCGAAAGCAATTCAAGCTGAAATAGTTTAATGCTTTAACCATTGCTGTGAGTCACGTTCGAACTCAGTGGCCATAATGTTTTTATGTGTTGAAAACCGAATACTGCCTTGCTCTACAGTAGTCAATAAAGGAATTTTTAATTCTTTTAAGCGCGACTCAACCCTTGGACTTGGATGTCCATATCGGTTATTAAAACCTGCCGATGCAACAACCACTTTTGGATTTAATTGCTTTAAAAAATGATAGGCTGAACTATGCCGGCTGCCATGGTGGCCCAAAACCAAAACATCGACTTTTAAATCAGGGTATTGCTGTAAAATCTGATATTCAGTTGGCCAGCCGGCATCTCCCATCAGTAGAAAATTTTGATAAGGTTGTGCATTTGACACCTGTAAATAAACCACACAGGACATCTCATTTCTTTCATCTTTGGCATTGACCAACTGCTCTGTTTTTGGTGACAAAATGGTCATTTTTACTCGATCACTCCATTGCCACTTTTGACCTTGATGACAATAATCAAACTGACTGGAATCAGCGACTTCAACCTGTTCATTTGAATAGACTTGCTTGATCGGCAAAGCATGTTTGATCGACTCATAACCACCTTTATGATCCTGATCTAAATGGGTCAAAATCAATTGATTCAACTCATTAACCCCATTTACCGATAAAAAGGGCAAAATGATTTGCTTGCCGACACTGAATTTGCCTTCATCATAATTTCCGCCCATATCAACCATCATTGTCTGGTCCTGATCCCGGATAAAAATCGCTTGTCCTTGCCCAACATCCAATACCGTTAATTCAAACTCATTCCTATTGGAGTCGATCATGATTAGAGGCACGAAACATAATACCGACCAGGTTTTTGGCACCACCCCACGTGGTAAAAACAGAATCATTAAACCCAAACATAAAATTAGCCAGACCCAAATATTCATGGCAATCGGTTGTAATACGGGTGAAAAAAGTTGATCTAAACTGTGCATGAAGATAAGTAAAGCTGAAACACACAAATCATTGATTTGAAAAATCAGACTTCCCAAAGGTTCAAAAATGAAATAGCACAACGCAGCGATAACATCTAAAGGAACAATCACGACACCAATCCACGGAATGGCAAATAAATTGCTCAATGGCGTAATCCATGCCACCTGTTTAAAGAAAATCAGCATCAAGGGAAATAACGCCAAAAATATTTTCCATTGTGATTCGATTAAAATTTTAAGTTGGATTTTAATTGCTTGAGTCTTGGTCTTGATTTTTTCAGCATGACTTTGCTGTTGCACGGTTTGATAAATACGCAGCAACACAAAGCAGGCACCATAGGACAACCAGAAAGCAGCCGATAAAATACTGAATGGATCGAATATTAATAAAATTGAAGCACTTAATAATAGAATACTTAAAGGTTGAACCTTCTGTTTGAACAGTAGAAATCCACTGATCAACAAACACGTAAGCAAGGTTCTTAAGGCGGGAATTTCAAAACCGACAAAAGCACAATACAGCAGGACACAAATACAAAAAGGTACAATCAATAAATATTGTTTCGGCCACTTTAAATAAACTTGCGGACAATAACGGCGAATAAGTTGATGTAAAGTCCAACAGAAGAGTAAAGCAAAAATCAGCACATGCGGCCCTGATATGGCTAGTAAATGACTCATGCCAAAACGCTGAAATAATTGTTCAGTTTCCGGCTGGAGTAAACTTTTATCTCCTGTTAACAACGCTAGAAGTAGCCCTTTATGTTGCAGCGGGTGTTTCTGAATAAAATTGCGTAACGCTAAACGTTGCTGTTCCATCCACAGCTGGATTTGATTCGAAAAAGAATGCTGTTGCCTTAAATATCGGCCATAACCCAAGGCATAAATATCCTGTTCAGACAGCTTTTGCACCGAGGTCACCTTAAAGCCCGACATAATATTTTGCTGGAGATACCATTGCTCTTGATCAAAGACACCTGGCGTTGCATAACTATGCGCTGGCAGAGTTTTTCCTTGCAAGCGATAATATTGACCCAGTTCAATTACAGATTCTGAACCAGTATCTATTTTATTTTTTAAAAATGCCTGCCATTGCACCACTTCGGCATGTCGATTCAGTACCTGTATTTTTTGCTGGATGGATTGTTCACCCAATTCATTTAAGTTTTTAACATGAACAACCACTTCAATTTGTTCAGGCTGCTTTTCTCGAAACTGTAAACGGTCATTCAGTTGATGGTAGGCATAGCTATAGCCCAGCGTGACGCCCAGGCTGAATCCTACACAGAGCTGTAAAAATTTGAACCACAAAGAATGAACTTGTTTTAATACAGACAGCTTTAAAAACCAAGACAGAATGAAAACAGCAAGACACGGAATCAGCAACGACTGTAAGATCGGGAAAGTTTTTCCCATAGTCGCAATACCGATTACCCAACCCAAACACATTAATTGAATCATTATTTTTATAAGTTTTTTTATTTTCCGCCATATTAAAGCCCACCGCAGTGAGCTTCAATCATTTTTTAAACTTCTCGATCAGCGTCTAGGCATCAATCCAGATTCCATCTTGCATATGCAAAATAGAATCGCCTGCCTGAGCCAGTTGTTCATCATGGGTCACAATCAGCATCGCCATATTGAACTCGCTACGTAATTCACTCAGCAGTTCAAAAATTTTCACTGCGGTTTTACGGTCTAAGTTCCCAGTCGGCTCATCGGCCAGCATCAGTTCAGGCTTCGCCACCAAAGCACGCGCCAAAGCCACACGCTGACGTTCACCACCAGACAACTCGCCCGGTTTATGAGTCATCCGATGCGACAATCCTACGCGATTTAGCAAGTATTCTGCCTGCTCCTTAGATTGTTTGTAGGTCGTTCCTGCGCGCAGCATCAGTGGCATTGCGACATTTTCCAAGGCGGTAAATTCAGGCAATAGATGATGGAACTGATACACAAAACCCAAATGCTGGTTCCGTAAATACCCCCGTTCAGCTTCACCTAAAGTATCAAAGCGCTTGCCATTTAAAAACACTTGTCCTTCTGTCGGGCAATCCAGTCCACCCAACACATGTAACAAGGTACTTTTACCTGAGCCACTTGAACCTACAATCGAGACAAACTCACCGGCTTTGACTTGTAAAGACAAGTCTTTAATCACTTCAACCGTGGTTTTTCCATCAGTAAAACTTTTCGAGATATTTTTCGCTTCGAGGACAATATTACTCATAACGTAAGGCCTCTGCAGGTTGCGTTTTCGCAGCACGGAAAGCTGGATAAATTGTCGCAAGGAAGCTTAAAAGCAATGATAAACACACAATCACCACTACATCTTGCCAACGTAAATAAGATGGCAGGTAATTAATGAAATAGGCATCAAACAGGTTCAAACCAAATGTGGTATTCAGCCAGCCAATCACATTACTAATACTTGAGGCAAAGATAATTCCGAGAATGGCACCAGATACGGTACCAATTACCCCAATGATGGTTCCTTGCACCATAAAAATTCGAGTAATGGTTGAAGGTGAAGCACCTAGGGTACGCAAAATCGCGATATCGGATTTTTTGTCTGTCACTACCATTACTAGTGAGGACACAATGTTAAATGCCGCGACCAAAACAATAAGGAATAAAAGCAAGCTCACCATGGCTTTTTCCATCTGAATCGCACTAAACAAATTCCCGTGGGTAAAAGTCCAGTTGGATGCATAGAAATTGCTTGGTAAGTCTTTGACAATATCATCCGCCACTTCTGGTGCAAGGAAGATATCATCCAGTTTTAGACGAACACCTTGCGCGCCATCAGGTAAGCGTAACAAGGTCGAAGCATCATTTAAGGCGATATAGCCCATCATTGAATCTACTTCTGCCCCAATACTAAAAATCCCGACAATTTTAAAACGCTTGAAACGTGGCACTACACCGGCAGGTGAAGGCGTTGCTTCAGGAAGTACTAAAGTGATATTGTCATTCAAGCCTAGACCAAGCGAATCCGTCATTTGTTTACCTAAAACAATGCCAAATTCACCTTTTTTCAGGCTATCAATACTACCTTCGATCATATGGTTCTGGATAATCGAAACTTTCTTTTCATATTCAGGTTCGATCCCTGTGACCATGATGCCAGCCACCTGCCCTTGTGCTGTCAGCATCCCTTGTAATTGGGTAAAGGGTGCTACGCCTTTGACATGCTCATGTTGTTCAACTTTTTTTGCAAGTTCTGGCCAATTTGTTAAAATTTGTGTTGAAGAAACAGTAGCTTGAGGTATCATTCCTAAGACGCGGTTTTTCAGTTCTCGGTCAAAGCCATTCATCACAGATAACACCGTAATGAGTACAGCCACACCTAATGTGAGACCGATCATAGAAACCAAAGCAATAAAAGAAATAAAGTGGTTACTACGCCGTGCGCGAGTATATCTCAACCCTATGTACAGCGAGATTGGTTTAAACATACCATTTAGTCCGAGGAATAATTATGGAAAATTCACAGCATCAAAGCGGCAATATGGAACGTCGCGTTATGTCGCGTATAGATGCTGCCTTGCGAATTAATTATCAGATTATTTCTGATGATGTCGCACTTAATGACCCTTACGATCCTAACTTTGTTTTGCCACGCTATTTTCTACTACTCGCAGAATTAGATCAATTTGATCACGCAATAAACTACGAATTAGAACAATTAAATGAAAGAGATCAACAAATTGCTCGAATCTTATCCTTATTCAATCAAAAATTAAACCTTATTACCGGTTCTTTGTACGACGCAATTGTACAATCCATGTTACCTGTTCCGGAAAATGTCAATTTTTCAGAAACCGGTTTCAGTTTCTTTGGTGATCGCGCTATTCAGGAAGGAACTTATATTCACGTGACCTTAAGCCATCCTGAAAATTTCTTTCATATCGCGGCAACCGCACAAGTGGTGTATAGCCGTGAAGAAGACAATGGCAAATTCCGTACCGGTGCCTATTTCATTACCTTGCATCCACAAGATCGGGTGAAACTTTCTGAATGCGTATCGTTGACCAAAAATAAAGATTGATAACTTAAGAGCCAGATTTAATCTTGTGGGCGAGGTTTCGACTCGCCTTAATGTCACGGTAAAAATAGATAAATAAACCAAAGATTAAGACAAATGCACCGACAAAAATCATCACCGATAATTTTTCATCATTTAGTAAGGCACCAAATAACAGTGCCAACATTGGAGTCAATACAGTCGTCAGCGATAATGTCGTCGCCTTAATATTCTGTATGAGTTTAAAATAACAGATCATGGCGACTACCGAGGCCATGATTACTGCATAAAACAGGCCTACCAAAGCTTTGGTATCTGGAATATGTGTAGGCGCATGCTGCCAGATAAACGGCAACATTCCCAAAGCAAACAGTGCAGAGACTAAAATTGAACCGGTAGCTTGGGCCATAGGTTCTAGCGGTGCATTAACTTTTTTGACCCAGTAAATTGAAGAGCAATAGACGAATACACTGATCAACATTAGCCCGATTCCTATCGGTTGGATATGATGATCACTCCCACCCAAGCAAATAATCGCTAATCCCGCTACTGCAATGAACATGCCTACCCATTGCAAACGATTCAAATGAATTTGAAAGCCAAAATGTCCAATTAAGCCCGCCATGATCGGAGCCAAACCGAACATTAAAGCTATAATCCCTGAACTTAAATATGCAGCTGCCAAATAGGTAAAAAATTGCGATCCAATAAAACTACAGGCACCGGCGATATAACTGTGGACTGAAATTTTATCTGTTGGTAATTTCACCTTAAGTAATAGCAACAAGCTGAATGCTAAGGGTAACGCAATCAGAAACCTCAATGCTAATGCCCACATATTATTTAAATCTGAAACACTCCAGACAATTGCCAGTGGTGTCGTGGCCCAAATAAACACCAATAAAACATAGGTTGAAACAATATTGGCTTTAGAAGGCATATCAAGCTCGGCTTAGTGGGCAGTTTTACGTTTTTGTTTTTGGATGGTTTGATCGAGTGAGCTAGAAAATTCACGTTTATCGCGTTCGGAAATTGGTGGAGGACCACCCGTGTTAACTCCTGCTCCACGTAAAGAATCCATAAAATCGCGTAAATGCAGACGGGCTTTGACATTGGCCGTGGTATACACTTCACCCCGTGGATGAATCGCAATTCCACCCTTTTCAATCACCAGAGCCGCAAGCGGAATGTCTTGGGTCATCACAATATCATGCTCTTTCATGCGATCTATGATTTCTTTATCAGCCGCATCGGCCCCGCTCATCACCTGAATGGAATTGATTCGAACTGAAGGGGTAATGCCTACATTTTGATTGGCAACAAAGGTAACTTCTAACTGATAACGATCTGAAGCGCGAATAATGACTTCACGTAGAATTTTAGGTAATGCATCGGCATCGACCCAAAGTTTAAATGGCAGCACAAAGCATCCATAGCAAGAAAATATGAAGAACTAGTTTAACAAATTCGTGTGACAAGATGATGGATAAATCCATTTAGTGAATTGCCCACTTTGAATTTGAATAAGATGAACTCATTTTTAAGCTTAGTTTCTATTAGCAGTTCTCTCTTTCACTGAATATTTAGGCCATTTCTCATGGTTTAATGGTTAAATTTAGCCACATGACTTGAAATTTTAAAATAACCCTCGATTTAATATACAAATACAACCCAACATCAATTGTGAATATGAAAAATCAAAATAGACCAGAAATTATCACCATTGAAGATCAAAACTTTGGCAGTCATGTCGAACACTGGAATTTACTCACAGACAATCCCACTACAGACGTACCGAAATGGCTTGGTTTAGCATTAAATGCACCGGTTATGCCTATGGGTTTATGTGCCGAAGAATGTGATATGGACGAAACGGCATGGCTAATTCAAGGACCCCAAAAAGCCGCAGTGCAAATGAATCAGGTTATTGCAGTTGAAAATAACAAGCCACAAGCGGTGAAAACTGCTTTTCCAAGTTTCGAAGGCCCCTATAAAGTCGATGCCACAATTGAACGAATTATTAGCTGTAAATCAAATACCCAGGCTGTTTTACGCTTAAACCTAGGCGACAATACCATTGTTTATGCTTTTGATACGCTCTATAGCGTTAACCATGCACACTATGAAAAAGGTCAGACTTATCTTGCCCAGTTAAATGCTTGGGCTTATGAACTGGAAGTGGTTTCAGACCACGAACAACTGGTGGTCGATGATCCTGCCTCAATCAAACACCACCGGGCTTTAAACGATATTTTAGCAGCCAATGACGGCGTTGCCCCACCGAATTTACAAGAGCAAATTGATGCTTGGGAACCTAAATCGGAAGATGATATAGAACCTGTCACCGTCGATTTTTCAAAAATGGTGGCCTATCTGTATGGCGAAAATATGGGGCAAGAAGATGAAGCCTGGTTCCAGGGCAATATTGTCGGTAAAACTTCAATGTCATTTATGGATCAAGATTACACCCTTTATGACGTTGCCTTAATTCATGATGAAAATCAGGAAGCCACTTTAATCCGTATTGCGACCAAGAATGCCGCCTATAAAGATTTTCAGATTGGTCAATTTATTCGAGGCAATTTGTGGATTCAAGTGAATATTTATTCTAAAAAATAATCAGCTATAAACAGCAGCTCAATATTGTGATGATCAATATCATGGTTTAGCTGCTGTTTTATGTCATTTTTTATTATCTCATCAACTATTAACTTTTGATTTACTCACAGCTCGACATTATATTTAACCTTTTTAAATTCAATTAAAAACACAGTTATCCACAATTTAAATTCAAATTTTTATATTTAAAAAATACGTTCTCCATTATATTTTAGTGATTAATTTTTAAGCTTTTTATCCAATTCCCCCTTTGATTAAGAAGAAGCTGAGAATAAATGAGATATTTCTTTCGATAAAATAAATATTTTAATTGCATATTTTTATTTAGTACTTTATTTAATCAATTTTTTATGCTAAAAATGCAAATTACAAATAGGAATTAACGATAAATAAATCGGAATAGAGCTTTCCATGAAAATCGTGCAAGAAGAAAATATACAACAAGTTGAACATCAACTTGGAAAACGCTTCCAGTTAGACACCAACTCATGCTTATTTTTTGTATTAGGCATGTTTATGTCTGCCTATCTTTTACATCACTTTATTCTTTAAGCTTATTATTCTTTATGCTCATTTTAATGCCTTATTTTTAACAAAATTCTTTTTAATCAATATAAAGCCCATCATGTAATTAATACTAATCAGTTAAGGGGTTTTACCATAAACTCCTTAGCTTCTGGCTCATTCACAGCGGAGTTTTATCTTTTCAAATCTAATATTTGGAGCTCGTTTGTTCCCTGCGAAGCTTTGCTTCTCATTAGCCAAATGATAAGCCTTAAAATATATTTTGTGTTCACAAGAAAAGCATCTTGCAAAGACTCTAAGTAATTTATTTAAAGTCTTTTCATCGCAAAACTCGTCCACTGCGTAAATTAAGAAAAATTGCAAAAACTGTATTTTTTAAATTTAGTTTTGCTTTGCGCTGTAAACAAAGTATGGCTTTGTTCTTGCTCAAGTTACGAATGACGTTCCGCGTATCAAAAAATGATGAATTCAACATAAAAAATGCCAGTCAATTTCTTAACTGACTGGCATTACATCATGTGATGGGCTTTTTAAGCTATATGCTTTAACCATTGCGTTTTGCAAAGTCATCCATAAAGTTCACTAGGGCTTGTACGCCTTCTAAAGGTACGGCGTTATAAATACTGGCACGCATACCACCGACTGAACGGTGACCTGCCAAATTAAGAAGATGATTTTGTTCAGCTTCTTTCAAGAATAATTTATCTAGATCAGCATTAGCCAAAGTAAATGGTATGTTCATGATTGAACGATTTTGTTCCGCAATCGGGTTCGCGTAGAAATCACTTGCATCAATATAACCATAAAGCAATTTGGCTTTTTCAAGGTTTACTTTATGAATGGCTTCAACACCACCATTTTCAAGTAACCATTCAAATACCAAGCCTGACAAATACCAAGCATAAGTTGATGGTGTATTTACCATTGAATCATTTTTCGCCTGGGCAGAATATTTCAGAATGCTTGGAATTTCAGGTTTGGCTTGATCAAGCAAATCTTCACGAATAATCACTAGAGTTAAGCCAGCAGGACCAATGTTCTTTTGAGCACCTGCATAGATTAAACCAAACTTGGACACATCAATCGGTGCTGAAAGAATGCTTGAAGATAAATCAGATACCAATGGAGCCTTTACTTCAGGAATGCCTGCAAATTGAATACCGCCAATGGTTTCGTTATCTGCATAATGCACATAAGCCGCATTATCAGACAAGTTCCACTGGCTTTGATCCGTAATCGCTAATTTACCATTAATGCTTGTGCCCGCTTCCACGACATTGATGTCGCCATAGCGTTGTGCTTCTTTGAGCGCTTTTTCAGACCAGATCCCGGTATGGATATAATCTGCTTTATTATTTTTACCTAACAGGTTTAAAGGAATTGCAGAGAATTGAAGTGAAGCACCACCCTGCAAGAACAATACCTTATAGTTCTCTGGGATGTTCATCAATTTGCGTAAATCTGCTTCTGCTTTTTCTGCCACAGCCACATAGTCACTACTACGGTGACTCATTTCCATGATCGAAAGACCTTTGCCATGCCAATCGAGCATTTCAGCTTGGGCTTTTTCTAAAACGGCAGTCGGTAATGCAGCAGGGCCAGCACAGAAATTGTACGCGCGCATGATTTTTCCTTTCAAAGTGAAACACAATAAAATAACGGCATTTAACCACAGATAGCCTGTGCTTGCAGTAAATTATCCTGAAAATATTTCAATGCTGTCGGACATTTAAAGTCAAAAGTTCAATAAAGAGCTGTTGTTGTTTTTGCTTTAGTGATTTCAAAAAACGTTTCACCCGCGATTAAATAACTGACTTTATGCCCAATTAAAGCTGGACTCAGAATCACAACCTAAATAAATGTAGCTAAAAATTAAATCAATCGTCTTGGCAATTTGAAGATTTCCAAAGGATAACTTTGAGTGTTACAACTCAATCAGTCGAGCGTGTAACCAAATTGCTTCATCTTAAATTGACTGATGAAACCTGACGTCTATGACCAGTTTGCAAATACTTGATTAGTCCAAGTCAATCTGCTCGTTATTTTAATATTTCAAAATATTGACTGTGTATAGAAAACTTAAAGGATTTTACTAAAAGCACGCAAGCAAAAAATCAATTCAGAACATTCTGTTTTGTCTATATTTAGATTTCTTTTTATGCGATAACTATATTTTTATCGCATTATTATGCGAAACCAGTCTGATCTGAAAAATAAATAGTGCTTAATATACAAATGCATATTAAACAATATATTGACCAACTTTAAAGACATCCTATTTTTAAGCGATGTATAATTTATTACAACGATGTTGAGAGCCGAATCTATGTTACTGAATTTGACATGGGCACAAAAAAATCTAGACCAGACCATCAAAACGCTTATTAAAATTACTTTATTTTCTAGTTCAACTTTTTATACGACAACGGTATTGGCTCAAAACATCAGTTATGCACAAGCTGAACAATTGGTTTTAACGGATTCATATAGCACCCAAGCCAATCAAGCCTTACAACAGGCTTCAAAACTTGAAGCAGAAGCAGTAAGAGGTTTGGGGTTGCCACGTGTCGATTTAAATGTACGGGCTTATGCATTTCATAATGAAGTAGATATTCCGCTCGATTCATTTAAAAAAAATTTGGAACAAACGCTCTCTCAAGGCATTAATGATCGTATTAATCAAGAAAACCTTCCTTCAGGAATAGCTGATCCTTTAAAACAAGGTCTTAATCAAACCATTCATAGCGGTGTGGGTCTATTTCCTGATTCAGCCAATGTGATCTTAGAAGATCAAGTGATTCGTCCCACAATTTCAGTATTAATGCCGCTTTATACTGGCGGACTCACTTCAAGTGCCAAAGAAGTGGCCAATATTAAAGCACAACGTAGTCAGCTCAACACCCAACAGCAACAAGATCTACAACGTTTTGAACTGATTCAGGCTTATTTTAATACTCAATTGCAAAAGCAATTACTCGATTCAAGCCATTCCAACTTTAATGCCATGCAAACCCACTATAACAATGCGCTAAAACTGGAAAATCAGGGTTTTATTAGCAAAGGGCAACGGATGCAGTTTGAAGTGGCAAAAAATAATGCGCAGCGGACTTACCAAAATGCTGAAGCCAGTCTCAGATCGAGTCTTTTTCAACTGAATAATCTTTTGCAAAGCAGTCAAATCACAGACTTGAGCACCCCTCTCTTTGTAAATTCTACACAAAGCCAATCATTAAGTACCTTGCTGAAAACCTATCAGGATCAATCTTCCCTGATTCGTAAAATGCAAATAGATACTCAACTGGCCAATGCCAACGTCAAAGCACAAAGTGCAGCGAAAAAGCCCAATCTTTTTGCCTTTGGTGAATATAGTCTGGATGAAAAGCAAAACTGGATTATTGGTGTGGTGGCACGTTACAACCTGTTTTCAGGGGTCGATAAAAATAAAAATATTCAGGCTGCCGAATTACAACGCTATGCTTCTGAACTGATGACTGAACGCAGCAAGCAGGAAATTGAAAATATTATTTATAAATCGTATAGCGAAGTGACCACCGCACAGCAAAGTCACCAGTTGCTACAGCAAAATATGAAAGCTGCTCAAGAAAACCTGCGTATTCAAACCCTGTCTTTTAAAGAAGATATGGGTACAGCCACCCAAGTCATTGATGCACAAAATACTTTGAGCGGATTGAAAAGTGAAATGGCGCTGAATGCTTATAAATATGTGATGTCTCTGGCAACTTTATTACAAAGTCATGGCTCAATTAATCAATTCCAAAGCTATGTCAATCAAGCTCAAACTTACTATATCCGTTAATTTTTGATGGGGAAAAACATGAATCAAGATCAAAAAAAGTCTGATCAAGATGTAGAAAACACCTCATCGGACGGAAGCTCTACAGATACGTCAGCTCAAAGCAGCAAGGTAGATACGCAAAAAATCGCTGAACAGCAAAGCAATACAGATCATGAATTTTTCAGTTATTCAGAACAAGCTCCGACCCGTGAAGATCCTGCGCCAAATTCAAAAAAGTCAGCGGGTATTAAAGTTGTAGGCATTATCGGTCTGATTCTACTATTAGGCTTGATTGCTTTCGGTTTATGGAAAAGCTATCAACCGAAACAAGTTGAACTGCAAGGTCGGGTTGAAGCGGAAACCATTCATGTCAGTACCAAAGTGCCGAGCCGCATTGAAGACGTCTATGTTCACGATGGCGATAAAGTCAAAAAAGGTCAGCAATTGGTGCGTCTATTTAGCCCTGAAATTGAAGCAAAAAAACAGCAGGCTCTCGCTTCTTTGCAATCTGCCCTTGCCTTGCAATCCACTGCTGATCGGGGTTCGCAGCAGGAAAATATTGACACGTTGTATGCCAACTGGCAAAGCCTGAAAGCGCAACAGGCTTTGGCTCAAACCACATATCAACGTGGGGCAAATTTGTTTAAAGAAGGCGTGATTTCCCGACAGCGTCGTGACGAAATGCAGGCCGCAGCAGTTTCAGCCAGTCAAATGACTGAAGCAGCATATCAACAATATGCACGTGCAAAACGTGGCAGCACACCTGAACAAAAATCTTCAGCCAATGCCCAGGTCGATATTGCCAAAGCAGCAGTTAGCGAAGCCAATGCCTTGGAAGCTGAAACCCAATTGCTTTCCCCAATTAATGGCACGGTTTCTAAAACCTACGGCAAAGTCTCTGAATTGGTGGCGATGGGTGTACCCGTAGTCAGCATTATTCAGGATGATGATTTATGGGTGAGCGTGAATGTCCGTGAAGATTTATATGCCCAAATTTATAAAAGCAAAAGTATAGAGGGCTTTATTCCGGCCTTAAATCAAACAGCCACTTTTAAAATTAAAAATATTGATGCTGAAGGTGAATTTGCCACCATTAAAACCACACGCCAAACCGGTGGTTATGACATTCGCAGCTTTAAAGTTCATTTAGCACCAACACAACCGATTGCAGATTTAAAAGTGGGTATGAGTGTGCTGTTTAAAATTAAAGAGCCGAAATAATGTGGTCTGGCATGCTGCGTGAACTGCGCTATTTACTGAACAATAGGTGGGACTTGTGCTTAGTCACACTGGCCCCTTTATGTATGATTATGTTGTTCAGCAGCATGTTTTCTCAAGGAAAGCCTGAACATTTACCCATTGCAATCATTGACCAAGACCAAAGTGAACTCAGCCGGAATATTGAAAAATATGTCAGTCACAATACCGCTTTAGAAATTGCAGTCATTTCGCAAAGCCCCGATGACGTCGAAAAGCTACTCAATCAAACTAAAATTTGGGGCTATATTTCTATCCCGGCTGGTGCTGAACAACGACTGGTTCAAGCCAAAGACGCCGAAATTAGTATTGCCTTCAATCAAAGCTATTTTAGTGTAGGAAATTCAATTTCCTCTGCGATGCTGGTCAGTACCGTAGAGGCAATGACCGATTTTACCGGACACAATTATCTGGAAAATAAAATTCCTTATGTGGATGCCCCGACACCAAATGTCAAAATATCACCTTTATATAATCCGGGTTTAAGTTACGAGTTCTACCTAGAACCGTTTATGATTCCTGCGATTTTGCATTTATTGCTGTGTTGCTGTGTAGCTTTTGCAGTTGGACAAGAACTGAAATTTAACACCACAGCACAATGGCTCAGCCAATCCCGTATTTTTAAGGCATTGCTATCCAAAAATTTAACCTATGTACTGATTTTTACCGCATGGACTTGGGCATGGATGTTCTGGCTGATTGAAATCCGCGGCTGGTTTGTTGCAGGTTATTTGTGGGTAATGCTACTCGGACAGTTTCTCTTTTATAGCGCTTATGCTTTTATGAGTAGTACGGTGGTTTTAGCCACTCGTGACTTAGCCAAATCTTTCGGTTTCATTGCAGTATATGGTGGCTCTTCCTTAAGTTTTGCCGGAGTCACTTTACCTTTAAATAATGCGCCGCTTTTTACCCAATTCTGGGCCAATATCATTCCCTACACCCCTTATGCAAAATTACAAACACAACAATGGGTGATTGGCAGTCCTGTATCCATTTCATTGTTACCGCTTGCAGTATTGGCTATCTATTGTCTGTTCTATTTTGGCATTGCCTATTTCTTCCTGACTAAATATGTAAAGGGAGTTAAAGCATGAAAAATAGCATCAAAGACTTCCTATACTTTTATTTCAAAACCTTTAAAAATATTGTGGGTAATAGCTCGATCTTTACTACCTTGGTTTTATCGGTCATTTTGTATAGCTTCTTCTATCCCACCGCCTATAAAGCCGAACATGCCGAGTCCTTACCAATTGTGATTGTGGATGAGGAACAAAGTCTGATCACATCAAAAATCATTGGCGAAGTTTCTAAAAGCCCGAATGTGAAAATCAAGGCCGTCACAGGTAATTTTGCTGAAGCGGAAATGATAGTGAAGACCCAGCAAGCAGATGGTATTTTGCTTTTGCCAGAAAATTTATCCAACAGCGTTCGTCGCGGAGAAGTCGGAGGCGTTGGCTTATATTTAAGTGCAGCCTATTTTTTAAGGACCAAACAGATTGGTTTAGGGATTGCCACCTCTATTGAACATGCGATTGCGGAACAGGCTCAAAAATTTGGTAATATTTCCCATTTCTCACCTGCGCTTTCCGTTCATCAAATTCCGTTATTCAACTCTATGTCCGGTTATGGCAGTTATATTTTTCCTGCAATTGCCCCCTTAATTATCCATCAGACAATTGTTTTAGGTTTAAGTATGCTGATTGCAGGTTACCGACTGCAAAACTGGCGACCGAACAAGACTGAATTTTTTGCGATCTTTAGTGCCATTTTAACCATTGGCTGCTTGGGTTGTTTCTATTTATTTGGTTTTACTTTTTGGCTTTATGATTATCCACATGGTGGAAATTTCTTTGGCATGCTGATTGGCGTACCGATTTTTATCAGTTGCGTGATTGGTTTGACCATGGTCATCGCCTCCTTTTTTGATATGCCTGAACGTGCAGGCCATGTGATTGTCTTCACTTCTATTCCGCTGTTTTTACTTTCAGGAACAGCTTGGCCACATTCAGCCATGCCTCCGTGGATGCAATGGTTGGGAAATATTTTACCTTCGACCCAAGGTATTCAAATGTTTATTCAATTAAACCAAATGGGCGTACCTTTAAATATCGTGATTCCGAAAATGATTTATCTGGCGACCGTTGCAGCCATATTATTGGTTTGGGGATATTTCCGACTGACCCACGACCATAAAAAATCATGATCTAGCGTTATATTGCATAAGATTAGTAAATAAAACTTAACAAATAGATCGAATATCCAACTAAAACTGAAAGTTTTTTAGCCTATTGAACAGATTGTGAAGAAAAAATATTAGATTGCCTGCTGCAATCAATGCAAAATAGCCCTTTGCTCATATTCCATGAATATTTTTTATATTATTCATTCCCATGCTCCTATTAACATGTCTTTATGATGTCGACAGCGTTATTACAGCATTTTTTTCTTTAAATATTTGATTTTAAGGGCTTAGCATGAAGAAGATTAAGATTAGTCTTGCTTGGCAAATCGTTATTGCGCTCATTTTAGGTGTGCTTGTAGGCTCTTTTCTACATTATTCTCCCGAATATCGTGAAACTCTGATTAATAATCTGCTGAGTCCTTTGGGTTCAATCTTTATTAATTTGATTAAAATGATTGTGATTCCACTTGTAGTTTCAATGCTGATTTTAGGTATTGCCAATGCAAGTCATGGTCAAAATGTAGGTAAGCTGGGTTTCAAAACGATTGTTTATTTTGAAATTATTACCACAGTTGCGATTATTGTTGGTCTCGTTGCAGCGAATGTGTTCCAGCCGGGTGCCGGTATTGATATGTCGAGTTTGACGCAAACTGACATTTCTCAATATCAGCAAACCACACAAGAAGTGAGTAGCCATTCTCATGGTCTGGTTAATACCATTTTATCTTTAATTCCTTCCAATATTTTTGGATCACTGACTGATGGGCATATGCTGCCAATCATTTTCTTCTCTGTGATCTTCGGTATTGGTTTGGGGTCGTTGGCTAAAGAGACCAGAAAACCACTGATTGATGTGTTGCATGCTATTTCTGAAACCATGTTCAAAGTAACGCATATGATTATGCTTTTTGCACCTTTTGGTGTATTTGGCTTGATTGCGGTAACCGTTGCGAACTTTGGTTTTAGCTCCCTTCTTCCATTAGTGAAGTTGGCTGTTTTAGTTTATGGCGCTATTTTCTTCTTCATCTTTGTCATTTTAGGACTTGTTGCTAAATTCTGTGGTTTCAGCATTTGGGAAATTATTAAAATTCTAAAAGATGAACTGATTCTGTCCTATTCCACTGCCAGTTCTGAAACCGTCTTACCGCGTATCATGGAAAAAATGGAAGCGTACGGTGCACCTAAGTCGATTACCAGTTTCGTGATTCCAATCGGTTATTCATTTAATCTGGATGGTTCGACCTTATATCAAAGTATTGCGGCTATTTTCATTGCGCAACTTTACGGTATTGATTTGAGTATGACTCAGCAAATCATTTTGGTTCTTACCTTAATGATTACTTCTAAAGGAATTGCTGGTGTTCCGGGTGTGTCTTTCGTGGTGCTGTTGGCGACATTGGGTAGTGTGGGCATTCCACTTGAAGGTTTGGCATTTATTGCGGGTATTGACCGTATTTTAGATATGGCACGTACTGTTTTAAATGTGATTGGTAACTCGTTGGCTGTTCTTGTGATCAGTAAATGGGAAGGCCAATTTGATGCTGAAAAACAAAAAGATTATCAAATTGAAATGAAACAAGCTGCCTAATTCATAAAAATCAAAAAAGGAAGCTTCGGCTTCCTTTTTTATGTCTTAAGCTTGCAAGCTAAGTCATTAATAGCTGCCTGAACGACTAACCATGAAATATTTGTCGTATCTTTATCAGGGTTAAACCTATTCATCATTTGTTCGTAAGGATGAATCAAGTTTCTAAATTCCCTCAAAGAATGAGAGAACTTTTTAACATCAATATCTACCCGTCCTCCTTGATGAGCTACATCTATCATCTCTGCTAACTTCCAGTCAGCAAAATGCTTAGTTTTCCCATTTTTATCTTTTGGGGCACAATTTGCCTTATTTGCTTCAATCATATTTTTCTGACATACACCTAATAAAATACCTTCAAGCATGCTTCCCATTAAAATTACTGCTGCAAGATGAGCATTAGCATCAATACATTTCTGAACTTCATCCCATCTACTTTTTAATATTTCTCCCACACCAACTTCAAGCCCTAAAGCAAGGAAATTTGGTGCAGGTAAGGGTTTTAGTTCTCTTTCTTTTTCTAATTTGCTTTCATTAAAATCTATTTGAATCTTTCTAAACTTAGGTTCAATACCTTCTAGATATATTTCAAAGCCTTCGACATATAATATGCTATTTAGAGTTTTTAAAGCTTTAAAAACTCTTTCCTTATCTCCGGCATACTCTCTTGGTGATGCAAGTCTTTTCAGTACATTAGCTAATTGATCTTTACCTATTCCATTTATTTTTCTAAAACCCATCGAGAACGTGGTGATCCATCATGAACAAACGGTAAACCTACATTATGAAAAACTGAGTTAATTGGGAACTTTTTCTATATTCAGGATGTAACTCTAAATTATTTCCACAAATAAACTCTGCTATTTGTTCCAATGTCTTTTGATCCATATCCCCACCGTTTTAATCTTTATTAGATTATCTTCTTTTATAAAAAAGAGCGCCTAAGCGCCCTTCTTTTTAAGTCAAAACTTATTCTTCGTCAGAATCTCTTAAATCTGATTCACTTTCAGCTTCATCAGCAATCGTTTCATCATCAACCAAAATTTCAGAATCAATCAAAGCTTCAGAGGCAACAACTTCTTCGCCTTCAACTCCTTCAATAAACTCTTCTTCTTCAACGGCTTCAACAGAAACAACACCGACCAAGACTTCTTCATTGCCTAAACGGATGAGACGAACGCCTTGTGCATTACGACCTGTTGTAGCAACTTCTGAAGCACGTGTACGAACCATCGTACCCCCATCAGAAATCAACATCAGCTCTTTGCTTTCATCAATGGATACTGCACCGACCAATTCACCGTTACGTTCAGATGTTTTAATTGCAATCACACCTTTACCACCACGTTTTTTGGTTGGGAATTCACCCACCGGGGTACGTTTACCGTAACCGTTGGCACATGCACAAAGCACCTCGCCAGTTTCCGGTACCACCACCAGTGACACGATACGGCTGATTAATGCCGAATCTGAAGTATCTTCATCATCTGAATCTACCTCAGTTTCCGCATCTTCAAGCAGCGCGGCTGCACCGATGGTCACGCGCATACCGCGTACACCTTTGGCAGAACGACCCATTGAACGAACATCAGTTTCTGCGAAGCGAATTGCTTTACCTTCATTTGAGAACAACATGATTTGCTGTTCACCATCGGTAATTGCAACACCAATTAAGGTATCATCGCCATTCAGCTCAATCGCACGTAAACCATTTGAACGAACATTACTAAACTGTTCAAGCTCTACACGTTTAATCGTACCGTACTCGGTCGCCATAAACACATAGAAGTTTTTACGAACTGCTTCAGCTTGCTGTGCAAAGTCAGCAATGATTTCATCGTCCAGATCAGTCGTAGAAAGCTCGACACCCAATTGTTTCAATTGAATACGTAATGCATCAGATAAGTCGTCTGCACCATCCTCAAGCTCGGCTAAAGCCGCTTCAAGTTCAGCAAAATGCGAATTGATGACTTCATTTTCTTGAAGTTTCGCAGCATTGGCTTTTACAAATGCCTGGAAATCGACCAGACGGTCTTTAAATTTCTTCGGTGCATCAATTACAGGCAGAATCGCTGTAATAGTTTCATTGGCATCTAGCGGCAACAAGTTCACCATTGGGCGACCTTTTGCACCACGAGACGCTTGTGGCACTTCGTATACTTTCAGACGATAGACTTTACCGACATTGGTAAAGCATAGAACTGTCGCATGGTTTGATGTCACAATCAGGTGTTGAATGTAATCATCAGTTTTCATTGAAGTTGCAGACTTACCACGACCGCCACGACGCTGAGCGGTATAGTCAGACAATGGTTGAGTTTTCGCATAACCTGTTTTAGAAACAGTCAGTACCATTTGCTCTTCAGGAATCAAATCTTCACGAGAGAAATCGATACGTGATTCAACAATAGATGTTTTACGTCCATCACCATATTGCTGAATAATAAGTGCCAACTCTTCACGAATGACGTTCATCAACAAATTAAAGTCATTCAAAATGGCAGTATATTCAGCAATTTGCGCTAAAATTTCAGAATATTCAGCATGCAACTTGTCTTGTTCAAGACCGGTTAAGCGATGTAGACGTAACTCTAAGATTGCACCGACCTGAGTGGGTGAAAGACGGTAAATACCACCATCAAACCCATACGGCTTAGACAGGTCTTCGCCTTCAATAATTTCAGGACGTACAGAAACTGAACCTGCTTTTTCAAGCAATGCAACCACACCACCAGCAGACCACTCACCCGCTTGTAAACGCTCACGTGCCTCAGCCGGATTGGCAGAAGTCTTGATGGTTTCGATAATGGTATCAATATTTGCCAGAGCAACCGTCAAACCTTCCAAGATATGACCGCGTTCACGCGCTTTGCGTAACTCGTACATGGTACGACGTGTGACCACTTCTTGACGGTGACGGATAAACGCCGCAATGATGTCTTTTAAGTTCATCAATTTCGGCTGACCGTTGTCCAGACAGACCATGTTGATGCTAAACGAGTTTTCAAGTTGAGTGTTCTGGAACAGGTTATTTACAATCACTTCAGCGTTTTCTCCACGCTTCAGGTCAATTGCAATACGCATCCCGTCTTTATCAGACTCGTCACGAAGTTCCGAGATTCCTTCAAGTTTTTTCTCTTTGACCAGTTCAGCAATACGTTCAATGGTTTTTGCTTTATTGACTTGGTAAGGAATTTCAGTAAATACAATGGTGGTACGACCGTTCTTCGGATCTTCTTCGAAGTGATATTTACCACGAATATGCAAACGGCCTTTACCGGTACGGTAAGCATCCACAATACCCGATTTGCCGTAAATAATACCGCCTGTAGGGAAGTCTGGGCCAGAAATATGCTGCATCAAACCTTCGATGCTGATATTCGGATCATTAGCATAAGCAAGGCAAGCATTCACAACTTCAGTCATGTTGTGCGGCGCCATATTGGTCGCCATACCCACCGCAATACCGGTAACGCCGTTAACCAGCAAGTTCGGTACGCGGGTCGGCATGACTTGAGGAATACGCTCAGAACCGTCGTAGTTGTCTTCCCATTCGACTGTATCTTTTTCCAAGTCAGCCAAAAGTTCATGCGTGAGCTTACGCATACGTACTTCGGTATAACGCATTGCCGCAGCGCTATCGCCATCCACAGAACCAAAGTTACCCTGACCATCGACCAATTGATAACGCAAGCTAAATTCTTGTGCCATACGAACAATGGTTTCGTAAACAGCTGAGTCACCATGCGGGTGATATTTACCGATTACGTCACCCACCACACGGGCAGACTTTTTATACGCTTTGTTGTAGTCATTGCCTAACTCGTGCATAGCGAAAAGCACACGACGATGCACCGGTTTTAAGCCATCTCGCACGTCTGGTAATGCACGAGAAACAATAACACTCATGGCATAGTCGAGATATGAGCTTTTGAGTTCATCCTCAATGGCAATCGGTCGGATTTCCGATAGGCTCATGCATACTCCTTATTACAAACAGTATTTGGAACTGCTCGTTTTATATAATCAATCTAGCAAAAAATTAACTCAAAACAAGCTGAGTTAAAGTCTAAATACAGCCGTAAATTATAGCATAAATTCTCTTATTTTTGTCTCTTATCAAGCCTCTTAATCTTGTTAATTTTCTTCAATTTATCGTTTATTTTTTAATCTTTTTTATTTGTATGATTTTTATGTGAATTAGTTCATTTTTTCGTACTGTTTAATTTAAATCAAGACAGTCTATTAGCCCATCATTTTGTGCCCTTTAACTGTCCTTTTTACTCATGCATCCTCGTGGAAAATTAATGATGAGTCACCTATCAATAAATCCCTTTGATTACATTGGAATAGCATAAGTTTAAAGTTAGACCTATTTCATAAATATTTCACTTTCCTTATTTTTATCCCTATGGGAAAAATTAAATGGGTAAAGAAAGAACTCTACAGTCTTGAAAATAATAAATTTTGCTTAATCAATCAGGATTTGGTTTAGTTTAAGCCCCCATTCGATTTAATCAAGCCTGAGCTATTTGAGAAATTTTTAATAATAAAAAACGCCCTTGGAAGCCAAGAGCGTTTTTTTGAACGTAATTCAGGAATTAGATTTTAGAAACCAATTCAGGAATTACAGCGTTCAAATCACCCACTAACCAGTAATCCGCTACTGCGTTGATTGGTGCTTCTTCATCCTTGTTGATCGCAACGATCACTTTAGAATCTTTCATCCCTGCCAAATGCTGGATCGCACCGGAAATACCGACAGCAATGTACAGGTCAGGCGCAACGATTTTACCCGTTTGACCCACTTGCATGTCGTTAGGAACAAAGCCTGCGTCCACTGCAGCACGTGAAGCACCTTGAGCAGCACCGAGCTTGTCCGCCAACGGATCAAGGATTTTGTGATAGTTTTCACCTGAACCCACACCACGACCACCCGACACCACAATACGGGCAGCGGTTAATTCTGGACGTTCAGATTTAACAATCTCTTCAGAAATAAACGTAGAGATGCCAGCATCCTGAACGTCGCTGACCGCTTCAACTGCTGCAGAACCACCTGTGGTCGCAACAGGATCAAATGCAGTACCACGAACTGTGGCAACCACAACAGATTCCGAAGATTCAACCGTTGCAATGGCGTTACCGGCATAGATTGGACGTTTGAAAGTCGTTGGGCTTTCAACAGCAATGATATCCGTGATCATGCTGACGTCTAACAATGCAGCCGCACGTGGCAGTACGTTTTTACCATTCGAGGTAGAGGCAGCCAGGATATGGCTATAACCTTTGCCTAACTCGGCAACAAGTTTCGCTACGTTTTCAGCCAACTGGTGTGCATAAGCCGCGTTGTCAGCAAGTAAAACCTTGCTTACACCTGCAACTTGAGCCGCCTGGTCAGCAACGGCCTGAGCGCCAGAACCCGCAACCAATACAGTGATATCACCACCGATTTTTTGAGCTGCAGCAACAACGTTTAAAGTTGCACCGTTTAGTGCTTTATTGTCGTGCTCAGCGATAACTAAAATACTCATGATATTATCCTTCTGTATTAGATCACTTTCGCTTCGTTTTTAAGTTTTTCAACAAGCTCGTCCACAGATTTCACTTGTACGCCAGCTTTACGCTCTGCTGGTGGTTCAACTTTCACTGTTTTAAGTTTAGTTGTCGCTGAAACGCCATAATCCGCAGGAGACTTCACATCAAGCGGTTTTTTACGCGCTTTCATGATGTTTGGAAGGGCCGCATAACGTGGCTCGTTCAAACGCAAATCCGTGGTGATAATGGCAGGCAGGTTCAATTCAACCGTTTGTAAACCGCCGTCCACTTCACGCGTAACTTGAACTTTATCGCCAGCAACATTCACGACAGAAGCAAATGTACCTTGACCGGCACCCAGTAAAGCACCCAGCATCTGACCGACCTGATTCGAGTCGTCATCAATGGCCTGTTTACCGAGAAGGATCAGTTCCGGTTTTTCTTGTTCTACAATGCCTTTCAAGATCTTAGCCACTTCAAGTGCACCAATCTCATCAGCAGTTTCTACCAGGATACCGCGATCCGCACCCAGCGCCATGGCAGAACGGATTTGTTCCTGTGCTTCTTTAGGACCGATAGAAACCACAACGATTTCTGAAACTGTTCCTTTTTCTTTTAAACGAACCGCTTCTTCCACTGCGATTTCACAGAATGGGTTGATCGACATTTTAACGTTAGTCAGGTCTACCCCACTATTGTCCGGTTTAACGCGAACTTTAACGTTGGCATCAACCACACGTTTTACAGCAACAAGAGCCTTCATGTAATCCTCGGCTGTTTCAGCAAAAGTAAATGTTGAGAAAAGTTATAATAACTCTTCACTTAAAATTTTTAGGTGCCCTATCTTGCAATGCGTATGGCATTTCGGTCAAGTCACAATTATCGAAAGAGCTGTAAAAATGCGTAAAATTACTTGAACTAGGCGTTCATATTTTTTTGAAGTATTTTTATTAAGATGAATTATCTCACTATTTATTTATTTTTAACCATTGATTCTTATTATGTTTTTATCTGATCAATATCATCAGAAGTTCTGATTTAATCCTCGTTTTCGATTACTTTGTAGCTGCAGGAGCTGCACTTTCGTGCACACCTGACCAAATTGTGAACTGTCATTTAAGACAGACAGGAAGCTTTCTCCTCCTATCCCTGTAGCAAAAACGTTCATTTTTTAGAATAAACTTGTAATAAATTACTTTTAATTTACAAATTCGCTGCTACTTAAAAAGCATGCCATCGTGACATGCTTTTTATAAGCTGTTAATTAATGCTTAACCAGGTTGCCGCAAGCATTAATAAACCGCCGGAACTACCATCAATCCATTTTTGTTTACGTTCATCAATCTGGGTCTTTTGGGTAATTTTGGCAAAAATTACGCTTAAACTGCAGTACACGACAAAAATTAATCCAATAAAAATAAACGATAGAATCAAACCTTGAGTCACCGTGTCACCGCTTTTATTAATAAACTGCGGTAAAATCGCAAAGTAAATCAACATGCCTTTTGGATTCAGCAAAGCGGTAAAAAAACCTTTTTGAATCGGTTTCGATGTGCTTTTGTTTTCAATCGCCAATTTTTTATTGCTAAAAACCGACTTGATTAAACCAAAGGCCAAAAATAAGAGATAAGCAATTCCGAGCCAGCGAATGGTTTCAAATAACACCGGAAAGGAAACAATAATGGCTGCAATGCCGAGCGCCACCAAAATAGAATGCACCAAATATCCCAGGCAAACCCCGACCGTTGCCATCATGCCTGCTTTTGCATCTTTTCCCATCACTTGTGACAAGATAAATAACATATCTGGTCCAGGTGTAAAAATAAGCGGGATAACCGTTAAGGCGAACAGTGCAAATACAGACATTTCCTTTTTCCCTTGGTACATGAGAAAGTGAAAATTAGTATCGAATAAATACCACAAAATAGGATTTCAATTTATTCTATAATTTTAATTATTTTTCGAATTATATTCTGATTTATGAAATTATCTTCCAAATCTATTTCAGTAAAGCTCGATCGTACCGATAAAAATATCATTCGTGCACTGCAAAATAATGGTCGTATGCAAAATAACGATCTTGCCCGTGAAATTGGGCTGTCACCTTCTTCGTGTTTACGTCGGGTGAAATTGCTCGAAGAAGCCGGAGTAATTCAGAACTACACCACGGTGGTTGATCCGCAAAAAATTGGCTTGCAACTGATTTTGTTTTCGCGTATCTGGCTGGTGGGTCAGGATGCTGAAACCATTGACTGCTTTATTGAGGCAATGAAAGAACTGCCTCAAGTGATGGAGTGTTATATTATTTTAGGAGAATGTGATGCCATGCTAAAAGTGGTGGTACCCGACCTGGAAAGTTACCGCAAATTTCAGTCCACGCATTTAACCAAGAAAAATGGCATTACCAGTGTCAAAACTGATTTACCCAGTCAAATTATTAAACAGAGTTTCCAACTTCCACTGGATGATCTTTAAGACAGTATGATGAGTGTACAGCTTGCGACATCGCGTTTAATTTCAAGATCATGGAAAGACTCTAATTCCAAGCCGTTTTATCTACTGAACTCTAACACTGAAGTGATGCGTTATTTTCCCCATTGTTTAACTCGGGAACAAAGTGATGCTCTAGCGCATAAATTTCAAAGGATTATCGAAACTCAAGGTTGGGGATTCGGTGCGGTCGAGTTGAAACAAGGTGGGGGATTTTATTGGCTTCACAGGATTACATGCTCAGCCCAGTCAATTTACATTTTCGCCCTGTATCAAAATCGCTTGGCGACTTGAGCAGAAATATTGGGGCAATGGTTTTGCGACCAAAGCTGCGACTGCTTGTTTAAAATTTGTTTTTGATTGACAAGCTAAACCAAGTGGTTACATTCACTGCAGTACAAACCACCAACTCCCAAACCGTTATGTAACGCTTAAGCATGCAACTTAAAAACGACTTTAATTATCCGACTTCAGATAACAGTAGTCTTGCAAAGACATGTGCTTTGTCAAATAAATGCCGTTCAATTTAGGCGAACCAAAACAGCCAATTAAACATGATAATGTTGTAAAAAATCACGGTGAATATGGCTTAAATCGATCAGATCGTATTCCTGAAGATTAAATATTTGCCACACCTCTAAAAAGTCCTGTTTTAAGTCCACATCCACTGTAGCAATCGGCCGCTCTTGCCACTGCAAGTCTGAAATCCAGATATAGCCTTGTTGCGTTTCTGTATTGACAGCCTGTACCTTACCTTCTGCATTGATACCTTGGACGTGAGTGTTTTCTGGCAAAGATGGCTCAATAGTGGGCAAACTTATTTCAACAAAATGCTTCACCTGACGCAGACCATAGCCTGCAAAAATCTCTTTTTGCTCGGTACTCAATCGATCATACTTTTCTTGAATATCTGAAATCATTGTTTTTCCTATCATTTTCGACTTCCAAACTTTGTGCAACATCCACTAAAATAATAAATAATTTCATCACTTTGCATTATTCATGCCATCTGGTTCGTGTTTATACTTGATTTTTATACCTGATAAATTGGCTTTTTATTATTCTACAATAGTTTAAAACGCCCGTAATATTCCGCAATACTACCTATAGATATATTTAAGTTTCATTAATTTATATTCTGTGACTTAAAAAATCCAGAATGAGGTTAAGACAAAAATTAGATCGCTTTAAATATTGACTACGATTTTTTGAGTTGCGCACGCGGATGTGCCTGATCATAAACTTGCGCCAAATGGTCAAAATCAACATGAGTATAGATTTGCGTGGTTGTTAAATTGCTATGCCCTAACATTTCTTGAACCGCGCGCAAATCTCGGCTATTTGACAACATATGACTGGCAAAACAATGACGCAGTAAATGCGGATGCAAATCGACATTTACTCCGGCACGCTGCGCCTGTAATTTAACCCGATTTTCAATTTGTCTTGCGCCCAGCGGGTTGCCTTTTTGAGTAATAAACACATTCGCGTCAGGGACAAAGTCGCCATTCCATAAAGGATAAATTTTCAGCCACAACATCACCGCATCTTTGGCTTTAGAACCAAAAGGCACCACACGGGTTTTATTGCCTTTACCGGTGATGCGTAATAACTGCCGATTAAAATCGATATCTTTAATGCGTAAGCCTTGTACTTCAGCCAGTCGCAGACCACTAGAATACAGCAATTCCAAGATCGCTTTATCGCGTAACCACATTTGTTGTTCGACTGGTTTTTCAGGTTTGGATTGATCTAAAATTTGATTGATGGTTTCAATATCCACCATACCCGGTAGCGGTCTAGGCAAACGTTTCAACTGAAAATCATCGGCAGGATTAAAAGCCAGATATTGCCCTTGCTCGGCCCATTTCATGAATTGCCGAATAGAAGATAAAAGACGTTGCAAACTGCTGGAACTCAGTTGCTGCTGTTCAACTTTTTGGGCCAAGTATTCACGCAGATCGGTCGATTCAACATCTGCCAGATTGAGTTTTTTGGTTTCACAAAAATTTAAAAAATCCGAAACATCACGTTCATAAGCCTGCAAAGTATGTTTGGACTGATTTTGAATTTGTCTTTCTTTTAGCCACATCAGCAATAAATCAGCAGGAGAACGTATCTGCATCTCTGGATCAATCACGTTTTTTCTCACTGTATTTAATCGGTGCTCTTAACGACAATTATAGAATTTATGCTTAAACCGCTTTTAGATTTAATCATCAAGCACATCATAGGATATGCCCTTTCATTTTGATTCTAGCGGTTTCATAGCTCTTTACACAATGAATGATTTCTCAGATAAAAAAGCACCATCATGCTGACAGTGCTTTTTGAGTCAAATCATGGGTTTTATTGTTGGTAAAAACTTAAATCAATACGGCCTTCATAGACATTTGCAGTTGGACCGGTCATCCAGACCACATCGTCCTCTTTCCATTCAATTTGCAACTTGCCGCCGGCAAGTTCAATTTCTACCGTATTAGCAAGCAAGCCACGGCGCATGCCTGAAATAGCAGCTGCACAAGCACCTGTACCACACGCCAGTGTTTCGCCTACACCACGTTCAAACACACGTAAACGCGCATGATTTTGATCAATGATTTGCATAAAACCGGCATTGACGCGTTGCGGAAACCGCTCATGTGCTTCAATTTGAGGTCCCATGCCAGCAACATCAGCCGTAAGCACATCCGGAACAATGGTCACTGCATGCGGATTCCCCATGTTCACCACATCAATGATAATACTCTCATCATTGGCTAAGGCTAAACTGTACAAGTTTTCAGGCTCATCAGCAAGGAATGGAATCTGGTTCGGCAAGAATTTTGGATAACCCATATTCACTCGAACCCAGCCATTCTGACCCAGTTCAGGCTCAACTATCCCGGCTTTGGTTTGCACTTTAATTTTAGTCTTTGTGGTCAACTGACGTTCATGCACAAAACGTGCAAAACAGCGAACACCATTACCGCATTGCTCGACTTCAGAACCATCCGCATTAAAGATACGATATTTGAAATCGACATTGGGTAAATCGGGGGGTTCCACAATGAGCAGCTGATCAAAACCAATCCCAAAATGACGGTCTGCCAATCGCTGAATGGTCATGGTATCCAAGTAAGCGCGCTGGCTGATGAGATCAACCACCATAAAGTCATTGCCCAGACCATGCATTTTAGTAAATTCTAAAAACATCTTGCATTACTCCTTAAGGCAATAAACGTTCTTTATCCCATAATGACTCAATGCTTTCACGCTCACGAATTAAATGGGCCTGATCACCATCAACCATCACTTCAGCAGCACGACCACGACTATTGTAGTTCGAGCTCATTACAAAACCGTATGCACCTGCACCCAATACCGCAAGCACATCATTTTCTTGAAGGGCAAGTTTGCGCTCTTTACCCAAAAAGTCACCGGTTTCACAAATTGCACCGACCACATCCCACTCTTTTGCTTCAACGTCAAAACGTGGAGTTACTTCCTGAATATCCATCCATGCTTCGTACAAAGCAGGACGAATCAGGTCATTCATTGCCGCATCAATAATGGCAAAATTACGATGATTGGTCGGTTTCAACAAATCAACTTTAGTCAGCAACACCCCTGCATTGGCAGAAATACTACGTCCCGGCTCCATATAGACTTTTAAACCGAGTTTTTCTAAAGCCGGTTTCAGCGCATTGGCATACTCGACAACGGTTGGCGGAACTTCATCTCTATAAGTCACACCCAAACCACCACCGATGTCGATGTGTTTTAGATGGATACCGAGTTCTTTTAGTTTTTCAATCATCATGATCACGCGGTCAAGCGCATCCACGAAAGGTTGCGTTTCGGTCAATTGCGAACCGATATGACAGTCGATACCGACGACGTCCAGATTTGGCAAAGATGCTGCATATTGATAGGTTTCAAATACGCTGTCCGACGGAATACCGAATTTATTTTCTTTTAAACCCGTCGAAATATAGGGATGGGTTTTGGCATCGACATCTGGATTGACCCGTAAAGAAATCGGGGCTTTTTTACCCAGTTCAGCCGCCACTTTTTGAATGCGATCCAGTTCGGCATAGGATTCAACGTTAAAGCAGGAAATACCGACTTCCAACGCTTTTTTAATGTCCGCTTCTGATTTACCTAAACCGGAAAACACAATTTTAGCTGCATCCCCACCCGCTTTCAGCACACGAGCCAGCTCACCGCCAGTGACAATATCAAAACCTGCACCCAGCTTCGCCAGTACATTCAATACCGCAATATTAGAGTTCGACTTTACCGCAAAACAAATTTGATGATCGATAAAGCTAAATGCACGATCCATATCGAGGTAATGCTTTTCAAAAGTGGCTTTTGAATAAACATAAAGTGGCGTGCCAAATTGCTGCGCAAGTTGTTGCAACGAACATTGCTCTGCGTGCAGAACCCCATTAATGCGGGTAAAACTCATGAACCTATCCTTTCGATGACGCGTTTAGATATTGAAAATTAATTCGTTTCAGCAGATGAAGCAGGAAGCTCTTGTACCGGAGATGCTTCCTCCTTAGGCGAAGATTGCTGTTTTGAATCGACATTGGGATATAACAAATATTTCGAACGCTTGTCGTAATTCTGATCATTCGGCAACTGTAAAGCTCCGGATTGACCACAACCGACCAAGGCAAAACCTGTTGCCAATAAACTGATGTAGCAAATGACAAGACGCATCTGACCACCTATCCTATGTTTTCGAAGAAGTATAACTCGATCACCGCCGTGACCAAAGGGCTAAACGCTAGAGATTATCGCTAGTTAAAAAAAAACGCCAGTTTCAAACTGGCGTTTTCACAAACAAAAGGCTTATTTATGTTTCGGTTTGTAGAAACCAAAGTAACCAATAATCAAAATAATGAACCAGATTGGACTCACCATCAGCGCTTTCATGGTATCTGCTTCCAAAGACAAGACATAAATCATGCCAATAAAGAAGATGATCACCACCCAACAGGTAAATAATCCACCCGGTAATTTAAAGGTTGATTTGGCATGCAGTTCTGGACGGGTTTTATAATAAACAATATAACTCCAGATAATCATCAACCATACACAGATGAACAAAATCGTGGAAAGCGTGGTTGCCAGAGTAAAGGCTTCAACGGTATTCGGTACAAAGTACTGAAGTGCAGCACCAAGTAATAAACAGATCGCAGAGAAATATAATGCATTTGCAGGAACAGCACGCTTATTTAAATGACCAAATGCTTTTGGACCTTGTTCTTCACGTGAAAGACCGAACAACATACGGCTCGTCGAGAACACTCCACTGTTCATGGAGGACATGACTGAAGATAGCACCACCAGATTCATGATAATCGCTGCTGCTGCAATACCGGCTTGGCTAAACAGGTTTACAAACGGACTAATCGTTGGATCAATTTTATTCCATGGCGTGACCGACATTACAATCACCAATGCCAATACGTAGAAAATGATGATACGAATCGGAATCGAGTTGACCGCTTTAGGCAAGTTGCGCTCTGGATCTTTGGTTTCAGCTGCAGTTGTACCGACCAGCTCTACACCTACAAAGGCGAAGATCGCAATCTGGAAGCCTGCCAGAAAGCCGGTTACTCCAGTTGGGAATATTCCGTCATGTGACCAGAGATGGGTAAATGAAGCCACCTCACCTGCGGTAGAGGTAAATCCGGTAAAGATCATCCATAAACCGGCAGCAATCAGCACCACAATGGCAATAATCTTGATTAAGGCAAACCAGAACTCTAATTCACCAAATAATCTTACCGTGACCAGGTTCAAACCCATAATAAAGACAATGGCCGCAACACTGATCATGACCCCTTCGCCAGGCGTAAACGGCAGCCCTCCGTTAAAGAATTGCAGGTAATAAATAATCGCGGATAAATCAGCGATACCGATGGTGATCCAGCACAGCCAATAGGTCCAGCCGACAAAATAACCTGCCCAAGGACCGATTAAATCTGTCGCAAAATCAATAAAAGACTTGTATTGCAGGTTAGACAGTAACAATTCGCCAAGCGCACGCATGACCAAAAAAACCATAAAACCAATAATCATATAAATGATCAGAATTGAAGGTCCGGCCAGGCTAATGGTTTTACCCGAGCCCATGAATAAGCCTGTACCAATTGCTCCGCCAATCGCAATAAGTTGCAAATGCCGATTCGACAGACTTCGTTGAAGTTCACCATCTGCAGCAGATGAACTATGGTTTTCATTTGACATTGTTATTTTCGTCTCTCAAATTTCGTGTGATAAAAGTAGCTCAAATCAAAAAAAATAAATAAAGTTTTTGAGCGATTATTTAATATTTTTCAAACTTAAGTGTGTTTCTGTCGATTTTTCATTCAAATTCAATCCCTTTTGTGTTCCTCAGTTCATTTCCCTTAAATTTAGCAGTTTACGTGCCAAGATAAAGATTGGCGAAATTTTATGCAAAAAATTGTATTTCTATACGGCTATTGCTACATTTCTCCTCAATCTTCTTATTTATATAGATAATACTTCAATGAGCAAAGTCAAAACTGTGTACCGTTGCGAACAATGTGGAACTGACCACCCTAAATGGGCGGGTCAATGTACAGATTGCGGCGAATGGAATAGTCTGACTGAAGTCCGCGTTGAGCCAACCGTGACCCATCGTGCACAACCGAAAATAGGTGGATATGCAGGTCAAGCGGCGACTATTACTACTTTAAATAAAGTTTCCGTTTCACATGAATCACGCTTAGCGACTGGGATTAGTGAATTTGACCGTGTTCTGGGGGGTGGCTTGGTGACGGGTTCTGTGGTGCTGATTGGCGGTGATCCGGGAATTGGTAAATCCACGATTCTTTTACAAACCGCCACTCATATGGCATCTGCAAAAAGTTCTGCACTTTATGTCACTGGTGAGGAATCACTTTCGCAAGTAGCATTACGTGCCCACCGCTTAGAGTTACCCACCGAGCATCTTCAAGTCATGGCGGAAACCTGTGTGGAGCGGATTTGTGAAGTTTTGGCGCAAGTGCGTCCTGCCGTTGCCATTCTGGATTCGATTCAAACGCTTTACACTGAAACCCTGCAATCTGCACCGGGCGGTGTTTCCCAAATTCGTGAATCTGCCGCATTACTGACCCGTTTTGCTAAAAATAGTGGCACCTCATTATTTCTTGTGGGGCATGTAACCAAAGAAGGTGCTTTAGCGGGTCCACGGGTTTTAGAGCACATGGTCGATTGCGTTTTGTATTTTGAAGGCCAGTCTGACTCACGTTATCGCATGATTCGTGCGGTGAAAAACCGTTTTGGTGCAGTCAATGAGTTGGGCGTGTTCGGCATGACCGATAAAGGCTTGCGTGAAGTTTCCAATCCATCTGCTATTTTCTTAAGTCGTTATGATGAAGCCATTCCTGGTTCGATTGTCATGATTAGCCGTGAAGGTACGCGCCCACTCCTGGTTGAAGTGCAAGCTTTAGTGGATGATGCACATGGTCAGCCACGCCGAGTCGCGCTGGGTTTGGAACAAAACCGACTGAATATGTTGCTTGCAGTGATGCATCGTCATGGTGGCGTACAAACTGCTGGGCAAGATGTCTATGTGAATGTGGTTGGTGGTTTAAAAATTACCGAAACTGGTTCTGACTTGGCGGTTTTACTGGCTTGTGCTTCAAGCTTGCGTGGTAAAGCATTACCTCAGCAGCTGGCGGTGTTTGGTGAAGTTGGACTATCGGGTGAAATTCGCCCGGTGCCGAATGGTCAGGAACGTCTAAAAGAAGCCGTTAAGCATGGTTTTAAATATATTATTTTGCCAAGAGGCAATGCGCCACAAAAACCGATTCCAAATGTGCAGATCATTTCTGTAGCACGCTTACACGAAGCATTAAGCGAAGCCATGAGCTTAAGTGAAGAATTGGCTTAAGCTTGAACATATGAAAGATTATGTAAAAAAAACACCATTTTGATGTTGAAATTCGGTGCAAATGACTGCATAACTATAGGGCTATAATTTATTTTTTTATTTAGGAAAAATTCGATGGAAGTTCGACAGCGTGGTTTGATGGCAGGTCTTTTAATGGCCGCTTTGGTAGTTGCACCAATGGCTGAAGCAAAACGTGCAGGTGGTGGTAAAAGCCACGGCATGAGTCGTTCTGCTGCTCCAAGCCAATCTTACCAACAACCGCGTCAAGTTACTCCTGCCCCACAACCGACTACCGCGCCTGCTCAAAAATCAGGTTCTGGCGTAGGTAAAATGGTTGCTGCTGGTGTTGCTGGTGCTGCGATTGGTGCAGTTGCAGCAAATGCAATGGCAGATGATAAACCTGCTGCAAGTGGTGCTGAGGCTACAGCACAACAGCAGGAAGAAAAAGGCGGACTTCCAAGCTGGATCTGGATTCTTCTAGCAGCTGCAGTCGCATTCTTCTTGTTCCGTAAATTCGGAGCAAAAAAAAAACTAGCCGCTAACAATCCTTATGCACCAAACAATGCTGGAAATACAGCACCGTTTGGTCAACAAAATGCGGCGCCACGTACATCAAATGACAACAGCAATATTTTTGGTCAGTCAGTAGGTGGTTCTGCAGGTGCAGCAACTCAAGCTCCATTTGGTAATGCCTCAACCAGCAATGGTAATCAATTGCTAGATGGTACTGAACCTGCTGCATTCTTGCGTGTTGCTCGTCAGCGTTTCAACCATATTCAGTCAATGAATACAGCAAGTAACATTGCTGAAATTCAACGCTATTTAACGCCTGATCTTTATCAGTCTATGTATAACGACATTATGGCGAACCAAGACCAGGATGTTGCTGAATTCTCAAACCTGAATGCCATGGTTACAGATTCTTCAACTGAAAATAGTCAGTATGTGGTAAGCGTTCGTTTCACGGGTACTGTAAGCGAAGAGTTAAACAGCTTACCGCAGCCTTTTGCAGAAGTTTGGCATTTCACCAAGCCTGCAGGTTCTAACCAGGACTGGTTGGTTGCCGGTATTCAACAAGAGGCTTAAGGTCTTTTGAGCTAAAAACAGCGACTTCGGTCGCTGTTTTTTTATGATGATTCTTAAATTTAATCATGTTTTTAATTTTCTCCTCCCCCTCGTATTTAAATCATGCCATTGAAGTAATAAATTCAATACCTCAGCTATTTTAAAATTTATCTCCACTGGTTTTATTCTTCTCTTTAGAACTCAAACTTAAAATTGATGTATTGCTCACTAGATTCGTTGAAAAGCAGTAATTAAAAAATCGGATAACATCTTTAATATTAGAAAAATTTTAATTTAAACAAATAACTAGTTTGCTATCAGAAAATCATTTTTTTCGCTTAAATTTTCAAATTTTAGATTTGTCAATATTTTAAATACAAACAATAATTGTTATCATTTTCATTATTATACCCTCTAATCCAAATTTATTTACTTTCTAATGATGAAAAGCTCTCAAATGGATCCGCTGACTACGCCAGTCGCTATATCTTCGTCCCCTGCAAAAGTAAAAAATAAATCATCTCTACTGGCTTATCGCTGCATGATTGTGTATCGCTTTGCACTGGCGCTATTGGGAGGTTACGTCCTTGCTGCCTTGTCTGCCATAGTGATTGCGCAATATTTTATGGAGTACGGTACGAGTGCCGCCATGTCTGCCACACTGTTGGCTTTTACTATACATACCGCTGCATTCATCTGGATATTTATGGTCAATAAAACCCTGAATGCAAGTCTGGGGATTATTCTTCCCGGCATCTTGTTGTTTGTTATTTATAAATTTTTAGGAAACTGACATGCGAGTCGATGCCAAAGTAGAAGGTCCGCGCCAGTCCATGTCATGGTTACATACCTGGGCCAGTTTGATTTTAGGCTGGTTGCTGTATGCCATTTTCCTGACCGGAACTTTAAGTTTTTTCCAGAATGAAATAACCACCTGGATGAAACCTGAATTACACCAATCTGTTCCACCCGCATCGCAGATTCAGCAAACCCAAGTGGCACTCAATTATCTACAAAAAAACCATCCTGATGCAGGCAGTTGGAGTATTCAATTACCTAACTCGCGTCAAAACACCACGGTATTGAATATTCGTAAAATTGGTGAAGATCCGCGTGCACGTCGTGGTGGCGAACGGATTACTTTAGATAGTGCAACAGGTGAAGTGCTGGAAGCACGCGAAACTAGAGGCGGCAGTTTTCTCTATCGTTTCCATTTTGAATTGTATGGCTTGCCTCGTATCTGGGCACGCTGGATTGTCGGTATTGCCACGTTGTTGTTGATGGTCGCGATTGTCAGTGGTGTGATTACCCATAAAAAAATCTTTAAAGATTTTTTTACCTTCCGCTCAGGTAAAGGGCAACGTTCATGGTTAGATGCGCACAATGCCACAGCAGTATTTGCACTCCCCTTTCACATCATGATCACTTTCAGTGGTCTTTTATTGCTGTTGTTTACGCTGATGCCTTGGGGAGTCAACCAGATTTATGAGAATCGTGGTCAGTTCCTGCAAGAACAGCGTAAAGCCCTGATTCAAGAAAACTCTGAAAATCAAGCACGGGGTGAAGGGAGTAAAAATCAAGAAACGGCTGAAAATGGTCAGCGCCAAAGTCGTGGTGAAAACCGTGAAGCTAGTCAGCGCGGTGAAATGACTACGAATCGACAAGCACTTGGTGAAGGCCGTGAAAACCGGAACAAAGCTGAAAACGGTGAACGTCAAGGTCGCGTCGAAGGTCGTTCCAGAAGATCAGAAAGTCACCCTGCTCCACTAACTGACTTGACCCCTTTACTTATACAAGCCAACAAAGAATGGAATAACAATCCGGTTTCTAGCCTCAGCATTGTTTCTCCCAATACCGATCAGGCCAAAATTGAACTCCGCGCCTTACATGCAGTCAGCGTGGCACATCGGAATGTTTATGAAACCTTGGATTTTGATGGTGTGAGCGGTAAAAATATCACTGATGAAAGTGCAAAACTGCGTAATCCTTCCATTTCAAATGGCATTTACAATGTGATGACCGTATTGCATGAAGCACGCGGTGTGGATTTGGCACTGCGTTGGTTGCTGTTCTTGTCGGGTATTGTCGGCACATTGATGATTATTACCGGTCTGGTTTTATGGTGTATAAAACGTGCACCCCAGCAGCAAAAGCAGGGTTATAAATCATTTGGCTACCGTGTGGTTGAAGTGACCAATATTGCAGCCATTATTGGTTTACCGATTGCCTGTGCAGCGTATTTCTATGCCAACCGTTTTATTCCTGCCGATATGGACATGCGCTTGAACTGGGAAATTCGTACCTTCTTTATGGTATGGGTCATTTCTTTGGTTCATGCCATGTTACGCAGTCATAAACAGGCATGGATGGAACAGCTGGTTTTTGCGACTCTCGCTTTCGCCTTATTGCCAGTACTGAATTTTATGACTGGTGGTCAAGCGATTTGGAACACAATTCACCATGGTCAATGGATGATTGCATCATTTGATTTAATGGCATGGTTACTCGCAATTTTATTCTTCTATTCGTATAAAAAAGTGAACAACCATAAAGGATTGCCCGCCAAAAAAGCAACAGTGAATGCAACTGCACAGGAGTCTGAACAATGATTGGATTTCTTGTGATTTGGTCTTTAACCAGTTTGGCTTTCTTTGCCTTAGCCAGTTCAATGTCCAAACATCAAAAGCAAATCTTTGGTCGCGAGCTTGATAAATCTAAAACACGGCTTGCCAGTATTTCTGGTTGGGGTTTGCAGCTCCTTGCTTTAGTAGTGTGTATTTACCAAGGCACTTTAAGCAGCATGATCAGTTATTGGGTGGGTGTACTCACCTTCTCCGCTTTATTTGTCGGATTGTGTTTGAGTTATTTTGAATCCAAGATCAAGAAAATCGCAATTGCAACCGCAATGATTTGGATTATCAGCACGTTCACCTGTTTAATCTAAAATTGAACAGTGTAAAAAGCCAATCTTCGGATTGGCTTTTTTGTGGCAAACATTTAGGCTATAGCAATTATGTGCTTTGGATTTTTTTAATGTCTGATCTCCCTATTTCAACCGAACTTTTTAACCGTGCGATGGCAGGCAATCGTGATGCACAATTCGAGCTTGCTGAAATTTATATGCAAAGTGAAGATGATGAACATGTTGCACTTGCCGAAGAATGGGCACTCAAAGCCGCTCAACTGGGTCATGTTGAAGCCATGTACTGGCTGGGTGAAGGTTATGCATTTTATGCAAAAGACATGCTGGAAGAAGATCCTGAAGAAGCAAAAACCTATTTTGAACATGCTTACCGCTGGTTAGAACAAGCAGCGAAACATAAACATGCAGCTGCTATTTTAGAGTTATCGAATTTTTACCGTCGCGGCGATGTAGTAGAAAAAGATGTGACCAAATCTGTTGAATTGGTCAAGCAAGCCGCTGAACTGGGTGAAGTTCAAGCCATGCGTGATTTGGCCTGCATTTATGAGCACGGTTTGGGTGTAGATGTGGATGATGAAAAAGCCGATTATTGGCATGATAAAGCTCAATCTGCTGAAGAATAACTGGATTAAAAAGCCCCTCAAATAACTAATGCTGATCAGTTAAGGGGTTTGATCATAAACTCCTTAACTTTTGGTTTATTCACAGTGGAGTCTTATCTTTTAAAATCAATTATTTGGAGTTGTTCAGTTCTTTTGTTCCTTGCGAAGCTTGGCAAGAAAAACATCTTACAAAGACTTTAAATAATTTATTTAAAGTCTTTTCATCGCAAAACTCGTCTACTACCACCGAGTAGCAAGTCTATCGCAGAAACAGTAACTTTTAATCTTGCGGTGCAATGCACCTCATACCTCAGACAGTTGCAAATGACGTATCCGCGTATCAAATAACATGATGAATTAAAAATAGAAAATGCCAGCCAATTTCTTAATTGACTGGTATTAATCAAATAATGGGCTTTTGTTTTATGCAGTTTTTAAATATTAACTCTCGATATAATCATTTACTTCGACAACAATTACTTGCTGACAAATCCCTTCCACTTTACGTTGTTGTTCAAATATAGTCGCAGGCATAGCATCAAAACTGTCAAAGAAACAGATTTCATCCGCATTTACATCATAAACAAATGAATGATTACCCACGCCTTCTAATGTGTCGTAATAGACAATCACAAATTTATTTTGATCAAACGCTTGTTGTATTTGCTCATAATTTAACGCAGGTAAAATAGATAAACCCAGTTGTTCAGCTTCCTGGTAACTGAGTTTTTCACTCTCTTGAAGACTGGGATCATGATCGGTATAAAACTGAACATTGAAACCAAACTTTTTTAGCCCTACAGCTAAGCCTATGGTGGTCGTGCCATTTGCCGAATCATACCCACATACATCTACAAGTTGCTGAATATCGGCATCGATACCTAAGTGTTGCAGCAACATCCATACCGCAAAAATTCCGCCATTTGCTTCTAGATTCGCTAATTCTTCAGGCATTTCTAAAGCCATAATTTTCATCCAAAATATGATTGTGCTGATAATAATCAATTTGCGATTGGAACAAAATCAATTTCAAAGTACAATAGCCCGCTAGTCGAGGGATGCTGCGACTTTTTCACAGGCATATAAATGTGGAATCGCTAGGCTCGACGATCCGGTCAAAGCTTCTGTTAAATACAGGTTTTGATCAAAAACGGCATCCGCGAACATAACGATCCAATCTATTTTTATCCTAGGAGATCCTGATGAACGCGGTTAATGCTTCATTTACAGATTATAAAGTTGCCGATATTTCACTTGCTGAATACGGTCGTAAAGAAATCAAACTTGCTGAAGCAGAAATGCCAGCGCTTATGGGTTTGCGTAAACGCTACTCAGCAGCAAAACCACTTGCAGGCGCGAAAATTCTCGGCTGTATCCATATGACCATTCAAACTGCAGTTTTAATTGAAACTCTGGTTGAATTGGGCGCTGAAGTTCGCTGGACTTCATGCAACATCTTCTCTACTCAAGACCATGCTGCCGCTGCAATTGCTGCGCGCGGTATTCCTGTTTTTGCCTGGAAAGGTGAAACTGAAGAAGAATACATGTGGTGTCTTGAACAGCAAATTAATGTAAACGGCAAACCTTGGGATGCCAACATGATTCTGGATGATGGCGGTGACTTGACTGCTGTTGTTCATGAAAAATACCCAGAATTGATTGCTAAAATTCACGGTGTGACTGAAGAAACCACCACGGGTGTGCAACGTCTTTATGAAATGTTACGTGACGGTACTTTGAAAATTCCTGCAATCAACGTAAACGATTCAGTTACTAAATCTAAAAACGACAACAAATACGGTTGCCGTCATTCTCTAAACGATGCAATCAAACGCGGTACTGACATGTTGATGTCTGGTCGTCGTGCGCTTGTCATCGGTTATGGAGACGTAGGTAAAGGTTCTGCGCAATCACTTCGTCAAGAAGGCATGATTGTTCGCGTAACTGAAGTCGATCCAATCTGTGCAATGCAAGCATGTATGGACGGTTATGAAGTTGTATCCCCATACAAAAATGGTGTGCAAACGGGCAAGAAAGAAGACATCAATGTTGACCTTCTTCAAAACACTGACTTGATCGTAACGACTACCGGTAATTACCACGTATGTGACGCTGCAATGTTAGATACATTAAAAGCAGGTTCAGTGGTGTGTAATATCGGTCACTTTGACACTGAAATCGATACTAACTACTTACGTGGTTACAAGTGGGTTGAAGTTAAGCCTCAAGTACATCAGGTTTATCGTTCAGAAGATGAAAACAACTATTTGATTCTTCTTTCTGAAGGTCGTTTAGTTAACCTAGGTAATGCAACGGGTCACCCATCACGTGTGATGGACGGTTCTTTTGCTAACCAGGTATTGGCTCAAATGCATTTGTTCGCTGAAAAATTTGCTGATCTTCCTGAAGAGCAAAAACAAGCTGCAATTCGTGTAGAACTTCTTCCTAAGAAATTGGATGAAGAAGTTGCTGCTGCAATGGTTGCTGGTTTCGGTGGTGTATTGACTACATTAACTCAAGAACAAGCTGACTACCTTGGCGTACAAGTTGAAGGTCCATTCAAATCTGAGACTTATAAATACTAAGTTTTGACCTCTCTTAACCTCTCCTAAAAGGAGAGGAACTTTCTCAATTTAATTCGAATTGAGGTCCTCCTTCTCCCTGAGCTAACTTTAAGCACTGCTTTAAAGTGAAGCGCAAGAGAAGGTCGGGATGAGGGCAATAAAAAACAAAAGTATTTATAAAAAAGGATTTGAAAAATGACCAAACGTGTCCCAATTTCGTTTGAATTTTTTCCGACCAAAACTGATGTCGGTGCGGAAAAACTTCGTGTTGTTCATAAAGAATTACAACTGTTAAATCCTGAATTCTTTTCAGTGACTTATGGTGCTGGTGGTTCTACTCGTGAACGCACACTCGCTGCAATCAATGACTTCAATGGCAAAGGCACTCCCGTGGCCCCTCACCTGTCTTGTATTGGTGATGACAAAGCCCGTATTGCAGAATTGCTTGATTTATACAAATCACAAGGCATCAATCGTATTGTTGCGCTTCGTGGTGACTTACCTTCTGGTCAGGTCGGCTTGGGCGAATTGCCTTATGCTCAGGATCTGGTTCGTTTTATTCGTGAACATTCAGGTAATCACTTCACCATTGAAGTCGCAGCGTATCCTGAAATGCATCCACAAGCGGACAGCTTTGACAAAGATATTCAACACTTTGTCGAAAAAGCCAATGCCGGTGCCAATGCAGCATTAACCCAGTTCTTCTTTAATCCAGATGCATACTTCTACTTTGTAGATCGTATTCAAAAAGAAGGCGTGAATATTCCAGTTGCTCCCGGCATTATGCCTATTACCAATGCAAGCAATCTAATTCGCTTCGCAGATGGGACAGGCGCTGAAATTCCGCGTTGGATTCGCAAGCAATTAGCCACCTATGGTGACGACGCTGCCAGCATTAAGGCCTTTGGTCATGAAGTTGTGGTGAAATTGTGTGAACGTTTGCTTGCAGGCGGTGCACCAAGTTTGCATTTCTATACCATGAACACGACAGATCCAACACGTCAACTCGTGCTCGATCTTGGTTTAGCTTAATTTTTAATTTGATTTGTGAGTAATACTTAAATGCCGCGTTTTTATATTGAAGCTGATTTAGCGGTTGATATGAATGTTGAATTAACCGAAACGGTTTTTCATCATTGGGTAAAAGTATTACGTGCACAAGTCGGTGAAAAAGCCACCTTGTTCAATGGACAAGGTGGTGAATACCAAGTGACGCTGGTTGAAGTTTTAAAAAAATCAGCAAGTGTTTCTGTTGATGCCTTCAACCCTGATGACCGCACACCTGGATTTACAGCCTTGCTTGGGCAAGTGATGAGTAAAGGTGATCGCATGGATTATGCAATTCAGAAAGCAGTTGAACTGGGTGTTGCAGAAATTCAGCTCCTCACCTCAGAGCGTTGCGAGATGCGTCTTAAATATGACCGTGATCAAAAGAAGATTGATCACTGGCAAGGCATTGCCATCGCTGCTTGTGAGCAATGCGGAATGAATAAAGTTCCTGAAGTGTTAGCGCCGCTGTCTTTGCAAGACTGGTTAGCCAGTGAACTCCCGACCACAAGATTAGTACTTGCACCTAATAAAGATCAAGTCGATGTTTTAGCTGATGCCACACCTGATATTGCACTACTCATTGGTCCTGAAGGTGGACTCAGCGAGGCTGAAATACAATTATCCAACAATGCTGGATTTGTTAATTGGTGTATTGGCAATCGCGTTTTACGCACAGAAACCGCCCCAATTGTAGCTTTATCTATTTTAAATTATAAATTAACTGTATAGTTCATCCGATTTTAGATAAATACTACCTGATTCGATTGATTTTTCTAAATAACATTATTAATCTTGATTTAAAATAAAACTTGGTTTTTTAGACATGGTTAATATTTAGAAAATAATTTATCGCAAAACAAAAATAAGGTTTCTGCTTGTATGCCAGATATTCAAGATGAGTATGTTAAACAGCATGTGAGTGCTGCTCAAATTACAAATACGATTCGACTCAGTCAATTCTTTCTCGTCAGTATTTTAATCGTTTCCTTATATGTCTATTGCATTTACCAATTTTATTTTACAAAACCATCTTTCTATTTCAATTTATGGTTTATTACTACCGAACTCTTGAGTTGTCTAAGTTTACTCATTACCAGTATTTATTTTAAGCCACATAATTTCGCACTAAATCATGCTCATCGCTGGCTGCAATTTCAGTGTTGGGCAATAGGGTGTTGTATTGCTGTGGGTGTTAGTCTGATTTACTACTATCTACCGCAATATAACCCTAATTTCAGCTACGTTAATGCTTTAATTCTTTCAGCTCTATTACTGATTGTCAGCCAGGCGTTTGCCCTGACTTTATTAACCCAACGTTTAAATTATTTTTGTTTGGCCTTTATTCCAGCACTTTTTCCCTACCTGGCCTCACAGTTTATTACAACAGAAACTTCTAATCATTTATTTCATTTGTCACTCAACTTCATCCTTATTGTTATTTTACTTTGTGCAAATATAAGCTCGCGTATTCATAAACGCATTTCAGCGCTTTACTCCAAGAATAATCGTTTGGTTAAAAATGCCGAACAACAAGTCGTCTGGACAGATGAGTTATGCCAGCAATTAAAAACTGAAATTAATAAATCCAAAAATATTGAATTACAACTTCAACTGAATAATCAATTACTTGAACAGAAAGTCAAAGAACGAACTTTTGATATTGCTAAAATGAATACTGATTTAGAGAATCAGCAACACAATCTTATGTTGGCCCATGGAATTGCGGGACTTCGGCCTTGGGACTGGAATATCAAAGATCGTGAAATTCTAGTGACCGACTATAAGCACCAAAAGACCTTAAAACCTTCAAAACAACATCATCATCAGCTGAAAAACATCATTCATCCCGATGATATCGAACACTTCAAAACCTCGATGAAGCAAAACTTACGCGGTCAAACCGATCTGTATGAAGCCACTTATCGCCTTCAAAACAGCCATGGCAAATGGAAATGGGTTCATGATATTGGCAGAGTCATAAGCCGTGACCCGAATAACCAAAGGCCATTGCGTATGGTCGGTATCCGTCGTGATATCCATCAGGAGCGTACTGATCAGGAACGTTTAAAATTTGCTGCAAATGTACTGCAACAAGCGGCTGAAGGGATTTTTATTCTAGATGAGAAACTTTGCTATATCGATGTCAATCCATTTTATGAACAGTTAACAGGTTTCAATCACGAGCAAATTATTGGCAAACATTTATTTGATATTGCTGCAAATTTTAAACCAAAACAAAGAAGCAGTCATTCTTCCCTTATTGACCAGCTACATAAAATGGGTGAGTTTGATGGCGAGCTAAATGAAAAATTTCTTTCTGGTAAAGAACTTACAGTCTGGATGCGAATTAATGCGATTAGCGATGAAAAAAATCGTGTCACGCACTATATTGGTATCGTCTCTGATTTAACTGAACGTAAACTCCAAGAACAGCGTTTGTCCTATTTAGAAAATTACGATCCACTGACCGATTTACCGAATCGCTTTTATTACAACTATCAATTACATCAATATTTAGTCAGTCAAAAGGATTCAATTAAACAACTCGCTGTGATTCGTCTAAATATTGATCGCTTCAGACCATTGAATGAATTTCTGAGTAATAGCGGCGGAGATGAACTATTACGTCAGGTGGCGCAACGACTCCGGCTTACCAATGCTGAAGCCTTATTTGTAGCGCATTTAAATGGCGATGACTTTGCCATTGTCTATGAAATCTCACATATTCGCCCATCGGTTCAGCACCACTCTGAACGGATGAGCAAAGCATTTTCATTGCCATTTAACATTTTTGGTCAGGATCATATTATCAGCCTGTCCATGGGAATTGCTTTCTACCCTGAAAATGGCCGTCAGCTGGATTATCTAAATAATTGTGCTGAACAGGCACTGACCGAAGCAAAAAGCTTAGGGGGTAATACCATCCGTTTTTACTCCAATAAAAATACCGCCTTACTTGAGCAAGGAATTTATCTGGAACGTGATTTACGACTCGCCATTAACAATAATGAACTGATTGTTTACTATCAGCCAAAAATTAATTTTAGCGACCAGAACATTTATGGTTTTGAAGCGTTGGTTCGCTGGAACCATCCAAGCAAAGGTATTATTCCACCCGACTTGTTCATTCCCCTTGCAGAGCAAACCAGTTTGATCTCGGATATTGGCAGAATTGTTATACAACAAACCGCTAAACAAATTAGGAACTGGAGTGATTTAGGCTTTAATAATATATGTGTCTCAGTCAATGTAGTTGCACAGCAATTGCAACGTGGACAGCTACTCGAAGACCTCGATCATGCCATTGAGACTTATAAAATTTCGGGCAGCAGCCTAGAACTTGAAATTACCGAATCATCGTTACTTGAAAATTCAGTCACCGTTAAAAATCTGCTCGATGAAATCAAAAAACGGAAGATCAATATTTCTTTAGATGATTTTGGAACGGGTTACTCTTCCCTATCTTATCTTGCTGATTTTCCAATTGATATATTGAAAATTGATCGTAGCTTTGTTTCTAGAATTGGACAAAATAAACAAGAAGCCATTGTCAGTGCCATGATTGCCATGGGCAAAGCTATGGGGATGATCGTGGTTGCAGAAGGCATTGAAACAGAGCAACAAATGCAATACTTACAAGATCTGGAATGTGACATTGCGCAAGGCTTCTTATTTTCAAAACCCTTGCCTGAAAGTGAAGCAACCATCTTCCTGGAACAACATCGACTTATACCTTCTTAATATAAGTCGACACGCCTAAATATCAGTTTGCTTGAAAATGGCAGATTCGCGACTGTGCTAAGGTCACAACAAATGTTATATTCAATCAAATTAAGCAAAAAACCACCACCAGCTCGGGCTGGGCAACTCAAGCAACAATAGAGATACAGATGGACGATCAATCATTAAAACAGCAAGCTTTGTACTACCACGAATATCCAACACCAGGAAAAATCAGTGTTACGCCAAGCAAACAGCTGGTCAATCAACATGACCTTGCACTTGCCTACTCTCCAGGTGTTGCAGCACCATGTTTAGAGATTGAACGTGACCCATCAACAGCAGCACTCTATACCGCACGCGGTAACTTAGTGGCTGTCATTACAAATGGTACGGCAGTGTTAGGTCTCGGAAATATCGGGCCTTTAGCGTCTAAACCGGTCATGGAAGGTAAAGGCGTACTGTTTAAAAAATTCGCAGGTGTAGATGTATTTGACCTGGAAATTGCAGAAAATGATCCAGACAAAATTGTGGATATTATTGCAGCATTAGAACCAACTTTTGGTGGTATTAACCTTGAAGATATCAAGGCACCAGAATGTTTCTATATTGAGAAAAAACTTCGTGAACGCATGAATATTCCTGTGTTCCATGATGATCAACACGGTACATCAATTATTGTTGGTTCAGCTTTACTCAATGCCTTACAACTGACTGGCAAAAAAATTGAAGAGATTAAAATTGTCGCTTCTGGTGCGGGTGCAGCTGCATTGTCTTGCCTAGATTTGCTTTGCGCTTTAGGTGCAAGTAAACAGAACATTACCGTTGCCGATTCACGCGGTCTGCTTACGACTAAACGTGACAATCTGGATGAATCAAAAAAACGTTATGTACAAGACATTGAAGGCACGCAACTGGCAGATGTAATTGCTGGTGCAGATATGTTCTTGGGACTTTCAGCGGCAGGCATTTTAACCAAAGAAATGGTTAAAGTCATGGCGGAAAATCCGATCATTTTTGCTTTGGCAAATCCAGATCCAGAAATTCTGCCTGAACATGCGCATGAAGTTCGTCCTGACGTGATTATGGCGACTGGTCGTTCAGACTATCCAAACCAGGTAAACAATGCGCTTTGTTTCCCGTATATCTTCCGTGGTGCCTTAGACGTTGGCGCAACTACCATTAACGAAGAAATGAAAATTGCCTGTGTACATGCGATTGCACGTATGGCACACATTGAAGCAGATGCCGCCTCTTATGGTGAAAAATCTGCATCATTTGGTCGTGAATACCTTATTCCCCGCCCACTGGATCAACGTCTAATTCTTGAAATTGCACCTGCAGTAGCAAAAGCAGCGATGGATTCTGGTGTTGCGACTCGTCCAATCGAAGACTTCTCTGCATATCGTCAAAAATTGTCTGAGTTTGTATACAACTCTGCATTTATGATGAAACCAATTTTTGCCCAAGCAAAAACAGCGCCTAAGCGTATTGCTTATGCTGAAGGTGAAGATCTTCGTGTGCTTCGTGCAGTACAAATTGCGGTAGATGAAAGTTTAGCGTTCCCGATTCTTGTCGGTCGTACTGCGGTCATTGAAGCAAACATCAAGAAATTGGGCTTGCGTCTTGAACACGGGGTAAACATCGAAATTGTGGATCAGGAGAAAAACCCAGATTACGAATTATTTGCGGATGATTATTACCAAATCATGCAACGTAAGGGCGTAACACCTGAATACGCACATCGTGAAGCACGTCGTCGTTCTACCCTGATTGCTGCAATGTTAGTGAAACATGGTCATGCAGACGGCATGCTGTGCGGTACCTATTCAAGCTATGACATTCACCTAGATTTCGTGAAAAACGTGATTGGCTTAAAAGAAGGTCGCAGCACGTTCTTTACCCTGAATGCATTAATGCTTCAAGATCGCAACTTGTTCATTGCCGATACTTATGTAAATACCAACCCAACAGCTGAACAGTTGGCGGAAATGACCATTTTGGCGGCTGAAGAAGTGCGTCGTTTTGGTGTAATTCCACGTATTGCGTTGTTATCGCATTCAAGCTTTGGTTCTGACCAGACGGATGCAAGCGCACAAAAAATGCGTAAAGTATTTGAAATTTTAAGTGAAATTGCACCTGAACTTGAAGTAGAAGGTGAAATGCACGGTGATGCTGCACTGGATGAAAATATTCGTCATTTTGCATTCCCGAACTCACGTTTTAAAGGCTCTGCAAACTTACTTATCATGCCAAATCTTGATGCAGCAAACATTTCATTTAACCTGTTGAAAGCAACTTCAGGTAACAATGTAACGATTGGCCCAATTTTGTTGGGTGCTGCAAAACCTGTGCATATCTTGACACCGACTGCAACAACACGACGTGTGGTGAATATGACGGCGTTGACAGTTGCTGAAATTCAACAGTCACAAGAAGGCTAGTATTCAACTTTAGCAAAAAGCTAAGGTTCTTTACTTGAGAAAACCTCTATTCTGTAGCATGATTGCTTGAAGAATAGAGGTTTTTTCATGCGAGTTTATTTAGTAGGCGGTGCAGTACGTGATCACTTACTCGGCCACCCCTATCACGAAAAAGATTATGTCGTTGTGGGTGCAACACCTGACCAACTCCTTGCTCAGGGCTACCAGCCAGTGGGCAAAGATTTCCCTGTTTTTCTACATCCCCAATCAAAAGAAGAATATGCTTTAGCCCGTACCGAACGAAAATCAGGTCTGGGTTATCATGGTTTTGAATTTCATACTGATGTCAGTGTTACCCTTGAAGAAGACCTGATCCGTCGTGACCTGACCATTAATGCGATGGCAATGGATGAAGATGGCAATGTATACGACCCTTATAACGGTCAGCAAGATTTAACCCAGCGGATATTGCGTCATGTATCTCAGGCTTTTGTAGAAGATCCATTGCGGGTTCTACGCATTGCACGCTTTGCCGCACGTTATAAAGCACTTGGATTTAAGGTTGCACCTGAAACTTTGGCGCTCATGCAACAACTGGCTGAATCGGGTGAATTACAGGCATTGACGCCTGAACGGGTATGGAAAGAAACCTCTCGTGCCTTGATGGAAAATCACGCCGACGAATATTTCGAAGTGCTACGTGCCTGTGGTGCTTTAAAAGTGCTATTTCCTGAATTAGATGCGTTGTACGGCATTCCACAACGTCCTGAATATCATCCGGAAATTGATTGCGGCATTCATACCATGATGTCACTACAGCAAGCCTGTAAAGCCAACTATTCACTCGATGTACGCTTTGCTGTTCTGGTTCATGATTTAGGAAAAGCCCTCACGCCAACAGAGGAATTACCGCGTCATATCATGCATGAAGAACGTGGCATAAAACCGGTTACCGAAGTGTGTGATCGTCTTAAGGTTCCCACCAATACCAAACAGCTCGCCCTTGCAGTATGTAAAGAGCATTTAAAATGTCATCAAGCTTTGAATCTTAAACCGGGCACTTTATGGCGGTTATTACAACGTTTAGATGTATTACGCCGTCCTGAACGTGTGGAAGCATATGTTCAAGCTTGTGAATGTGATTCACGTGGTCGTTTAGGTCTAGAAGATCGTGAATATCCGCAATCACAATATGTGTTAGATGCAATGGAAGTGGTTCGTAGCATTAAAGCCCAGGATTTACCACCTGATATTAGTGGTCCTGATATTGGGGAAATGTTGATTCAACGGCGTATTCAAGCAATTGAAGAATTGAAAGCCCGACAGATTGTTGCTGCGGTATAGCTCATAAAAAAGCTTCTCAAAAGAGAAGCTTTTTTATGTCACGAGGATGATAAAAAACCTCCCTCTTGCACAGCAATGCTGCTCACCTTTAATAAAGGGAGAGCAAAATTTCCCCTTTATTAAAGAGAGATTTAGGGAGATTATTTACATCAAGAAACATCCGCAGGGAAAGTAATGACTTTTTCAAGTTTCATTTGTTCAGTCGCAACCATCAATAAACGATCAATGCCTACAGCGATGCCTGAACATTCGGTCATATGCGGCAAAGCAGCCAGTAGATATTCATCAATCGGCATCACATGCAAGCCAAGCTTTTCACGCTCAAGATTATCGGCTTCAAAACGGGAACGTAACACTTCTGCATCAATCAGTTCATCATAGGCATTCGCTAACTCTAAGCCTTCAATATAAAGTTCAAAACGGGCTGCAACCTGTTCACCCTCTTCGTCAACTTTAACTTTGGCGAGTGATGCCATTTCAGGGGGGAAATCGGTTAAAAATACCGGCGTATCAAAACCCAAACTCGGTTCAACCATATGTGAAAATAACAGGTCGATATAACCCAAGCGATCACCACCCAAATCGAGATTTAAACCCACACGATTACAGCAATCTGTGAGCTGCTTTAAGCTGGCTTGCAATGGATTGAGATCCAGACGGTCCATAAAGGCATGTTTATAACTTAAAATCGTTGGACGGACTTCACCAAAACGATGCGCCAAAGTCACATTGAGTAAGTCAGTCACTTCAAACATCAATTCTTTCAAACTTAAATTTGGGCGGTACCATTCCAGCATGGTGAATTCACTATTGTGTTTGCGCCCATGTTCATCATCACGAAAGACTTTACAAATTTGGTAAATGGAACCACTGCCACTGGCCAGCAATCGCTTCATGGCAAATTCAGGTGAAGTCTGTAAATAATGAGTTTGTTTGCGCCCCCCGAGATGCCGTTGAGCTTGAATAGATGCTAGATGCACATCGGTGACACCGGCTTGGGACAATATGGGCGTTTCCACTTCAAGCACATCACGTTCAGCAAAAAACTGCCGAATTTGTGCATACATTTTGGCGCGAGCTTTTAGTGCTTTGATATCGCAGGTAGGTTGATAATTGATGCTTGCTGTATTTACCATACTCATGCTTTCGGGCCTCCGTGCGCTGCCCATTCACGGCGTAAGGGATAGGTTTTACGTAAATAATCAAAGGCTTTTTGATCCACTTTACCGTCTTTTAAACAGGCACGCAGGTTGGCTGCGTCACGTGCAATATCATAAATGTGAATCAGATGCTGTTTTAGCGCTTGTTTTAAATCCTGATTCTCGAAATACTGCTCACATACAGGCAGCTGAGTTTCAAACTGCTTATCCGCTACAAAATTAAAAGTTTTGCAAAAGGCATCATAAATCATTTGCGTGCCACGTGCTTTGCCTTCCAGGCTATAGCCTGCAATATGCGGGGTCACCAAACGAATCAGCTTTAACAGTTGTTCTGAAATTTCTGGTTCATGTTCAAATACATCTAACACCACTGAGCGATTGGTCTTTTGAATATCCGCAATCAGGGCCGCTTCCTCGACCACGGGTCCACGTGCTGAATTAATTAAGATCGCTTCAGGTTTCATCTGCCCCAACGCATCGGCATTAATCAAATGAAAAGTTGGATGATTCCCGGTTTTGGTTAGGGGAACATGCGTGGAAATGGCATCTGCTGTTTTTAATAATTCTTCTAATTCAACTTGCTGGATATGTTCACGACTCACAAAAGGATCATGACCAATCACATTCCAGCCAAGCAATTTTGCCATATAGGCCAAACGTGAACCGACATTGCCCAAGCCAATAATACCGAGAGTAAACTTTTCATTTTTCTCGATTAAATTCGGTTGTAAATATAACAAGGCAGTAATCACATATTCAGCCACTGCCTGTGCATTACACCCTGCCGCATTTGACCAGGTAATATGACATTTTTCTAACACAGGAATATCTAAATGATCGGTACCAATGGTGGCACTGCCGACAAATTTCAGTGGAGTATTTTGAATAAGTGGTTCATTTACTTGGGTCACAGAACGCACCAGTAAGGCTTCAGCATCCTGTACATCTGCATGGGTTAAACTGCGCCCTGCTACTTGCTGAATTTCTCCAAAATCTGCAAAGAAATATTCGGTAAAGGCCAGATTTTCATCTGCAACGATTTTCATAGCGCGTTCCAATGACGTGAAGACCGCTATGATAACGCTTAGCGGCAAATCTGACTATGTAAGTTAATTATAGAGCTGATTCTTTAAGCGATATAAGTAAATGAATATCCAAAATTTTAATATCTTTCATCCTCAGTAAGCCCCAACCAAAATACAATTTCCCCTCCAAAAAAAAGACCAAATTCTGTAAAAAATTCGGTCAAAGGAGCAAACAAAATAGTAGTGAATAATGCTAACTAAGCCACCTCACCATCAATAATACCTGCGGTTTTTAAAGCCATTAATTCATCCTGAGTTTTAAACTGCGATAAAATTTCTTGTGTATGTTGACCTAACTGTGGCGCAGCATGTTTATATTCAACCGGTGTATTAGATAATTTAATCGGTGAACCAATCATTTTAAAATGATCATTCAATGGATGTTTGACATCCACCACCATGTCTCGAGATCGAATTTGTGGCTCATTCAATGCATCTTCTATTGAGTTAATCACCCCGACCGGCACTTTAACTGCATGAATTGCCGTTACCCATTCTTGTGCATTTTTAGCCAAGAAATATTCTGACAGTAGTGGAATCAGTTCATTCCGATGTTTAACACGATCCTGATTACGTTGAAATTTTTGGTCTTGCAATATTTCCGGTAATCCAATCGCGATACATAAATCTTTAAACTGCTTATCATTGCCACAAGCAATAATAAATTCCTTATCTTTGGCTTTAAAAGTTTGATACGGCACAATATTAGGATGATGGTTTCCCATACGCTTTGGAGATACGCCCGAAGTTAGATAATTCATGCCCTGATTGGCAAGTGTAGCGACTTGAACATCGAGTAAGGAGAAGTCGATATATTGACCACGACCAGTATGCTGACGTGCCAGTAAAGCGGCCTGAATAGCAACGGTTGCATATAAACCTGTTTGAATATCGACCACGGCTACACCGACTTTTTGCGCGCCACCACCGGGCAACTCGTCCTTTTCACCGGTAATGCTCATCAACCCAGACATGCCTTGAATGATAAAGTCATAACCGGGCTCTTCTGCACGCGGTCCCGTTTGCCCAAAACCGGTAATCGAGCAATAGACCAAGTTCGGATTCAGTTCATTTAAAGACGCATAATCTAAGCCATATTTTTTTAATGAACCGGCTTTATAGTTTTCAATCACCACATCGGCCGTTTTGGCAATTTCCCGAATCAGTTCCTGACCTTGTTGACTTGCAATATCGATGGCAACTGAATATTTGTTGCGGTTGGCACATTGGTAATAACCTGATTCGCGGGTTGCAGTGCCCTGATTATCCAGCATCCACGGTGGTCCCCACATACGGGTGTCATCCCCCACTTGCGGACGTTCAACTTTAATCACCTCAGCGCCCAAATCTGCCAGAATCTGCCCACACCATGGACCTGCCAGTACACGGCTTAAATCTAAAACTCGAATTCCTTGTAATGCACCCATGTTCTACTCCAAAAGCCAGCAGACGACGACGCTGCTGGCTATTCTTATTATTTAGCACTAATTGCGTCTGTGGTTACCACAGTACTCGGGGTTTTAGCTTCTGCATCTGTAGCCGTCACCAATGAAGATTGCTGTGGATCATACTGACGTTCACGGATAAACAAGCCTGGAATCACACCCGCAATAAAGTAGGCTGCACCCATTACAATAAATGCCATGGTGAACGAGCCGCCTGCCGCGATAATCCCGATGGTCGCTGGTGCAATCGCCGCACCTAAACGGCCCATGTTATATGCACCGCCAATGGCTGTACCGCGTACATCGGTCGAGAAGGTTTCCGCCATATAGGTTGTATTTACACCGTATGGAATTCCGTAAAGGAAACCAAAAGTAATCAACAGGTAAGCAATATTGGTTGGCGTGTTAAAAAAGATAATCACAGGTAAAAATGCAGCTGTTGCAACAGTACCAAAGACAAAAGTTGCCCGGCGACCCAATTTGTCTGCGGCATAGCCAGCAATAATTTTACCCAGAATCATCGCTGTATATGCACCGACCATATAGCCTGTTAAAGCTTTAAAGTTCATATTCAGTTCAGTTTCTAGATAGGTTGGCATCCAGTTATTGACGCCGTAATAGCCAAACTGTAAGAAAGCAGCAGTGCTCATCCACAACAAGAACATTTTGCGGTGCTGGGTATGCCCAAAAATACGTTTATAAACACTTTCAGAAGGAGCTTTTGCAGTGATTGCTTCAGCTGTAGGCTCAATTTTCAATTCTTTACGTTTAAACTGTTCTATTTTTGCTTCCTGCCAAGATGCAGGTTCAGGTACAAAACGCATGAAGATAAGCGCGAAAGCAGCAGGAATAATAGTCACATAAAACAGCATCCGCCAACCATGATCAGGAATAATTGCCCCTGCCAACAAAGTCGCTACGATATAACCCACTGTTTGACCGGTCTGTAATGTGCCTAAAACAGTAGTACGGTACTTGGTGGGAACATATTCCGCCATCAGCGTATTACACGCCATGTATAACGAACCCAATCCAAATGCACCAATAAAACGTAGAATCATGAACTGCTCATAACTTTGAGTAAAACCCAAAATACAGGTCATGATTGAAAAGAAAACCACAGACCAGGCAATGGTTTTTACCCGGCCAAATTTGTCACACGCCCATCCTCCAGTAATCCCGCCAAGCGCCATTCCTGCAAGTGATGAACTTCCCAGCATACCCGCTTGAAATGAAGTCAATCCAAACTCAGCTTTTAAACTGGTCAAGCTGAATGACAACAGCATGATGTCGACACCATCAATCACCAGAGAAATAAATGCAAAAACAAATGCAATTTTCCAGGTGTTTTTATGAATGCGGTGCGCTGTACCTATATTGGAGGGTAATTTTCTGCTGAGCGTTCCTGCTCCAGCATTCATATCATTATTCATTTCCATATCCCTCATTTTCCCAAATGAGTCATCGGCAGTCTTAGTGTTTCTCTACATTGGCCTTCAGTTCTTTATTGTTTTTCTATCATCTATTTGAACTTTAAGCGTGCAAATGCACAGATTTACAAGAATGTTTCACGATGAATCCTTTAATTTAAGTTAATTATTAATTTTTTTTGAGACAAAACATCTCTAGGATACCCACGAATAGACATCCTGAATTGAAGAACTCAATTAATTACAAAATGCAGCGATTCCTGTCTGCGCACGACCTAAAATCAGGGCATGTACATCATGCGTACCTTCATAGGTATTCACCACTTCCAGATTGACCAGATGACGTGCCACCCCGAACTCGTCACTGATACCGTTACCGCCAAGCATGTCACGTGCCAGTCGTGCGATATCCAGCGCCTTGCCGCAGTTATTACGCTTGATCAGGGAAGTTCCTTCAACTGATGCAATACCTTCATCTTTCATCCGGCCAAAACGCAGGGCAACCTGTAAACCCAAGGCAATTTCAGTTTGCATGTCAGCCAGTTTCTTTTGAATCAGCTGATTCGCAGCCAGTGGACGGCCAAACTGTTTGCGGTCCATGGTGTATTGGTGTGCGGTATGCCAGCAAAATTCTGCAGCCCCCATTGCGCCCCAGGCAATCCCGTATCGCGCACTATTGAGACAGGTAAATGGACCACGTAAACCGCGAACTTCTGGAAATGCATTTTCTTCAGGTACAAAGACATTATCCATCACGATTTCACCGGTAATCGAGGCACGCAAGCCGACCTTACCGTGAATCGCTGGAGCAGAAAGCCCTTCCCAGCCTTTTTCCAGAATAAAGCCGCGGATCTCGCCGACATTGCCCTCTTTGGAAACCTCTTTGGCCCAAACCACAAATACATCGGCAATCGGACTATTGGTAATCCACATTTTTGCGCCGGATATGCGATAACCGCCGTCTACCTTTTTGGCACGGGTAATCATGCTGTCCGGATCGGAACCATGATCCGGTTCAGTCAAGCCGAAGCAGCCGATGTATTCACCGGTAACCAGTTTTGGCAAGTATTTCTGTTTCTGTTCTTCAGTACCAAATTCATTGATTGGCACCATCACCAGCGAGCTTTGTACACTGGCCATGGAACGGTAGCCCGAATCGACATATTCAATTTCACGTGCCACCAGACCATAGCTGACATAGTTCAATCCTGCGCCACCGTAAGCTTCCGGAATGGTGGGGCCAAGCAGACCCAGCTCACCCATCTCACGAAAAATTGAAGCATCGGTTTGTTCATGACGGAACTGTTCCAGTACACGCGGCAACAATTTGTCCTGGCAATAGGCATGGGCAGAATCGCGAATCATGCGCTCTTCTTCTGTGAGTTGCTGCTCAATAAGAAACGGGTCTTGCCAGTTAAATTGAACTTTTGCTGTTTTTTTGGTATTGATCATTTGATTCATCGCTTCCTCTGCTCGATATCATGTTGTATTTATCTGACTCGATGCTAGGGCGGAAAAAAGATTCTTTCAAACGATAAATTTTCATGCAGATATACCCTTTACGCATATCTTATTTTAAGCAGATAGATAACAATGGATTTAGCGACTGTATTTTTGAGATATTACTCAATTTCTAGACTAAAGTTGAATAGGTTTCGCATCTTCATATGTCATTTTAAAATATCTGGTTCAGATAAAAGGATTTATCTATGCGTCGTCACATCCCATCTTTACAAGGTTTATTGTGTTTTGAGTCTGCGGCGAAACATGCCAGTTATACGCATGCCTCACAGGAACTGTGTATTACCCAAAGTGCGGTGTCACGGCAAATTCAACAACTGGAAGAATTTCTAAAGCTTGAATTATTCACCCGCACCCGACATGGCGTCGAACTGACCCTTGCAGGACAGCAATATTACAGTCTGATCAAACCCTATTTATTGGGTCTGGAGCAAAGCACTTTAGATATTATGGCGCACAAGGGTCTAGGGGGAACATTAAAATTAGGTGTGGTTCCGACTTTTGCAACCTGTTGGCTGCTCCCCAAATTGCACCGTTTTAATGAAATTTATCCTGAAATTACCGTACATCTGGAAACCAGCACCAAGCCCTTTCTATTTAATGAAACCATCTTTGACGCGGCGATATATGCAGGGACACCTCAGCAAATTGCGCATTGGCCAGGCGTACAAACCCATTATTTAATGAAAGAAGATCTTATTGTGGTTTGCTCTGCCGAGCTTATTTTAAAAAACTTCCCAGATGCACAAATGATTAATGAATATAGCTATGATTTAAGCCCTGAACAACTCACCCAACTTCCGCTCTTACAACAGACCACCCGCCCCGGCATTTGGCAGGAATGGTTTAAAACCCATCAAATTTTTCATCCGAAATCTGACACGGGTCATCGGCATGAATTGTTTTCCATGTTAGCCGTAGCGGCCAAACAATCAATGGGGACGGCACTCATTCCACAAATCCTGATCGAGTCAGAACTTCAAAAAAAAGAATTGGTCATTGCATCAAGTAAAAAACTCGAAGGAAGCCGTTCTTATTATTTAGTGCATTCTAGTCAAGCGTCTTCTCCTTTGATCCAAAAATTTATTGATTGGATTCAACAAGAATTATTGCTTTCATCAACCAAAAATGATGATAGAAATATAGAAGAATAAAATACTCCATCTATACGCTTTTGTTTAGTTCAGCTTAGATATCAATAATGAAGCTAAATTATGTTTTTGAAGTCATGCTCTACTGTGTATTTTGTACTTTGCGAAGCTAATTTCCCTTTCTCGATCACTCACAGTAATCAAATCTCAATAAGTGCTAACTTAAAGACTTTCACATTTGATTTTTTAATCGATGACATCGATATCTACTTGATGTTCATCAATTCTATTACCCCATAATATTATTCAAATTTTTTTCTTTATTTATTCTTTAGTTTTTTATGAATAAAAAAATTTGGGCAATAAAAAACCCCGATCAATGATCGGGGTTTTGAATTTGGCGGAAGCGGTGAGATTCGAACTCACGGAGGACTCGCACCCTCGTCGGTTTTCAAGACCGGTGCATTAAACCGCTCTGCCACGCTTCCAATGGCGGCTATGATATAAATAAAATCCCATCTTGGCAAATACTTTTCTCTGTTTTTCCTATCAACCGCTTAAAATAAAAACAAAATATATTAATTTGCTGAATTTTCAGGCTTTTCATAACGAATTTGATTGATATACCACTGTTTTTTACCTAAGGGGGTCAGCACCTCAACTTCATCATCGACTTGTTTACCCAGTAAAGCGCCAGCCATCGGCGAATCAATCGAAATATGTTGCGGATGATGATCATAAATTTCATCCACGCCAACAATACGTAAAGTTTTTTGTTCGCCTTCTTCATTCTCAATTTCCACCCAAGCGCCAAAATATATTTTTCCTTCTTGCTCAGGTGAAAAATCAATAATTTTAAGCTCTTCTAGACGCTTGCCCAAGTAACGAACACGACGGTCGATCTTACGTAAAATTTGCTTGTTGTACTGGTAGTCAGCATTTTCCGAACGATCGCCCAGACTCGCCGCCCAGTTCACTTTTTGGGTGATTTCTGGCCGTTCTTCATGCCACAAATGTTGTAATTCTGCGACTAATTTGTCATGCCCGGAACGTGTAATTAAGTTAGATTTCATAGTGTTTTTTGATATTTTACTGACATTTTGTTTACAATAATGGCCTATTTTATCCGCTATTTACACATAACTAAAGTTTATAAAATTAATTCTTCAATTAAATTAATTCCTTATGTTACATATCTCAAAAAAGTTTAGTACAAAATTTGACAAGTTTATTTTTCACCCTTATTATTCGCGCATGTTCTCAAATCGTCTATTTTTTAATCTATGTAGAAATTCTACATTATTCTCCTTTTAATCCAATGTCATTTTTGAATGACGTCATGACTGCCCTACCTTTATTGAATTTATCAAACTTGAAAAAGCTTGAGGCATGTGCGCCTTTGCTTTTTAGGGCATAAATTACCTGTAGCGGAGACAACATGCACAGTAGTTCAACTTCTGGGGTGAGGCTTTGCCTTAACTCTTTAAAATCTTCTCTCTCATTAAAAATTCTGGCGTTCAGTACACTGTTAATTCCGTTTCATAGTATTAATGCAAGTAAGTCGTACCAGTACGATTCTGTAGTCAACGGCAAGCAACTCACCGTCGTTTCAGTCGAAAATTCGACCACCGTATTTAAAGATGGCGCGCATCTACATGGTTTCGGTTATGACCTGGCACGCAACTATGCCAACAGCTTGAATGTTAAGCTGATCTTTAAAACTGTACCGGATAATGCGACTGCACTCAAATGGGTATCCCAAGGTAAAGCCAACTTTGCAATGACCACTGCAGATATCAGTTCAATTGAACAGAAGCGTTTAACTTCTTTTTCTGCAACCTGTGGTGATATGGGCAGCTTGCAAAAAAATGGCTTGAATACCAACCTGAACTGGGTGTTTAAACATTCAGATGATCCACTCACCCAGACTGCAAGTGGTTTTGTCTGCAAAGGCAAACAGTCGGGTGCAATTCGACAACTTGCTTCATTTTATAATCAGAATGTAGTAGAAGAACAAGCCTGGGATAGTATTCAGCGTGATCTGAATAAGCGTATGCCGATTTATAAAGCCAGCTTTAAAAATACCGCAGCTAAATATGATTTAGATTGGCATCTGTTAGCAGCCATTGGCTATCAGGAGTCTTACCTGAAACCTAATTCCGTTTCGCCTACCGGTGTTCGTGGTTTGATGATGCTAACCAACAATACAGCAAAGGCCATGGGTGTCAGTAACCGCACCGATCCTACCCAAAGTATTGAAGGTGGAGCAAAATATTACGACCAGATGTTAAGCCGTTATTCAAACGTACCTTTCCCTGACCGTAACTGGTACGCGCTTGTGGCTTATAATATGGGGCCAGGTGCAGTAAATCAGATTCAGAAACGAATTCGGGCACAAGGTAAAAATCCAAATAACTGGGTTAATCTGTACAGTTATTTAGATAAAAATAAGGCCAGCAATGGACGTTATCGTCAGGCAGTGCAATATGTAACCCGTATCCGCGCCTATTTAGAACATATTAAGACTTCAGAGTTAGTGAACATTTAATTTAATATGTTCTATCTATAAAAAAGCTTACCCTTGGGTAAGCTTTTTTATGCTTAAAATTTCTTAAGTTGTTTGCTCAAGCACTTTCTTAAATAAGTCTTTTTGTTCTTGGCTTGGCTTGGCAGTTTGTAAAGCCATCAATTGTGACATATCGCCTTGAACCTTAATTTTTCCGGTCATAAATGCTTGCATAGCAGCAGCCATATCAAATTCCAGGAACACTTTACGAAGGGTTTCACCATCCATATTCAAAGTAGTTTTCGCATTTGGAGATAGACCTTTTTTGATTGCCCCACCATCCATAGACAATTCTGTATTGCCTTGTACATCTGTAACCACTAAGTTGATTGCTAAATTTGCCAGTGCAGGTGGCAAGTTTAAATCACCCGCTTGCGCAGTTAATGTTTCTACAGTTGAAAACCAATCATCAGTTAAAAAGGTAGGCATGATGTTTCCTCAATTTATTTGTTCATTTGTGTCGCCTATCCAGACAACATCTTTGTGAAGCTATTGTGCTTGACGCCTGTTATAGCATGTAAAATTGTTTTCTGCTTAAAGTTTTTTGCACGATACGTTCAATTTTTATATTTCTAATACATTATTTAACTGAATCAAACATCTAAATAGACACCAATCCTAAAACTGATGTCTACCACAACTATTATTCAGCAGCGAAGCCTAAGTTCACCATATTGATACGTTTGCTTTGTGGTTCATCTTCTGTTGAACAGCTACCGGTAAAATCAATTTCACGTTGTGCATCTAAAGCTTCAAAGTCAAACAGTTCACGATCAGCCAATTGTGAAGGCGATACGTTTTGCATAGCACCAAAAATACTATGTAAACGCTTTGGATACTGTGCATCCCATTCACGCAACATATTATTAATCATGGCCCGCTGTAAATTTTCCTGTGAACCACACAAGTTACACGGAATAATCGGGAACTGACGCATTTCTGCATATTTAATAATGTCTTTTTCTTCCACATACGCCAGTGGACGAATCAGGATATTCTTCTTGTCAGATGACAACAGTTTCGGTGGCATGGCTTTTAAGCTGCCGCCATGAAACAGGTTTAAGAAGAAAGTTGCCATAATGTCATCACGGTGATGACCTAACGCTACTTTGGTTGCGCCAATTTCTTGGGCAAAACCATACAGTGAACCACGACGTAAACGCGAGCACACCGCACAATACGTTTTACCTTCAGGGGTCAGCTTTTTGGTAATGCTGTAGGTGTCTTTTTCCAGAATGTAATATGGAATGTTATTTTCTTCCAAATAACGTGGTAAGACATCTTCAGGAAAACCGGGCTGCTTTTGGTCAAGGTTTACCGCAACAACATCAAAGTTTACTGGTGCAATTCGTTTGAACTGCAACATTATGTCCAGCAAGGTATAACTGTCTTTACCACCAGAAATACATACCATCACCTTGTCACCTTCTTCGATCATTTTAAAATCACGAATGGCATGACCGACTTGGCGGCGAAGCTTTTTCAACAAACGGTAATATGCCGAACTTGTTGGCAGTTCTGGTTTGAAATTAAATCCTTGTTCGGACTCAACTGGCGAGTACATAGACGAGATTTACCCATAAATAAAAATACCGCGCAATTTTAGCCGATTCAGAGTTAACAAGCACCAAAAGAATGTAAATTCTGAAAATTGATCTTCATTGTCATTTTCACGTAATCAAGCAAGTGTTATTTTAGACGTTAGAGTTCAAATTTTATGCACAATGCTTACCAATTGTACTTTTCCACAGTTGTCCACAAAACCTGTGGATAACTTTGTGGATTTCAAAAGGCTTGACAAGGTGTCTGTCCTATTATTTAAGGCTTCTATTTAAATTGGTCATTTTTTGATCAATTTAAATATTAATAAAAATCAAGATCTTAGTAGTGTCAAGTTATCCTGATTAAAAAAAATTAAAATATTTTTTGATTACTCTCTCTACAATTAGCACTTGCTTTTTACAAACTTGTTGAGAAATTAATTCTACAAAGCTTTTTATTCTGTTTTTTTTTGTTAAACTCCTGTTGAACTGTTTGGAGCAGATTTTTTTCTAAATAAAAAAATGAAAAATAACATTGTAAGTATCGGTCTTTATATGTTGGGGTGTGTAACAGTTGGTTTTGTTGCATCGAGCGGTTATGCCGGTCAAACCATTTATCAGTTAAAAGAATCAAATGGGACCACCTTGCTCACCAATAAACAGAGCCGCTATAGTCATTTAAAAGTAGAAAAAAAGACTTACTACCCTGACAGTAATATGCATAATTATAGTAATTGGGGAAGTTCAGAAGCTTCGGTTTTGCCCAGTTATAGTCGAAATAAAAATGCATTTGACCCGATTATCAAACAAGCAGCGTCACAACATGGTATTTCTGAAGGCTTGATTAAAGCAGTTATGCATACTGAATCTGGCTTTAATGTTAATGCTCGTTCTCCAGTCGGTGCACAAGGATTAATGCAACTGATGCCAGCAACGGCGCGACGCTTTAATGTTTCAAATGCTTATGATCCTCATCAAAATATTATGGGTGGGGCAAAATATTTGTCTTGGCTGATGAAACGCTTTAACGGTAATACCTCCTTGGTTTTAGCCAGCTATAATGCGGGCGAAGGTAATGTGGCAAAATATGGCGGCATCCCTCCCTTTAAAGAAACGCAGGATTATGTAAGACGGGTCAGCAGCCGTTATAGCAACTTGTACTCTAACGGTATTGCGGGCAGTACAAGCTCCAGCAGTAACTACCCTACTGATAATGGGAAAATTATTGCACAATCTTCCCCTGATGAGTCTTCCTCCAGCTCGACACCGTACTATAGTGCGCAACGCCAAATCATTATGGCCTCTGATGGAAGTTTTACCGACGCCCCTTCTGGCTCATATGCCACGGCACATGCCACGGCTTCAGCAAAAATTTCAATTAGCGACTAATAAAGTTATTTTTTTAAAGCGGCATCATCCAACAGAATTACTTTTTTTCTTCTTGAATTTTTAAGACTTTCACCTCATATTTACTAACATGATTTTTGATTCATAAATCAGATTATTTTTCTATTATAAGAGGATTCTCTCAATGATGCGGATTGGTTTGTTCTTGCTTACCAACCTCGCGGTACTGGTTGTAGCTGGCATTATTTTGTCACTCTTCGGTGTCGGTAGTTACCATGGCGCGGGTGGCTTAAATCTAGGCAACCTATTGGTCATCTGTTTTGTCTTCGGTATGGTTGGTTCTCTCATCTCCCTGTTCATGTCAAAATGGATGGCGAAAAAAACCACTGGGACAGAATTAATTGACCCGAATGCGCCTCGTAACCAAGCAGAAGCATGGTTATTACAAGAAATTGCGCAATTGTCGCAACGCGCTGGTATTAACATGCCAGAAGTGGGGATTTTCCCTTCTTATCAGTCCAATGCTTTTGCCACAGGTTGGAACAAAAACGACGCTTTAGTAGCCGTTTCAACGGGTTTACTCGAACGAATGAACAAAGACGAACTTCGTGCGGTACTTGCGCATGAAATTGGTCACGTTGCCAATGGTGACATGGTGACCCTTGCCTTGATACAAGGGGTCGTTAATGCCTTCGTGATGTTCTTTGCACGTGTGGTGGGTGACTTTATTGACCGTAATGTGTTTGGTCGTGAAGACGGCGAAGCACCGGGTCTGGCCTACTTCGGTATTACCATCGTACTGGATATCGTGTTTGGTATTTTGGCATCTTCTATCGTGATGTGGTTCTCGCGTCAGCGTGAATATCGTGCCGATGAAGCGGGTGCACGTTTAGCCGGGAAACAAGCCATGATTTCTGCATTATTACGTTTACAAGCAGAATCAGAACTGCCTGATCAAATGCCTAAGGAAATGAAAGCGTTTGCAATTGCGGAAGGTAAAGAACAAGGTTTCAGCTTGGCGGCTTTGTTCCAAACTCACCCAACCATTGAACAACGTGTAGCAGCATTACATCAGCTTAACTGCCCATAATATGGTTTGATTAAAAATATTGGTTAATTAAATTGAATATCAAAAAGTCTCCACATGGAGGCTTTTTAATGCTGTTGAATACAGCGTAACAGGCTGCCATTGATATCAATCACATAGAACATCTCTATTTCAGTTAAGTGTTCTATAGCAGTGATTCGCGCTGGTGCAAATGCAGACCAATTTAAACTCTGCCAAGCATGATAAAGTGCAGTTAAATCCTGAACACGAATACATGCACTATGCCAAGAAGTTTCCGGCTCTAGCTTGGGATGATGAAAAAACTCTAAACTCAAACTGTCCCGATTTAGAATCATCCATTGACTGGATTGATAGCTACATTGAAAACCGAGCATGCGATAAAAATCACATGTCATGTCAAAATTGATCGACGGTAAATTTGCGGCAATATAATCCATAGATTTTATCCACTAAAAATCAAAAAGTATTCAATCCTTGAAACCATTGCCATAACCAGCTCAGACCAAACCACATCGCAATCAGCATCAATACTAAAACGATTGCACCTAAAAGATCAGGGATATGTAACCACAACCAAGCCACCACAGGATTTCGCCAAAAGGCTGAGTTCTGCTGTTTATTTTCCAGGCTTTCATGCAGAAATGGGTGAACCACATGCGAGTCACTGCGAATCTGATATTCCTCTCGAATATGCTCATGCACAATCGCTAAAGCTTTTCGGCTTGGACGTATAAAGATGTCAAAAACTGTTCCAACCACCGGAATAAAGCCCACCACCGCATCCAGCATAGCCAGTTTCATCACCGGACTAAGCTTGCTTTGTGGCACTCCTATTTGCTTGGCCTTATAAATGGCATAACAGGTCAAGACAAAACCTGCGACATCTCCAGCAATGGGAATAGTACTTAAAGCAGCATCTGCCCCGACCCCTTGTTTGGTAAATGGAATACGCACTACTGAGTCCATCATATTGGCAAACTTGGCTAAATCCCGTTCTAGGCGCACCACTTCTTGCTGGCTGAGTTTTTTTTGTTGTTGCTCTGGCATAGGCCTTAATTCCAAGGAAAGCATTATCTAAACACTTGAGATTACACCATATCTTATTAATCGAATTTGTATCGATATGATTAATACGGCAGTTCAATGATCGAAAATGACAAATAGGCATGAATAGCCAGAACCCTATCTTTGCACATATGACTTTTTATCATCCGACTCTTGCTGCATGGCTCATAAGTGCAGCACTCCATCACCCAATAAGCATCTTTAGGATAATGCCTATGAGATGATGGAGATTGTTTAAGATTCCTGTTGAGCTTTGCCCTTAAATACAGTCCGGATCAGCACATACATAAATGGAATAAAAATCAGTACCAACACGGTCGCAAAAATCACCCCACCTAAAACACTTACTCCGATTTCCTGGCGGCTGGCCGCTCCCGCACCAAAGGCGAAGACCAATGGAATTACCCCTGCACCAAAGGCAAGTGAAGTCATCAAAATTGGACGCAAACGCAGACTGGCTCCTTCCAAGGCAGCTTCAATCATACTGCGCCCTCGATCCTGAGCCAGTGATGCAAATTCCACAATTAAAATGGCATTTTTACATGACAAGCCAATGGTAGTGAGTAAAGCAATCTGGAAATAAATGTCGTTAGGAAAACCGACAAAATAGCTAAACAGGATATTTCCGCCAATCCCTAAAGGAATAGCGCTCATCACTGCGGTGGGAATCGACCAACTTTCATAAAGTGCAGCCAGACATAGGAAAATAAAGCCAATCGAGATTAAGTACAGTAACATCGCCTGATTACTGGATTGTTTTTCTTCATAAGATAGACCACTCCAAGCCACATCAATACCCGGCTGCTGCCCGACCAGCCTGGCAACATCTTGCATGGCAACACCTGAACTCACATCTTTTGCGGTATCGGCTTCCATTTGCAGCGCGGTATAACCCATATAACGATTCACCACTTCAGGGCCACCACTCCAGGTCACATTGGCAAAATTGCTGAATGACACCATCTGATTCAGATCATTGCGTACATGCCAATACTGCAAATCTTCAGGCTTGGAACGGAATTCGACATCGCCCTGCATCATCACGCGTTTAATCCGGCCACGATCTATAAAGTCATTGATATAGCTCCCGCCCCAGGCACTGGACAAGGTACTGTTAATTGCAGATTGTGAGAGGCCGTTGGCCATAGCCAGTTTCTGGTCTACATTAACTTTCAGTTCGGCTTTATCTGGATTAGAACGTTTATCCAGATTTTCAAAAGTGGAATATTGTTTTGCCTGTTCCTGCAATTGCTTAAATTGAATGTCCAAAAATTGACGTCCCTGACCATTCACATCGCGAATCCAAAAATCCAGTCCATCAGTTTGACCTAAACCACTGACCGAAGATGGCATGCTGACATTAATTTGTGCATTGGGATTTTTTTTAAAATGTTTTAAAGCACGTTCGCGAATTGCTTGTGCCGAGTTTTCTTCACCGGAACGCTCATCCCAATGTTTTAAGGCAATAAAACCCTGACCCAGATTTTGTCCCGTGCCGGAAAAATTACGCCCATAGCGAATCATCACCAAATTCACGTTGTCTTTTTCATGCTCAAGAAAATATTGTCGAATCTGTTCACCAATTTCACGGCTTTTCGACATGGGTGCACCATCGACCAATTTAAACTGTACGCTTAAAATGCCTTGGTCTTCACTTGGAATAAAACTGGTCGGCAAGGCACGATAAAATAAAGCAAAGACACTGATGAGTGCGACAAAAATGACTAAGCAAATCGCTTTATGCTGAATGGTAAGAGTGGATAATTTTAAATAACGATGTTTTAACGCATCTAATTTTTGATTAAACCATAGCGCCCATTTGGCCGGCTGTGGATTCGGTTTTAAAATCAGTGCACATAAAGCTGGCGTTAAAATAAGTGCAACGGCCAGAGATAAAGCCATGGCTGCAACCAAGGTAATTGAGAATTGGCGGTAAATTACTCCGGTTGAGCCACCAAAAAATGCCATAGGAATAAATACAGCAGTCAGTACCAGGGTAATCCCGATCAATGCGCCACTAATTTCTTGCATGGACTCTATCGACGCTTGTTTCGCCGTTAATTGCTTTTCATGCATCAAGCGCTCGACGTTTTCAACCACCACAATGGCATCATCGACCAGAAGTCCAATCGCCAATACCAAGGCAAATAAAGTTAAGGTATTAATGCTCATACCTAGCACATAGAGCACCGCCATGGTACCTAAAATGACCACAGGTACGGTAATGGCGGGGATAAGAGTCGCTCGCCAGTTTTGCAGGAAGATAAACATCACTGCAATCACCAGCAGTACGGCTTCAAACAGTGTTTTCACCACTTCCTTAATGGATTCTTGTACAAAGGGGGTGTTGTCACGTGGATAAACCAGTTTGTAGCCTTCAGGCAATTGCGTGGAAAGATGATCAACTTCAGATTTAATAAAGGCGGAAGTGGCCAAAGCATTAGCACCCGAAGCTAAAGAGACTCCCATCCCGGCAGATTCAAAGCCATTAATAGTATTGAATGATTGATAATTTTCTGCACCTAACTCAATACGTGCGACATCTTTTAAGTAGATAAAACTTCCTTCGCGGGCAGATTTGACAATAATATTTTCAAATTCAGGCACGGATTTCAAACGTGAGCCTGAAGTCACTTTGGCATTTAGGTATTGATCTTTGGAAGTTGGTAAATCACCAATTGCCCCAGCAGCGACTTGAGTATTTTGTGCTTCAATTGCTGCCCGAATATCACTGGGCATTAAATTGTATTGTTTTAATTTTAAGGGATTTAACCAAATCCGCATTGCATATTGCGAACCAAAAACATCAACTTCACCCACGCCTTCAATCCGCGCCAAATCTTCTTCCAAATGCGTCATCATATAATCTGACAGTGCAATATTGTCACTTTTACCGGAGGCGTCGTACAAGCCAATGACCATGTGGGTGTCGCCAAGTGACTTAAATACATTCACCCCCTGACGTTGTACATCCTCAGGTAAGCGATTCACTACCCCATTAATTGCATTTTGTACTTGAACTTGTGCGGTATCAGGATCTGTACCATTTTCAAAACTAATGCTGATTCGACTACGACCCGATGAATCACTACTTGAACTAAAATAAAGCAGATGATCAATACCTTTAATTTGCTGTTCTAAAACTTGGGTAACACTTTCTTCGACTGTTTCTGCTGAAGCACCATTATAGGTTGCACTCACCGTAATGCGTGGCGGTGCAATATCAGGATAGCGCTCCACAGGCAAATTCAGCACCGCAAAAAGCCCAAAAGCCATCACAATAATGGCCAGTACACCGGCAAAAATAGGTCGTTGAATAAAAAATTTCGACAGCATATGACTTGATCGCAGGTTAAAGAAGTGATGTTGCTATACCTTAGAATGAATTCTAAGATCGCTTATTAAGGTTGATATTCAGTGACTAAAAATCAAAATACAATAACATTTAACAGAAAAAACAATTTTTGTCATAAATAAGGAGAAACTATGAAGATATGTCATTTGATCTCAAGTTAGCCTACACTTCGTTCCCTTTCTTTTTTTCATCAGACTGTTAATTCTTGCTTGAACAGTATTGCTTTTTAAATCCACCTTCAACAGCTGAAAATAGATTCACTTTATTCAATTCAATATAAGCAACCCTTAATTCAATCTAAATTTAATTAGATTCACTCAGCTCATAGAAACATCACCCAAGAATATAGTTTTTAGGATTCAAATTGAGAGAGATCGCAACATGATAGATGCAAAAGAACTATTCTTAACATTTTGATGTTACATATTTTTATCATAAGAAAATTTAATCATAAAGCATTTGAAATTAATCTCTGTTTAATAAATCTGTTCTATGGTGTCTGAAATTGATGAAAATTTTTAGTTATGAACTCATATTCCCCCTTTAAAGGCAAAACCGGTTTTAAGCGTATTATCCATGCCACTCATTATTCTTTTTCGGGTTTTAAAACTGCATTCATGAATGAAGCTGCCTTTCGTCAAATTGTATTTATAAATTTGATTCTAATTCCTGCGAGTTTTTTTCTTAATGTATCCCGTGTAGAACAAGCCGTGATGATTGCAGTGTGTTTATTGGCACTGATTGTTGAATTATTTAATTCAGCGATTGAAGCAGTGGTAGACCGTATTTCTTTAGAAAAACATGAATTGTCTAAAAATGCCAAAGACATGGGCAGCGCTGCGCAATTCGTCGCACTGGCGATTATTTTCTTTAGCTGGCTGCTTATTTTAGTGCCCTAAGATTTTCGCCACCTATTAAGATATTTGCTATATAAAACAATACAGGGAACATATTCTTATGTTCTCTTTTTTTATGTTCTCTTTTTTATATTCTGTTTTGATCAGCTATAAAAAACCCTGCTTTCGCAGGGTTCTTTTTGAATCATTCGGGAGGATTAACCACCGAATTGGTTCATTGTGTTTTTAGAGTCATCACCCGCTTTAAGCGCGTTGTCACCAGCGAAGATTTCTTTGTGATCATCACCGATGTCAGAACCAGCCATTGCTTGGTGTTTAACACATGCGATTGAACCGCGGATTTCTTTACGTTGTACGCCAGCAACATAAGCAAGCATACCTTGATCGCCGAAGTAACCTTTAGCAAGCTCATGCGTAGAAAGAGCAGCTGTGTGGTAAGTCGGAAGTGTGATCAAGTGATGGAACACACCCGCTTCACGAGAAGCATCTGCTTGGAATGTACGTACTTTTTCATCAGCGTCAGCAGCCAATTCAGTTTCGTCATACTCAGCGCTCATCAATTTAGCACGGTCGTATGCAGATACATCTTTACCTTCAGCAACATAACGGTCATAAGTTTGTTGACGGAAGTTTAAAGTCCAGTTGAATGATGGGCTGTTGTTGTAAACAAGCTTGGCATTTGGAACTGTTTCACGTACACGGTTAACCATGTGAGCGATTTCGTCAACGTTTGGCGTTGCAGTTTCGATCCAAAGTAAGTCAGCACCGTTTTGAAGGCTAGATACACAGTCAAGTACAACACGGTCAATTTGAGTGTCAGCACGGAACTGGTAAAGGCCAGAAGGTAAACGTTTAGGACGGTGTAATTTACCGTTACGTTTGATCAGGATTTCGTCTTCTTGCGCATCAGCGATGTCAATTTCAGACGTTTCCAAGAAACCGATATATTGAGAAGCGATGTCGCCTGGCTCTTTAACCACTGGGATTTTTTGAGTCAAGTCAGCGCCTTCAGAGTCAGTACGCGCAACGATGATACCGTCATCAAGACCCATTTCTAAGAATGCATAACGAAGTGCATGGATCTTAGCGATGAAGTCTTCGTGTGGAACTGTTACTTTACCAGCTTGGTGACCACATTGTTTCGCATCAGATACTTGGTTTTCGATTTGTAGTGCACAAGCACCCGCTTCGATCATTTTCTTAGCAAGTAAGTAAGTCGCTTCTTCGTTACCGAAACCAGCATCGATGTCCGCAATGATTGGTACAACGTGAGTTTGGAAACCATCGATTTGTGCAGTAATTTCAGCAGCTTTAGCTGTATCGCCTGCTTCGTTTGCCTTTTTAAGCGCACGGAACAAATCATTTAATTCTTTCGCATCAGCTTGACGAAGGAACGTGTAGATTTCTTCGATCAATGCAGGTACTGAAGTTTTTTCGTGCATAGATTGGTCAGGAAGTGGACCGAATTCTGAACGAAGTGCAGCAACCATCCAACCAGATAAGTAGATGTAGCGTTTGTCAGTTGTACCGAAATATTTTTTGTTCGCAATCATTTTTTGTTGTGCGATGAAACCGTGCCAGCAACCCAAAGATTGAGTGTATTTGCTAGAATCAGCATCATATTCAGCCATATCACGACGCATAATAGCAGCAGTATATTTAGCAATATCTAAACCAGTTTTGAATTGGTTTTGCATTTGCATACGCGCGGCATCTTCTGGGCTGATATCGCGCCAAGTGTTGCCGAATTTTGCTTTTAATTCGCGGATTGCGTCAATCGCTGTTTGGTATGTAGTCATGATATTTTCCTGTATATAATTTTAGGATTTCATCAATCAAAGGACTAAATCTGCAAGATTTTGATTTGTTCAGATTTAGAGCACTTCGTTGCAATGGACACAGCTTAGTTTGACTGAAAAAATTAATCCAATAGTCTTCAGGAATCTTCAGTATTTATTTAAAAAATATGTCGATTAAAGTCTAATTATAATTGTCGTTAAATTTTATAAGATATTAATTTTTAAGACTATATTTAAAATAGAAAAAGTCTTTTTTTGTATAACAAATAATCAATATGCTTGTTTATTCTTCATTAGACCTAAGTATAGGGTTTAATAAAAAAGACAATTCTTCTGACTTTTATCTAATTTTTTTCTTTTATCGCCATTATTTCACATAATACAATTGTATTTTATTTCATCAAGTAATAAGTTCTCATCTTTTCTCTATTCACAATCTTAGCTGCAACAGATCACTTTGCTTATTCATTATAGATTTATGAAATATAGCTTTTCGCCTCAAAGCCATTCCATTTAATTGAAATCAATACAATTAGAACTCGTCTATTTGATGCAATTGTATAAGTCGAAAATTAGACTTTAAACTCCCCTATTGAAGTAATGTAAATCATCAAATTTATATTTTAATCTGCTTAAAAACCAATGGATAATCATCAAGAATTCGCACCCTCTAAAATGACTAGAATTATAATAAATTCACTTTTATACCGGTTTTTTTTTCATCATATTTCCTACACAAGCCTTACCGCTTATGGCATAATCACTATAATTTCATGGTTTTATTATCGGTATTTCTTATATGAATCTGGAGCGGGTCGATCTCAATCTATTAATTTACCTTGATGTTCTTTTACGTGAAAAAAATGTAACCCGCGCAGCAGAACAATTAGGCGTTACCCAACCCGCTATGAGTAATATTTTACGTCGTCTACGTAATTTATTTAATGATCCGCTTTTAATTCGTTCTTCTGAAGGCATGACCCCAACAGAACGTGCTTTAGAGCTTCAGCCGCGTATCCGAGATGCTCTTGCTGATTTATCCATGATTTTGGAACCTCGTACAGAATTCCGCCCTTATACCTCGAATCGCGTTTTCCGTATCATGACCTCTGACTATGCCGAAGCGACTTTAGTTCCGCGTCTGGTTAAAGCGTTGCGTTCAGAAGCACCAAATGTGGTTCTCGACTTTTTAACCCCAAGTGACGTGTCTTACCGTGACATGGAACAAGGTAAAGTTGATTTAGCCATTAACAGATTCAATGAAATTCCACAAAGCTTCCACCAAGTCTTGGTTTGGCGTGACAGTTTTTCTTGTTTACTCAACAACAAGCATCCTGCCAGCGCAAACTTAAATCTTAAAAGCTATTTAGATGCACAACATATCTGGGTATCTAAAACGGGTATGGGTGTTGGCTTTGGTGTCAATCCTGATAAACAAGCCGGTCTTGGCTGGATTGATCAGGCTTTAGAACGTATTGGTCAAAAACGTAAGATTTCTGTCTTTACCCGTCATTATCAAATGCCTGCACTTTTGGCATCCAATGTTGACTTGATTGCCACGCTGCCAAGCCGTATTGCAAAATTACAATCGAACAATCCAAATCTGCTGCTTAAAGATCCACCGTTTTATATTCCAGAATTTGAATTAAAAATGGCATGGTGTCCGTTGTTGCACCATCATCCTGCACACCGCTGGTTGCGTCAGCTTATTCTGTATGTAGCCCGTCAAATGATTGAAGAAGAAAATCGTGAATTTTTAAGCAATAACTCACAATTTTCTCACTATTAATCGTAAAAATTCTTAAATTCTTCTTTTTTAAGATTATACTGTAATAACCTAGGTAGTAATTTGCTCACTACCTCTAGTTCTTTTGTGTTAAAAACATTCCATAATAATGATGATCAACAGGTGGATTCGTGAGCCTTTTCCAGAATATCCTCATCATCGTGATACTGATTGCGGGAGCCGGTTTTCTATCATTAACGGAGATTGCACTTGCCGGTGCACGTAAGGTCAAACTTAAAATTCTTGCAGAATCGGGCGATGAACGCGCCCAAAAAGTTTTAGACCTACAGGAACAATCAGCTGATTTCTTTGCGGCTTCGCAAATTGGCTTAAACGCGGTTGCCATTCTCGGTGGTATTTTGGGTGAAGCAGCATTTCGCCCTTATATCGTAAATTTTGTGAATCGCATTTATCAAGGTCCATGGACTGAAAACATTGGCTTTATCCTCTCCTTTAGTTTAGTTACCTCGCTTTTTATTCTTTTTGCAGATTTAATGCCGAAACGCATGGCCATGATTGCACCAGAGAAAATTGCGGTTTCAGTAATTAACCCAATTCAAATTTTTATTAAAATTTGCAAACCGCTGGCTTGGGTTATCAATGCCATCGCTAATTTATTGTTTCGCTTGTTTAAAATTAATACTATCCGTGACGACAACATTACCTTTGCAGATATTTCTGCAGTGATGGATGCTGGTGCACAAGCCGGTGTATTGCAAAAGCAAGAACATCATTTCATTGAAAACGTATTTGAACTTGAAGAGCGTAATGTTCCTTCAAGTATGACCACCCGTGAAAATGTGGTGTTCTTTACTTTAAAAGAGTCTGAAGCCAGTATTCGTCAAAAACTGGCAGAATATCCTTATTCCAAATTTGTAGTTTGTAGTGAAAATATTGATGAGGTGATTGGCTATATTGATGCCAAGGATATTTTAGTTCGTATTTTAAACAATCAGTCTTTATTGCAACTCAATGAAAATACTATTCGTAGTGTACTAACTATTCCAGATACTTTAACTTTATCTGAATTACTCGATCGCTTCCGTTCAACCAAGGAAAAATTCGCAGTTGTCATTAACGAGTATGCCTTAGTGGTCGGTGTGATTACCCTATCCGACATTATGATTACCGTGATGGGTGACTGGGTAACAACGGTTGAAGCAGATCAGCAAATCATTAAACGTGACAATAATTCCTGGCTGATTGATGGCAGCACGCCAATTGAAGACATCAAGCATGCGCTTGAAATTGATGAAATGCCGGATGATGAAAACTATGAAACTATTGCAGGTTTCATGATGTATAAATTACGCAAGATTCCACGTCCAGCTGATGCCGTGATATTTGGTGCTTATAAATTTGAAGTAGTCGATGTCGATCATTTTAAAATTGACCAATTACTGGTGACACGCTTACTTGAAAAATCAGTAGAAAATAAAAGTCAGGAAGAAGCAGAGTAATCTGCTTTTTCTTTTTTATTGAATATACGACCAATACTAAAACAATCAATTTGGAAGATGAGAATGAATATTTCCTGGTCAGCATTACTTGCTACTTAAGTTTCTGTTCTAGCATTTATATGATTTACTATTTTTTCAAAACAACCACCGCCACTGATCCTTCTCATTGTGATTGCACTGCTGATTTTCGCTCGGTAGATTACACCCAATAGCTATGAACGTGATCGAAAAAGTTATGATTCCACCCTGTGTAGGGTTAGGTTTCTTTGGAATCCATTCATTACAGAGTGAAGACTGTTCATTTGGCCCATTAGTCTGTTACTGACTTGGCTTTATCAATAAAAAATAAATGTAATATAAAAAAGCACCATTAAACAGGTGCTTTTTTTAATTTCAATGAGGAGCATTTAATGAAAATTATTTAAAATTTTCAATCAAGTGTTCAATTACAAGCGCATAGTGAATACCAATATCTTCTTCTAAAATATTGTATGCATTGTCAAACTGAACCATTGGCCAGCCTTCTTTCCAGAATGGGAAAATATTGTGTAGATCATGGGTTACAATTGCATCTTCACGCAGAATCGCTTGTGCAACTTGTGATAAAACATGCGCTGTTTCAGCACCGTCAATTGCCATGTAATCAATACCGCGCACTTTCAAAATACGGATACGGTCTTTTTTATATTTAATTTTTTTGGCTTGTCCGGCATTTAATCCTAATGCCAAAGTCACTGCTTCAACAAAGTTTTTTTCAAAAGTGTCATGCAAAGCCACAATTGCCAGTTTATACGCTTCTTGACGACCAGCTTTACCCCCATTACGGATAATCTCTTTCGCTTCAGTATTCAGCTCATCGTTTTTCATGGACTGTAAAATGTCTAAAATTTCGATATCGCTTAAAGATTCAGGAGATTGATCAGTCATGAACTGTCCTTGGACAAAAATAATAAAAGTCTATTTTCGCATAAATCCTCATTTAATACAGGAATAAAATCTGCTTCTATTCATTCTTCTTTAACTACTGATCTAAAAATAATACCTATAAATAAAGCTAGGGATATAGCCACTCTAAAATATGACTAGTAAATTAAAAATTGTCATTTTTTAAATTCATAACGCTAAATCTCTCTAAAAACTGAACTCGGATTAAACCGCCAAATTTAGCAGAAAATCCCACTAGGTCTTATTCATAGAAGATAACCCTACTTTTTTCTCTGTAAAATTTTATTAAATCATTTATATTACATTTACTTTTATATTCCCCTCTTTGATTCTTATGATCAGCAATAAGCAAACTGCCCTTTTTTTAAAACAAATGCGGGAACAACACCCGACAGCGTTTAAAAGAAATTATTTGCTTTATAGCATGATCAAAACCAAAGGCATTTTAGATGAACTTAAAGAACTGATTCCTTGGGTTCTTGCAGCGATGATTTTCGTATCGTTATCTATGAGTTTGGGACATTTTATTTCAATTCAATTTCCACAATTTGCCGCCTTTCGCTCACACGGCATTGCTATTCTCGCCATTATGTTGCTGTTTATGCTCTACACTCCCGTGGTGATCAAGCAAATTAAGCATAGTTCAACTTCCCTATATCAGCACCTACGCCACACTCCAATTAAACTTGCTGTGCTGATTGTTCTTCAAACTATTAATATTGCTTATATTGAAAGTACTTTTTTAGAAATCATTCTGTTTTTCTTTACTTTAAGTTTTGGTTTTGTACGCTTTTATAAAGAAAATATGTTCCGTGAAGGCACTCAAAATGAGCAGTATTTTTATTTACAAGAAACACGTCGCATATGCTTCTGGTCATATAAACAAATTTTAAAAATTAAATTTAAAATTTTATTGAGTGCAAAAAATTCAAAGACCCGTTACGCCCTTCAACGACAAGAAAAAAAGTTTATCGAGTTACATATTCAGCTGATTCGTTATGAAAATGAACTCTGTAAAACCCATAAACATGTCGATGTCGAAACTTACTTAGATAGCTTGATGTAAACTTCAAAAGCCGTGTTTACTCACTCGGTTTTCATTAAAAAACACTTATTTCTCTAGGTCTTATTAAACTGAAAAATGATGCTGATCTTTTCAAAAAATAGTAAAAATGAATTATTTTACAACCATAAGCACATGAATTGATTGAAAAGAAAGCAAACACACCGAAAGAGACTTGCCAAGTTTTATTTCGTCCTCTATTATTGCGCACATGCCCGAGTGGTGAAATCGGTAGACACAGGGGATTTAAAATCCCCCGCCCACAAAGCGTGCCAGTTCGAGTCTGGCCTCGGGCACCATTTTAAGTCTTATTAAAATGGTGCAATAAAAGATCCAGCTTAATGCTGGTTTTTTTATGTCTAAATTATTAGAATAGAATAAAACCAATAAAAAGAAATAATAAAAATGAAAATAAATAGCTTACAACGCATGCTATATTCCAGCCTGCTCATATTATTCATCTCATCCTTTACTTATGCTGCAGAGTCAGGAGTTAAAGCACCGACTCAGGTCATTTATTCTTTATTTTCTGGAACGATTACCCAAGATAAAGGTCAGCTTATCTTACATCACTGTACTTTAGGCAAAGATCCGTATCTGCTGGAATTTTATCATGCACAAGATGAAAAACGAATTCGCACACTCCTGCAACAAGAGCCAATTTTTTGGCTTAACTTAAGAGCAAGTGCTTACCTTAAAACTGAAAAACGCTACCTAAGTGTAGATGGGATAGCAGAGATCCATCCCAAAGAAAGCTGTCATCTTTCAGATTTATTGTCCGATTTAGATAAACTTCCCAAAACTAAACTAACGAATAGAGAGTGACTTACCACTCTCTATTGGATACCAATTCTTCCATTTCAATATCCATATAACTGTGATCCTGCACCACCATCATCATGGCTTCAGCAATATAATCCGCTGCAGTATCATCTAATGATGAATCAAGATCTTCAAACTGGGGTTTCATCTTGTTAATTAAGACCACTGTTTCGGCAGCAAAGCGATAAATTTCTACTTCAGACAAATCTGGCTTTGCGACTTTCTTCGCAAACTGTTTAATAATCTGCTTAATTTCCGCTACAAGGATATCTGGATAATATTCGTCATCAAACATGGGGAGAAGTAAATCTTCAAACATAAAACACTCAAAAAAAAACATGCATTAAAGCGAGCCTGTATAACATAAAGCAACATAATTACCAAACCTTACAACAAAAAAGAGTGTGCATTCCCCCCTACAATTCACTTAGTCTAGACAAAGGGTACTGAGGATACAAAAAATGTCGTCAGGCTATTGCTGACTAGCACGCTTGTGCTCTGATTCCACCTAGGCGAAATGCGAAACTCTAGAAAGATTCCAGGACAAGCTTAGTTGAGGGAAACGAACTGCTAAAAATAGTTAAACTTTTAGGAAAGAGGTTATGGAAAAAATGGTCGGGTTTCTATCAACTAAGTTTAATTAAAACCCGAATGTACTGCATCGAATGATGAGGGAAAAACCAACATCAAGGATGTTTTAAAGGCCAAGTTAATAAAGTACACTTAAGGATGGCTGTCTTAAAAATTTACAGGATTAGGTAAAGCTCATACCTCTAACGAAACAATGTTTCTCGTATATTAAATTTGATAGATATGACCAACTATTAGCTTTTAAAATATTAATGCAATAAAGCCTTTCTAAAATATTAACGACTTATCTAAACCTAAAATAGATTATTTTCATATTTACTTCTAGTTTCTGTAATTAGGGCATACTAAAAGATAGTGAGACCTGCAATCTTTCTCCCCATATAAACTGAGACACTAATTTATTTAACCTTTTAAATCCATGTAGGGATTTAGTTAAGTTTTCGATACATTCAATAGCATTACTATGATTTAAATAAAACTTACTTTATAAAATAAAAACGTAATTTTTATAGGGAAATGTTATGAAAACCATTTTAGTTACATTTCTTTGAATAACCTTAGCCGCATGCCCTACAACACAAACCAAAGATACTCACAAAAATATTATTTCTGAACCCGAAATAATAGCGGCACAGCAAGCTTGGTGTAAATCATTACTTGATATCAGCTCAACATACGATAAAAGCGGAAAACAAGCAGCAAATGATTTCGCAAGCAAGGTGATTGATACTGCATATTTTTATCAAGATGGTCCTGTTTTATTTAAACCCAAATTAACCACAAACATTTAGAACCACAAAAGAAGGTGCTTTGTCTTATTTCGTGGGAGGAGATCCAAATTTCCCGAGTGACAAAGGGTTTGCACTTGTGGGTGGCAAAAATGTGAAGTCAATAATATAGCTATAAATATATCGAATGACAGTGCAACCACTTTAGGTAAAGTTCACTTCACCAATAAGAATGGCCAAGTCACTACTGTAGATAAAAACTGGAAATTTGTAAAAGATAATGCAGGTAAATTACGAATTGTTGTTCACCATTCTTCGCTTGAGCATACAGGAAAATAATTACATCTTAAAGCAAAAAAGCCCGATAGCTTATCGAGCTTTGTCTCATTTACAGACCTAGATGATTCATTGCATTCCACACTTTAATTGCATCTGACATCGCTTTGACATCGTGCGCTCGCACCATACATGCACCTTGTTGAATACTCATCAAATGCCCTGCTACCGAACCTATAGCACGATTTTGTGCATCTGCCCCACCTAATGCCTCACCAATGAAACGCTTTCGAGAAAGCGCAGATAAAATAGGATAACCCATATCATTTAATCTATAGAATTCATTCAATAATTTTAAATTTTGGTGTGCATTCTTAGCAAAACCAAACCCTGGATCAATCATGATATTTTCAGGTTTTATCCCTGCTTCTAAAGCATCATCGACACGTTGTTGCAGCTCTTTAATTACATCCGCTGTTACATCAGTATATTGGTTTAAATCATTCATTGTGGTTGGTTCACCACGCATATGCATAATAATAACAGGTATATTCAGTTCAGCCGCGGTTTCAAGCGCCTGTGGACGTGTTAAGGCACGGACATCATTCCAGATATGGGCTCCTACTTGAACTGCTGCACGCATCACTTCCGGTTGTGAAGTATCAACTGAGATAATCACCTCATGCTTTGATAATTCTTTCACCACAGGCACAACACGACGTATTTCTTCTTCGACTTCTACAGTTGATGCTCCCGGACGTGTTGATTCCCCCCCTACATCAATAACGGTCGCGCCATCTGCAATCATTTGCAGCGCATAAGCAACGGCTTGATCTTTTCCATTATGCTTTCCACCATCACTAAACGAGTCTGGAGTAACATTTAAAATACCCATCACATGCGGTTGAGATAAATCCAGACTTATCCGTCCACATTGCAATACTCGTTTTGGTAATGGCATTAACCGCATAATAACTCTCCTTAAATATCTAACTCACAGTGTATCAAGAGTTGGTTTTACTCTAGCTGAAATCTTTTCAAACTCTCAACTTTTAAGCATAAAAAAGAGCCTCACTTGAGACTCTTTTTTGCACCAAACCTAAACCATTAGTTTGCGGGTAATGGTGGAGGTGTTGCCGGACCATCAGTCGGTGTTACATCAATCACTGGATGATCAGCAACATATACCTTAGGTGGTTGAGGTTCACGACCTTCCATAATGTCACGGATTTGATCACGATCAATGGTTTCCCATTCCATCAACGCTTTAACCATCGCATGAGCAACATCTTTTTTACTTTCCAAGATATCGCGTGCGATTTTATATTGCTCATCTAAAATTCGACGAATTTCACGGTCTACTTCTAGTTGTGTAGTTTCAGAAATACTGCGACTACCAATACTGCCCATGAAAGATTGCTGTGCATCTTCTTCATAGACCATCACGCCCATTTTGTCAGACATGCCATATTTGGTTACCATTGCACGTGCCATTTTCGTTGCACGTTCAAAGTCGTTTGATGCTCCTGTAGACATCTGATTAATGAATACTTCTTCAGCAATACGACCGCCAAACAAAATTGAAAGTTCATTCAACATTTTGTCTTTATAATGACTGGTTTGATCAAATTCAGGTAACTGCCAAGTTACACCCAAAGCCCAACCACGCGGCATAATGGTTACTTTATGCACAGGATCTGTACCGGGTAAACTTTCTGCGACAATTGCATGACCTGCTTCATGATAAGCCGTAGCTCGACGTTCTTCATCACGCAGCACCATCGATTTACGTTCAGGTCCCATGTACAACTTATCTTTTGCATCTTCAAAGTCATGCATATCGACTGTATTCTTGTTACGACGTGCTGCAAATAATGCCGCTTCGTTTACAAGATTCGCCAATTGTGCACCTGAGAAACCCGGTGTACCACGTGCAAGAACTTTTACATCCACACCTGTTACAGAAGGCAATTTTTTCATGTGAACATTGAGAATTTGTTCACGACCTTTAATGTCTGGAAGACCAACCATCACTTGACGGTCAAAACGACCTGGACGAAGTAAGGCCTTATCGAGCACATCTGCACGGTTGGTTGCAGCGATTACGATAATACCTTCGTTACCTTCAAAACCATCCATTTCTACAAGCATCTGATTCAGTGTTTGTTCACGTTCATCGTGACCACCACCTGTACCTGAACCACGATGACGACCGACTGCATCAATCTCATCAATAAAGATAATACATGGTGCATGGCGTTTTGCTTGTTCAAACATGTCACGGACACGAGACGCACCCACACCGACGAACATTTCAACGAAGTCAGAACCAGAAATACTAAAGAATGGAACTTTTGCTTCACCAGCAATGGCTTTCGCAAGTAAAGTTTTACCTGTACCTGGAGGACCGACCATTAAAACACCACGTGGAATACTTGCACCGAGACGTTTAAATTTGGTAGGGTCTTTAAGGAAATCGACAATTTCCACCACTTCTTGTTTAGCTTCATCACAACCCGCAACATCTGAAAAAGTAACTTTAATTTGGTCTTCAGAAAGCATTTTGGCTTTTGACTTACCAAAACTCATCGGGCCGCTTTTACCACCTGCACCACCACCCATGTTTCGCATAAAGAACATGAATAACAAAATGATTAAAAGTACAGGGAAGCTAGCGATAAGAAGTTGCATCAACAAGCCTTGACGCGCAGGAGCAGTACCCTCTACGACCACACCCTGTTTGATGAGGCTTGGCATAAGTTCTGGGTCTTGAATTGCAGGACGAATACTCTCAAACTCTGAACCGTTTGTTTTTTCACCACGAATTCTTTCACCATCAATTGTGACTTGCTTAATTTGACCAGCATTCACCGCTGAAACAAACTCTGAATAATTCATTGCAGTCGGTTGATTGCGGTCACTGATGTTGCTGAAAATCAGAATCAGCACACCGAGTATAACCAGCCACAAAACGGCATTCTTGAAGAGATCGCTCAAAGCTTTATTCCCATATCAATCTAATTTGATCATGCCCAAAAACGGGTGACCCTAATTTAAGCTGAAGATCAGCTTTGCAATATTTTAAAAATGTACAAAATGCACAATTTTTAACGTCTTGGCAAGTAAACTTTATTTAGAAGCCTTCTTGCGCCCTTGTCCGATCAAAAATACTTCTTTAGAACGGGCACGTGAAGCAGCAGGTTTTGATGTTTTTAATACATCAAAGCTATCTACGACTTGTTTACGGAATTCATCAAATCCTGTGCCCTGGAAAACCTTGACTACAAATTGCCCTTTAGGTCCTAGAACCTTGTTGGCGAAATCTAAAGCAAGTTCACACAAGTAAATCTGACGCGGTTGATCTACAGCCTTATTACCTGATGTATTGGGGGCCATATCTGAAATTACAACATCTACGGTCCGTCCGTTTAAAAGATTTAACAATTTTTCGAAAACTTCTTCTTCCCGAAAGTCACCTTGTAAAAAAGTTACATCAGGCAATGCATCCATTTCCAAGATATCTGAAGCAATCAGCAAACCTTTATCGCCGACCAATTTTCCGGCAATTTGTGACCAACTACCTGGTGCAGCACCCAGGTCTACAACTGTCATGCCCGGTTTAATAATTTTATATTTTTCTTGCATTTCAAGAAGCTTATAAGCAGCACGCGCACGGTAGCCTTCCTTCTGTGCTTTTTTCACAAACGGATCGTCTAAGTGCTCGCGCATCCAATCTCGACTGCTTTTCGATAACTTTTGGTTGGTAATGCGTGTTGCCATAACTCTCTAAATAATAAAAAACTTCTAATTCATGATTGTACGTGAAAAATGCCACAGTTGCAGTATACATCTGTATCTAAATCTGCTCTTTAGTATGTTTTTTTCAATAACAGAAATCGATTATTTCAACAGAATATAAAGCGTTTAAATATGGGATTTGCTATACTAGGCCGTTTTTAAAATTAGGTTATCTTTATGGCGGCTTTATCAATTCAGGAACGCAAGCGTTTGCGTCAAATCGGACATGCACTTAACCCCGTGGTTATGTTGGGCGGTCAAGGTTTGACTGAAAATGTCATCGAAGAAACAAACCGTGCTTTAAATGATCATGAACTGATTAAAGTTAAAATTGCCGGTGAAGATCGCGAAGCACGTGTTGCTGCAATTAACGAAATTGCTCAAGTGACTGGCGCTGAAATAGTACAAACGATTGGTAAAATTGCATTGCTTTATAAAAAAGCTGCAAAACAAAATCCAAAACTTTCAAATCTTGTACGCCACGCACATTTGTCTAACTAAGCTTTATGGCCAGTTACGAACTTAATGCTTTCGATCGTCGTTTTCAATCCATCTCTTTAGTTGGAGCAATTGAACAACAAGGTCCATATGGTATAAATGTGGGCTATTGGTTACGTGATCCAAATCAATTCATGCAATGGCCTGACTTGGTACAAGGTAATCCACGTCAAGATTTCTTATGGGAACATACCTGTTATGAAATTTTTATTGGCGTGCATGGTGAAGATTTTTATCGGGAGATCAACCTCTCCCCTTCACAAGCTTGGCAGGCGTATCAATTCGAGGAATATCGTTATCCTGAAGATATGCCTCCGCAAGCTGCAGATGACATTGAACTCAATCAACTCAAACGTACACATTACGGTTTAAATGTGAGCCTGGATTTGACCGGGTTTATGTTAAAGCACAAATTACAATGGTCGAATATGTTCCTGGGTTTAAGTGCCGTACTTGACACCTCGCAAGGTAATCAATACTACGCGATGCAACACAGCAGCCCGAATGCAGACTTTCACAACAAACGTGATTGGCTACATCAGTTTTAAACTAGAACACTGATATTCGACAAATAAAAAAGTGAGGCAGACGACCTCACTTTTTTATGCTTTCAATTTTATGTTTTCAATACTTGGATTCAGGAAATATTGCATATCCCCCTCTTAGTTTTGTATTTTACATTGAATAATAAATCAGCTTTTTAAAGTTGGTTTCTCTTCAGCTTTAACAGAAACTTTTTTCCATGCATCTAAGGTATGTTCTTTTGAACGCTTGAAGGTTTCAGTTAAATGATCTTTATGTTTAACGGAAATTTGGCTGACATCCTCTTTCAATTCTTTACCCAGTTTGGATAAATCCTCAATCACTGCATTGAATTCAGTTTTTACAAACTCTTTCAACTCAGTTAAATCTTTTTGTGAAAAATTCAGTTGTTTCTTAATTGCATCAATGCGTTGTAGCAGATCCTGTTTTAGATTTTGAACTTGATCTTGTACATTACCCTGCAGTTCTTTCGCTTCTGCTTTAACATTTTGAGCCGATTCAGTTACCGTTTCGGTTACCTTTTGCTTTGCCTCTTTAGACGCTTGTTCCAACTTTTCAGCACTATCAGCAACTACCTCTTTTAAGGCAGGTTTAGCTTTAACATGTTTTTGTTCTGTAGTCATGGCCTTGTTCCTATCGTTATTGGATGAGAGCTATAGACTAGTCGATTTGATAAAATTTAAGTTTTGATTTGTCAGACAATTCTTATTTGCTTACATTTTACATACACTCTCTCAAACAGACTTTTGTTTAAAACACAAGGTATTTATCTTAGATATTCAGCATAAATAGCATGGACTTCAACAGGTCGACTGCGTATAATGCCGTGTTAAGTTCAAGCGAGCAGACATAGGGAGGGTTGGTTAAAAAAATAGCCTTCCTTTTTTTTCGTCTTCTCGCTTTTTTACAGCCTAAATTTCAGGAGCTTTGGTTTGAGCACTCCCGCCATTTTAGCCCTCGCAGATGGAACGATCTTTAAAGGTACGTCTATCGGTGCATCGGGTAGTACGACTGGTGAAGTCGTTTTTAATACAGCAATGACTGGCTATCAAGAAATTTTGACTGACCCGAGTTATGCACAGCAACTTGTGACTTTGACTTACCCGCATATTGGTAATACAGGTTGTAATGATGAAGACGCTGAGTCAGGTCGAATTCATAAAGTATGGGCTAACGGTTTAATTATCCGTGACCTTCCTTTGTTGCATAGCAATTTCCGCGCGAATCAATCTTTGGGTGAATATCTTCAACAGCACAATGTTGTTGCGATTGCCGATATTGATACACGCAAATTGACCCGAATTTTACGTGCCAAAGGTACGCAGAATGGTTGCATCCTTGCCGGTGACAACATTACAGAAGAAGAGGCTTTAGAAAAAGCACGTGCGTTTGGCGGTCTAAACGGTTTAGACCTGGCGAAAGAATGCTGTGACCCAGAAGGTTTTGAATGGACTGAAGGTTCTTGGACCCTTGGTCAAGGCTTCTCTCAACCTGAACTTAAATTCCATGTTGTTGCATATGATTACGGTGTCAAAACCAACATCTTACGTATGCTGACTGATCGCGGATGCAAACTAACTGTAGTTCCAGCTCAAACGCCTGCAGAAAAAGTTCTCGCATTAAATCCGGACGGTGTGTTCTTGTCGAATGGTCCTGGCGATCCAGCGGCATGTGATTACGCAATTGAAGCTGTAAAAACCATTGTTGAAACGACAAACTTGCCTGTATTTGGTATCTGTTTAGGTCACCAAATCCTTGCGCTTGCTTCTGGTGCTAAAACTGTGAAAATGCCTCACGGTCACCACGGTGCAAACCATCCTGTACAAAATCTTGAAGATGGTACAGTGATGATTACTTCTCAGAACCATGGCTTCGCAGTAGATGAAAGCAACCTGCCTAATGTATTGCGTGTGACGCATCGCTCACTGTTTGATGGCACCAACCAAGGTATCCATCGCACAGACAAACCAGCGTTCAGCTTCCAAGGTCACCCTGAAGCAAGTCCTGGTCCACATGACTGTGCCCCTTTGTTCGATCATTTCATCGAACTTATCGAAGCATCTAAGAAGTAATTAAGGAAGCGATCATGGCTAAACGTACAGACATTAAAAGCATCTTAATTATTGGTGCGGGTCCGATTGTGATCGGTCAGGCATGTGAGTTTGACTACTCAGGTGCGCAAGCATGTAAAGCCCTTCGTGAAGAAGGCTACCGTGTTATTTTGGTGAACTCTAACCCAGCGACCATTATGACCGACCCGTCAATGGCTGATGCAACGTATATCGAACCGATTACTTGGCAGACTGTTGCACAAATCATCGAGAAAGAGCGTCCAGATGCTGTCCTTCCAACTATGGGTGGTCAAACAGCGTTGAACTGTGCGCTTGCACTGGATGAACACGGCATTTTAGAAAAATTCAATGTTGAATTGATCGGTGCGAGTAAAGATGCCATTGAAATGGCTGAAGACCGTAAATTGTTTGATGACGCGATGCGTCGTATTGGTCTTGAATGTCCGCGTGCTGCTGTTGCAAGCACCATGGAAGAAGCATTCGAGATTCAGGCAAAACTTGGCTTCCCTTCTATTATTCGTCCATCATTCACCATGGGTGGTTCAGGCGGTGGTATTGCTTACAACCGTGACGAATTCATTGAAATCTGTGAACGTGGTTTCGACCTGTCACCGACTCACCAACTTTTAATCGATGAATCATTGATTGGTTGGAAAGAGTACGAGATGGAAGTTGTTCGTGACAAAAACGACAACTGTATCATCGTATGTGCGATCGAAAACTTTGACCCTATGGGTGTTCACACAGGTGACTCAATCACTGTTGCCCCTGCACAGACATTGACCGACAAAGAATACCAAATCATGCGTAATGCATCGATTGCCGTTCTGCGTGAAATTGGTGTTGAAACAGGTGGTTCGAACGTTCAATTCGGTATTAACCCGAAAGACGGTCGTATGGTTGTGATCGAGATGAATCCACGTGTATCACGTTCATCTGCACTTGCATCAAAAGCAACGGGTTTCCCGATTGCACGAATTGCAGCGAAATTGGCTGTGGGTTACACCCTTGATGAATTGAAAAATGACATCACTGGCGGTGCAACACCTGCGTCATTCGAACCTGCAATTGACTATGTAGTAACCAAGATTCCTCGTTTTAACTTCGAGAAATTCCCGCAAGCTGAAGCAATTCTAACTACACAGATGAAATCTGTGGGCGAAGTGATGGCGATTGGCCGTAACTTCCAGGAATCTTTGCAAAAAGCGCTTCGTGGTCTTGAAGTGGGCGTATGTGGTTTTGACGAAAAACTCGAAGTCGGTGCTGATGGCGCACGCGAGAAAATTCTTCAAGAACTTAAAGTACCTGGTCCAGAACGTATTTGGTTCATCGGTGATGCTTTCCGTCATGGTTTCACTTTAGACGAAGTGTTTGCTGCAACCAATATCGACAAATGGTTCTTGATCCAAATCGAAGATATCATCAAAACTGAAAACCAAATCAAAACTTTAGGTTTTGGTGATTTGAATGCGGACAATATCCGTTCGTTCAAACGCAAAGGTTTATCAGATCTTCGCATTGCGGATTTGATGGGTATTTCACAAAAACAATTCCGTAAACACCGTTGGAACTTGGGTGTAACCCCTGTTTACAAACGTGTGGATACCTGTGCTGCAGAATTCGAATCTGATACTGCTTACATGTACTCAACTTACGATGAAGAATGTGAAGCGAATCCATCGACTAAAGATAAGATCATGGTGATCGGTGGCGGTCCTAACCGTATTGGTCAAGGGATCGAGTTCGACTACTGCTGTGTACACGCGGCGCTTGCAATGCGTGAAGACGGCTATGAAACAATCATGGTGAACTGTAACCCTGAAACTGTTTCAACGGATTACGACACATCAGATCGCTTGTATTTCGAACCAATTACACTTGAAGATGTACTTGAAATCGTGCGTATAGAGAAGCCTAAAGGCATTATTGTACAGTACGGTGGTCAGACTCCGCTTAAATTGGCTCGTGCTTTAGAAGAAGCCGGTGCACCAATTATCGGTACATCTCCAGATGCGATTGACCGTGCAGAAGACCGTGAACGTTTCCAGCAAATGATTCAACGTCTGCAACTTCGTCAACCAAATAACAGCATTGTAAAATCTGCTGAAGAAGGTATGGCTGAAGCATCTAAAGTCGGCTACCCACTGGTTGTTCGTCCATCTTATGTATTGGGTGGTCGCGCGATGGAAATCGTTTACAACGATGAAGAACTCAAACGCTACTTACGCGATGCAGTTCAAGCATCAAACGAAGCCCCTGTTCTACTTGACCGTTTCCTAGATGATGCGATCGAAGTTGACGTGGACTGCGTATCTGACGGTAAAGATGTGGTGATCGGCGGGATCATGCAGCACATTGAACAAGCCGGTATTCACTCTGGTGACTCAGCATGTTCTATTCCTCCTTACTCTCTTTCTCAAGAGATTCAGGACGAAATGCGTCGTCAAACTGTTGCCATGGCGAAAGAGCTTGGCGTAATTGGTTTGATGAACGTACAGTTTGCAGTTAAAGGCAATGACGTTTACATTCTGGAAGTGAACCCACGTGCATCACGTACCGTGCCTTTCGTTTCTAAATGTATCGGTGAGTCTTTAGCGAAAGTGGCTGCACGTTGTATGGCGGGTCAGTCTTTAGTATCTCAAGGATTTACCAAAGAGATCATCCCGACTCACTTCGCTGTAAAAGAAGCGGTGTTCCCATTTGCGAAATTCCCTGGTGTTGACCCGATTCTTGGACCTGAGATGAAATCTACAGGTGAAGTAATGGGTGTAGGTACAACTTTTGGTGAAGCATTCTATAAAGCTGTGTTAGGCTCGAATGATCGCTTGCCTGGTAAACCAACTGAAGGCGAAGTAAAACATGCATTCCTGTCTGTACGTGAGTCAGATAAGCCGCATGTTGCACGCATTGCGCAACAACTTGTTGATTACGGTTTCAAACTTGTAGCCACAAGTGGTACGCATAAAGTGATTACTGAAGCTGGTATTGCATGTGAACGTGTGAATAAGGTAACTGAAGGTCGCCCTCATATCGTAGATCGCTTGAAAAATGGCGAGATTCACCTCATTATCAATACATCTGAAGGTAAACAAGCTCAGCAGGATTCGTTCTCAATCCGTCGCTCTGCGCTTCAAGGTAAAGTGTATTACACCACAACCTTGAATGGTGCTGATGCTGTATGCCAAGCCTTAGCAATCAAATTGCCAATGGATGTATACCGCTTGCAAGATTTAACAGTAGGTTAATAAATTACCGATAAGTCCCGTCACCTTATTGGTGGCGGGATTTTTTCATTTATAAACCATTCATTTTTATACTCACTTAGAGGGACAACAATGCAACGTTATCCTATGACTCCTGAAGGCAAACTTGCCTTAGAGAAAGAATTACATCAGTTAAAAAGTATTGATCGTCCACGTATTATTGCAGCAATTGCTGAAGCACGTGAACATGGGGATTTGAAAGAAAATGCGGAATACCATGCTGCTCGCGAGCAACAGGGTTTCTGTGAAGGCCGTATTCAAGACATCGAGGGTAAACTCGGTGCAATGCAAGTGATTGATGTTAAAACACTTGAACAAAACGGTCGTGTCGTTTTTGGGGTAACCGTAACGATTGAAAACCTAGACACTGAGGCACAAAAGACTTATCAAATTGTTGGCGATGACGAAGCAGACTTCAAGATCAACAAGATCTCTGTGAACTCTCCTATCGCTCGTGGTCTTTTGGGCAAAAGCGAAGGCGACGAAGTAAAAATCGTAACACCACAAGGTGAAGTGGAATACGAAATTGTGAAAGTTGAATATCTTTAAGATTTAAAGCTATTTAATTTAAAGCCCCTCAGTTGAGGGGTTTTTTGTACTTTTATCTATCATTCGATTATAATTTAATCCATCACATACAAAGAATTAAAAAGATGGATGAACGCTTAATACAAACTTTTTACTATGCGACGGGCGGCATCTTCTTAGGTACCATGATTGCCATTGTGTGGTCTTTTCATATAAGCACCGAAACCAGTTCTACACAAATTATTTTAATCACTGCAAGCATTTCAGCTCTTTGCGGTTTTTTATTTCCTAGTCTGGTTCCGTATTGGTTTAGAGCATGCTGGAATTTCTTTAAATACAACAGCGTTTCTAATTTTCAGAATGAACCCAGTTATTTTCAAGATAGCTTTCAGCCTAGAACCTTCTGTCTTCATGAAAGCTTCCCTTAGATAAGTTATAATTCTCAAAAGTTTTCTACGCTGTATTTCTATGCCTGACCAATTGATTAATTCCCCTGTCAAACACTGGTGTGAATTCGAATTCATCTCTAAAACGGTGAAGAATCCGAATATTCACATTAAGGGAAATTACAGTTATTACAGCGCTTATTGGGATCAAGGCTTTGAGCGTTGTGTCGTGCGTTATTTACACGACAAGCCTGCAACTGTAGAGAAACCGATTGATCAGCTTTATATCGGTAATTTTGTCTGTTTTGGCGCAGAATGCGTGATTATGATGGGTGGCAACCAATTACACCGTACCGACTGGATTTCAGCCTTTCCTTTTGATACTCGCAGTTTTGTCCCTGCTGGTGATACGATCATTGGCGATGGCTGCTGGATTGGCTCGCGTGCCATGATTATGCAAGGTGTGAAGCTAGGCGAAGGCGCAGTTGTGGCAACAGGTGCTGTTGTCACCAAAGATGTGCCAGCTTACGCGGTTGTGGGTGGGGTTCCTGCGAAAATTATTAAATACCGTTTTCCTTCCGACACTATAAAAAAACTACTCTCAGTTAAGCTCTATAACTTAGATGAAAAGCAGTTTTTAAAGATGCGTGAGCAGTTGCAGACGGATGATGTTACATCGCTACTGCATGCCTTTAATGCGCTTGAATAAAAGGGATTAGCGTCAAACTCCGCTGTTTATATTCATCGATTTTATTATTTTTAAACCAGTTTATATTCAAATAACTTAAACGCCATTCATAATAAGCCAATCCTACATCTCTATAGCTGATCTTAAGTATGGTCGCCTTCTGATCTTCACAATAATTATTCTTTTCATCTTTCAGATCTTGGTAGCAGGAGAGTCGATTCTGGTATTCGTAAAAAGGTAAATGCTCAAAGACCAGTTTTGTTTTTCCTTTTGGAAGTAATTGAATAAAGTCCACATTTTGCTCACCACTATCATTCCCCAAAGAGTTTGAACTCCCACCATAAATCAAGGCAACGGCATAATTATGCTTATTTAAAGGGTAAAGTGCAGGATGGAGATAAATGATCGACTTATGATCTTCCTGAATTGCAAATACAGGTTGATGCTGATCCAAATCCCAATGCTGCATAATTCGATATTGCCCACGCTGCTTTAAAAGCTGTGTGATTCGTAATTTATCTTCTATCAAATAATAATATTTATTTTTTGCAATATTTACTGACCAGAGTTGAGCATTTATTTCACGACATTCGGATTCTAATTGTTGGCAAATTTTTCTTATTTCAGTTGCAGAAATATCTTCTTTTTGAAAAGGCAATGATCGAATTGAATTTTCAGCAAAAACAGGCAAAGTAATACATAAAATTAATATGTTTAAAATGATTTTTTTATCATTATCAATATTCTTGGCATGGTTTTATTTGAGCGATTGTAAGGTATTTCAGGTCTTCCTCCAAGTACACCTCAAAATTAAGGCATAAAAAACCCACTCAATCGGAGTGGGTTTTTTCAGAATATGATGGCTATGACGAGACTTGAACTTATGCTCCCGCATTATAAATGCCGTGCACTAAGCAACTGAGCTATCCTTGAAATAATCATAAAATTAAAAATTTAGTCTTCCTTATTCCACAGATCTCCATCCCAAGCCTCTTCAATATTTTCAAAATGATCACGCTGCCAATTCAATTGCTTTATTTCAGTCATTTCTGATTCATTATTAATAATTTACTAAACTTATCATATGACAATTTTTAAAGGTGTTTTGCCTATTTTTTTACATATAATTTCAAATTAAAAATCTGCTTACAATTTCATCAGACTTTAGTTTTAAACCTACTAATTTTCTATTCAATCCATGTTAGATTAAATTATAAAAAATATTTAGCGGAGTTAATTATCCCTATGAAATTACTAGGTTTTATTCCCTCAAGAATACGACTAGTATTGGAGTGTAAATTGTTTTTATAAACCATAAATCATAGTGTTAAAAGCATCCGTGCAAGTAAAGATTATAAGGAGAAACACATGTCATATCATAATATTTTAGTTCCAGTTGACGGTTCAGAAACTGCATATGCAGCGGTAGCAAAAGCAGCTGAATTTGCAAAAGCATTTGGCAGCAAAGTTACAGTGGTTCAAGTTTTATCACTCGACCCCTATATTGCAGCGGAATATATCTCTGCCAATCAAACCAACGATTTAATTGAACGTGCCCGTACGGCAATTATTGAATCCCTTGATGCTGCAAAAGCAAAATTTCATGAACAAGGAATTGAAGTAGAAACCAAACTACTGGAAGGACAAGTGGTTCATCGTGAAATTGTCAAAGCTGCAGAAGAGAATCATGCAGACCTGATTATCATTGGTTCACATGGTCGTACTGGCTTCAAAAAACTTTTCCTCGGCAGTGTCGCACAAAGCCTGTTGGGAGAATCACATATTCCTGTACTTATTGTGCGTCAATAATAGTGACCTTGGCCTTTCCCATCTTTTTTAAAGGTGGGAAATCGCTCACTCCTGAGGATTTACTGCTTTTATTACTCATTCATCCATTGATATTGTTTTAAATTAATCTTGTCTCCAATCACCCTCACGCCTTCTTCCAATAATTTTAAGCGTTGAATATTGTCACCACGATCATTGAGTTTACTTAGGCTAATTTTTCCTTGTGAATTAATTACTCTATGCCAAGGAATTTCTGCATCTGCATCCAAATGCTTTAAAACATATCCTACTAAACGTGCATGTTTGGGCAATCCTGCCATCTTTGCAATTTGTCCGTACGAGGCCACTTTTCCATAAGGAATAAGAGCAACTACATGCAATATTTGACGGGCTGATTCATCACTAGAATGACTTGAATGTTGTGGCATAGATTGTCCTTAAATCATCCAATTTAAACTTGCAAACATAAAAGAGCCTTTTAAAAGGCTCTTTTACCAGCGATAACGATTAGAAATTATCTGGACTTTCCAAGCGTTTCACAGCCTGTACCTTTTCTGGATTATGCATAACCGCAACTCCATCTTCGGCTTTTTCATCAATTAAAGCATCTGGGTTATATACTGTAATGGTTTCATTACCATTGGCATCTTCACCCACAATATACTGAAAACCTTTCTTGTTCATTTTATGGCACATGCGTTGATACCAACCTTTAAACCCCGTCGTTTCTTCATTCGGGTTATAATAGAACGCATTCATAACCGCGGGTAAACCAAGTCCGCAGACCAACCCGGAAAGTAATACCGCAATAAAGGTATAGCCAATTAAAATACTGCTATATTCACTCAGTTCAGGAATATTGGCTACTGCCAAGATCAAGGCAAGCGAGATTCCTCCGCGCACCCCGCCCCAGGATAAAATAGCCAAACTGCCGTTATAACTTTTGTTTCTAAAACTCGGGAAAAATGCAAAAGAAAGATAGTTCGCAGCAAAGCGCGAAGCATGCAAAATAATAAAGGCAACAATACCGCCTAAAATGAGACTAATGCTTAGATCTAAAATAAACAGTTCCAGACCAATCAGCGTAAACAGGAATGAATTGATAATGCCTTCAACGGTATGCCAAAAATGGTTAACTTCACGAATTTCACGTTCTTGCAGAATTTCTTTCCATTTATTCCCCACCACCAAGCCACCAATGACGCAGGCAATAGGTGCAGAAGCATGTGCAAATAGGGCAACCAGATATGAACCACAGGCCAGTAATGCTGTAGTTAGAATTAAAGACTCCATTTCATGCTTACCACGAAGCAATCTTAAAATTCCCAGACCAAAGGCCCAGCCAATAATGACCGCCACCACGATTTCATAGAGCAAGGTTTCTAAAGTGCCAAGAATGGTAAAGTGTTCACCCTGTAATACATTCAACAAAGTCATGAATACAGCGATACACATGGCATCATTAAACAGTGACTCCCCTTCGAGTTTCACAATCAGATGATGAGGAGCACGTACTGAACTTAAAACACCTTTCACCCCAATCGGGTCAGTCGCACCAAGCGCAGCGCCTAATAACAGCAGAACCAGTATATCGACATGCTTGCCTATTAGGAATTGATAGCCATATAAAGTCATGCCAAAAAAGACTGCACAAAGTACCAAAGCAATACTGGCCAAGATACTAATCGGCTTCCAATGGCTTTTTAAATCAGAGACTTTAAATTTTAAAGCTGATGATGTCAGAATAAAACAAATTACCCCATTAATTAAAAAGTCATAAAAATCAATATGACGAACCGCTTCTTCAATGTTGTGAATGTTAATTGTTATAAACTGATTACCGCTGAGTAAACTTGCGCCCCACTGTAAAATAAACACAAAGATTGCCGAGACAATCGGTACACCAATCGCTTGCGGGAAACCCAGAATACGCTTATTAAAAATTGTCGTGGCAATAGAAAGTGCAAAAATGACAGTAAAGACTTGAAGAAAAAAGAAATTTCCCATTAAAGTTCCAATTTTAGCAATTCATTGGAATAAAGCGAATTTATTCAACTATTTCCAAGTAAAATATTGTATTAGATAACATTTATTAACTAAATCAGTTTAACGATTTTTTGCAGAGCAAACAAAATAGTTAAGTTTTTTTACATATTTTTAGCAATGATTTAACATAGGCCTACATCTAAGTATTCAATGTAGCAACGCTTTCTTTAATCTCCACATTAAGTTGAATTTATTCATGCATCAAACAGTGAAAACCCTCTTTCGACTTTTTTTTGCAGTAGTCATTTTTCTCATTACCTTGGCTTTATTTTTCAGTGCCTATTCTAAAATCAAAGAAATTTTGCAAGCAGATCAGCAGTTCCAGCAAGCCAAACATATTTCACTCAAGTCGAGTGCTCAAGAGCAATTGGTTTTGGTTTCCAATAATAAACGACCCGATCAAGCGATTTTTATTTTGATTGCCCAAAATGGCTATATTGCTAAATTAAACTGCGCCCATTATCTGCAAGATATTTGTACCGATGAATACAACCAGTCACATACCCGACAAATTAAACAGCTTGAGCTATTAAAAGTGGGTCAGCAGTCTTATATTGAAAATATTACTTATCAAGATAGCCGTACCCAAAAGCAGCAAAACTGGTCTTATTCCAAGCAACAAATTCAGCAATTTTATCAGGCGGATATTGCCAGTTTAAAATACATTGTTTTTAGTATTGTTCTGTTTGCACTTGCAGCCCTTTACGTCTCCATTCGAATTATCCGCAACTTTAAAAAGTTTTTAACTCGCTGAAAATTCCAATAAAAAAAGAGGATGTGTAATCCTCTTTTTTTATTCTATTTAAATGGCTTGATTGAAGGTATCACAGTCATTGATAGTTCCTGATTTCAAACCCGCTTGAAACCATTTCATCCGCTGTTCGCTACTGCCATGGGTAAAGCTGTCGGGAACGACCTGCCCTGTCGAACGTTTCTGTAAATAATCATCACCAATTTTATGGGCAGCATCCATTGCTTCTTCTATGTCGCCTTGTTCCAGGAATTGAGTACGTTGTTGATTATGATTGGCCCAAATTCCTGCAAAGCAATCTGCTTGTAATTCCTGACGTACAGACAGTTGATTGCCTTGTACTTGACTACTTCGAGCACGTGCTTTTTGCACTTGATCTGAAATGCCTAACAGCGTTTGAAGATGATGCCCCACTTCGTGCGCAACCACATAGGCTTGAGCAAAATCGCCGGCCTGATCTTGGCGGGATAATTCAGTGCTGTTCTGCTCACCGGAAATCCCCATTTGCTGACGCATATCTTTAAAGAAGGCAGTGTCGATATAGACTTTTTGGTCTGTTGGACAATAAAACGGCCCCATCGCAGATTGTGCTGTACCACAGCCGGAATTTACCACACCGCTAAACATCACCAATTTAGGTGCGACATATTGGCTATTCAGTTGCTGCTGGAATACCTGAGTCCAGGTATCTTCGGTATCAGCCAACACTGTGCCAACAAAATCCATCGCTTCTTGCTGTTCTGGAGTTGGATTATCCAAGCCTCTGGTTTCAGCCGATTGTGATTGTGAGGTCACCTGTTTAGTGGCTTGATAGGCTTGTTGAGGATCAACGCCAAAAAACTTCCAGGCTACAAATGCAACCACAAGTCCTAAAATACTAATACCACCCGCTTTGGCACCACCACCGCGGCGGTCTTCCACATTTGAACTTACACGACGTCCTTTCCAGCGCATAGTGATATTCCTTCTAGTATGCTTTAACTAATTTTAGCGAGTTTTTCTAATTATGCCTGCTGTGATTTTGGCCAAAACTTTTGGATTGTTGCGATCACTACAAAAACCAGCAAGCCAGCTACAAAACCGATAACAAAGTTGATTAAAGTCGGAGTAAGTGAACCAATAATATTGCCGATCGTAGGGATATGCTGAATTTGATCGACTGAATCTTCAGTAAAATGATGTAATTGAGGAATAGCATGAGTAATAATACCGCCCCCCACTAAAAACATGGCAATGGTTCCGACAATGGTGAGAGTCTTCATTAGTTTAGGTGCAAAAGCCAGTAAACCACGTCCAATGCTTTGCTTGAAGCTAGATGCCTGCTCGGTTAAATACAATCCCAGATCATCAATTTTGACAATCATGGCAACAAAACCATAAACACCCACCGTCATTAAAACTGCAATGGTGGAAAGCACCATGACTTTAGTAGCAAAAGTAGCCGCCGCTACTGTACCCAATGAAATCACCACAATTTCAGCAGACAAAATAAAGTCAGTACGAATCGCACCTTTAATTTTCTCTTTCTCGAACTTCGCTAAATCGGTTTCAATGGCAGTGAGTTCTGCTTCAGCAGCTTCTTTGGTCTTGGCTTTTTTATGCTGCCAACTGTGCAGTACTTTTTCCACACCTTCATAACATAGAAATAAACCACCAATCATCAATAAAGGTGTAATCAGCCACGGTGCTACTACACTAATCAGTAGGGCTAAAGGAACAAGAATTAGCTTATTAACAAAAGAACCTTTGGCAACGCTCCAAACTACCGGAAGTTCACGTTCAGAACGAACACCACTGACTTGTTGAGCATTGAGTGCCAAATCATCTCCCAATACTCCTGCAGTTTTTTTTGCCGCCACTTTACTCATGACAGCAACGTCATCTAAAACAGTTGCAATATCATCTAATAATATTAATAAGCTACTCGCCATTCTTTTTATCCTTAAAGTTACTATTCAATATCTTAAATAGAAATAGTTAAAAAAACTGTATCAACTTCATTAAATTATTCTTATTTTTTTCTATGTTCTGTTTTCATTGTGTCTGACATTCAAAAACATTATGCCGTACAATATGGCAAATTCATCGGCATATAAATGTAGTGCTAACTACTTTGGAATAGATAGATAATGAGTAATCAAGACAAGCGTCCTGTTATTTTGACTGGCGACCGCCCAACTGGACAACTTCATTTAGGTCATTTTGTAGGTTCTTTACGTTCACGTGTAGGGCTACAGGATTCTCACCATCAACATCTTCTCCTTGCTGATGCTCAAGCTTTAACCGATAACGCGGATAACTTTGAAAAAGTACGTCGTAATATTATTGAAGTGGCAACTGACTATTTAGCGGTGGGTATTGACCCAACCAAAACAACGATCTGTGTTCAATCCTGCTTACCGGCATTGAATGAACTGACCATGTTGTATTTGAACTTTGTGACGGTGTCACGCTTAGAGCGCAATCCAACCATTAAATCTGAAATTCAGATGCGGGGTTTTGAACGTGATATTCCTGCAGGTTTCCTTTGTTACCCTGTAGCACAAGCAGCCGACATTACCGCTTTTAAAGCGACAGTAGTTCCTGTGGGTGAAGATCAGATTCCAATGATTGAACAAACTAACGAAATTGTCCGTCGCTTAAATCGTCAAATTGGCCACGAAATTTTACCCGAATGTAAAGCGTTGCTTTCAAATATAGGCCGTTTGCCTGGTTTTGATGGTAAAGCCAAAATGTCTAAATCTTTGGGCAATACCATTGTGTTAGATGCTTCGGATAAAGACATTAAAAAAGCAGTTAATGCGATGTATACCGACCCGAACCATCTTCGTGTTGAAGATCCAGGTCAGGTTGAAGGTAATGTGGTATTTACTTACCTTGATGCATTTGATCCAGACCAAGAAGCTGTTGCAGAGCTAAAAGAACATTATCGCCGTGGTGGTTTAGGGGATGGTACGGTAAAAAAACGTCTTGAAGGGGTTTTAAAAGAATTGATTACCCCTATTCGCGAACGTCGTATGGAACTTCAAAAAGATCCTGATTACATCATGGATATTTTAAAAACGGGTACCGATAAATGCCGCGATATTACCCAGCAAACCCTTGATGAAATTAAATCGGGTTTAGGCGTTTTTCACTTCTAAAGCAGCTCATCTAAAAAAATGCCTTTCTTATAGAGAAGGGCTTTTTTATGCTAAAATAATGAGCAATAAATCACACTAACCAATAGTTATTAACCTGAATTTACACAACTTAACTGAAAACCTCATGAAATGACTCACCATTCATTTTATTATACTTTTAGTGCTTAGGGCTCATTAGAGTTCTAACATTCTCCTTAACCGAAACTGTGCAAACAGATTCGTTGTTCTACGCAGTGGTCACCCCAATCATTGCGTATTTTTTTGTCTAAAATTCAAATGACTATCATCAGATTTATAATGACTATCATCAGATTTATAAAGATTTGACCTATATTTTGTCTGTGAAATAAAAAACCCGCTCTAAAGCGGGTTTTTGACATTCACAACTTAGTTTTTATGACGCATATGCGGGAATAAAATCACATCACGAATACTTGCTGCATCAGCAAATAACATTACCAAGCGGTCAATACCAATACCTTGACCTGCTGTAGGAGGTAGACCATATTCAAGTGCTTCAATAAAGTCAGCATCGTAATGCATCGCTTCATCATCACCTGCATCTTTCTCTGCAACTTGCGCTTGGAAACGTTCAGCCTGGTCAATCGGGTCATTTAATTCCGAGAAACCATTCGCCAGTTCACGACCACCAATAAAGAATTCAAAACGGTCTGTAATGTGTGAATTGGTGTCATTACGGCGTGCAAGCGGTGAAGTTTCTGCTGGGTATTCTGTAATGAAAGTCGGTTGGCGAATTTTTGTTTCAACCGTTTCTTCAAATACGATGGTTTGAAGTCTACCCAGACCGAAACCTGGTTTTACCTGTTCTTTCAATTCTTCCTGAACAAATTTAGCCAAGAATTCACGATCAGAAACATTTTCTGCGGTAAGCTGAGGGTTATGTTCAAGAATCGCATCAAACATCGAGATTTTTTTGAATGGACCTTTGAAGCTGAAGACTTCACCTTGATAAGGCACATCGGTAGAGCCCAAAATATCGATCGCCAATTTTTCAAGCATATTTTCAGTCAAAGCCATCAAGTCTTTGTAATCGGCATAGGCTTGATAGAATTCGATCATGGTAAATTCTGGATTATGACGTGTCGAAATCCCTTCATTACGGAAGTTACGGTTAATTTCGAATACACGTTCAAAACCACCTACCACCAAGCGTTTTAAGTAAAGCTCAGGTGCTATACGTAAATACAATGGCATATCTAGTGCATTATGATGTGTTTCAAATGGCCGCGCTGAAGCACCACCTGGAATCACATGCATCATTGGCGTTTCAACTTCCATGAAGCGTTCATTGGCTAAATACGCACGCATACCCGCAACCACTTTGGCACGGATTTCAAACGTTTTACGTGTTTCTTCATTCACCATCAAGTCAAGATAACGCTTACGATACTTTACTTCGGTGTCATTTAAACCGTGGAATTTATCTGGAAGTGGACGTAATGACTTGGTTAGAAGCTCGAAATGTTCAATGTGAACATAAAGATCGCCTTTACCCGAACGACCGATATAACCTTCAACCGCAATAATATCGCCCAGATCTAAACCTTTGATTGTAGCAACGACTTCTGGATCTAATTCTTTACGTGCAACATACAGTTGAATACGGCCAGTCATATCCTGAATCACTAGGAATGAACCACGGTTCAACATCACACGGCCTGCAACTTTTACATAGACGCGATCATCTGCTTCAATTTCTTCTTTAGACTTGTCAGCAAATTGTTCTTGTAGATCTTGAGCGTAGTGTTCACGCTTAAATGTATTCGGCCAAGGGCTGGTTCCCTTTTCCTTAGCGTGTTGTTCAATATGCTTTAACTTGGCATGACGCTGTGCAATTAAATCGTTTTCGGAAATATGTTGTTCAGAAGTCGATTGAGCGTTATGTTGCGTCATCTCTGCCTCGAATATGTGTAAAAAACGGAAGTTGCATAGCATAGCAGATTTAGTAAAATTTCGTATGACTTATTGCCAAACAAAAGCATTGATTTGCCAACCCCTACTTCCTTTAATTCATATTTTAAGCTTCGGCTAATTGTTTAACGATTTCAAACCCTCTCTTTAATCCATTATTCATTAACTCCACATGATCTTTAGAGGTTTCTAATTCCACACCCAATATTGTTTGGCCATTGAAATCTTTAAACTCATATTTTTCTATGACACCGCTCCATTGTTTAACTTCTTCGCTGTCTAGATCTTCAATACCGTCTCGCAACATGCCCAAGTGCTTAAAGGTCACACTTTTAAATTCATCAAGTTCAGTAATCGTTGACACCATGCCTTCCCCATTGGCATCCAGAAACACCGTTTTACCATTGACTGTCCAGTCGGAATGCATGGATGAACCAGGTGAAAAATATTGTGTCCATTGCATATACGTTTCAGGACTCCATAAAACCTGCCAAACTTTTTCTGGCGTTGCGGCAATCAAAATTTCATATTTTAAAATTTCCATGGCTCTGCTCCGTAAAGTCATCGTATATCTTTAAAATTATCCATATTTATTTTTGCAGCATATTTATCATTTGTTACTTAAATATCAATTCATCTCAAAATATCTATAACTGACTATTTTTAATCAACAATTTATTTTGTAAGCTGTTTTATTCTAGGTTGGTTAATAGGTTTCTTAGACCAAAAGCTAAGTTGTTTCTCCCGCATAGTCACCTACAATAAATTCAAGCAAAATAGTTGAAAAATAAACTATTCAACCCTTTCTATCTTTGTGATTAAAGACAGTCTGAACGATAAAACAATGAATACATGCACTTCGAAAATCTTATTTTTACATGGACTCGATTCCTCTCGTGAATCGACAAAATTCCATGCCATTGATGCCAATCAAAAATATTGCATCGATATAGATTATCGCAATCTAAATTTTCAAACCGTTGCCGATTTTTATCGCGATATTATTGCCAAAATTAAACCTGAAATACTGGTCGGACATAGTTTGGGCGCGTATTGGGCCTTAAAAATGTCAGCCTTGTGTAAAATTCCAACGGTTATTGCCAACCCGAGTCTTAGTCCCAACTTTCGCGAAGACTACCCCCCAATTAATGAAGATGATCTGGAACATGACATTGCTCAAATTGCCTATTTGGAATTAGGTGACGAAATACTGGATATGTATGCCGTTCAAGAACAGCTCGAACCCTATATGATCGTTCAAGCCTTAGAAGGTGGACATCATCGCTTAGCAAGTCCAGAAAACATAAATGAATTAATTCAGCACATGCAAACGCATTTTCTGAAAAAATAAAAAAGCCTTGGTTTAACCAAGGCTTTTTTAGGGCATAAAATTAATTAAGCGACTGCTTGTTCTGGCTGAGATTTATCATCCAACACCGACCATACCTCTAAACCTAAATCATTATGTAAATCGGGTAAATCGAGGAAAATGCTCGCTCCCAAAATTTCATGGTTGCATTTACTGACCAGCTGTTTCACCGCCTTTAAAGTACCGCCTGTTGCCAATACATCATCTACAATAATGATTTTTTGCGGTTGGATGTTTGCCGACATTTCCAAACGATCCATACCATATTCTAGGCTATAACCTACGCCCACAACCGGGGATGGCAATTTTCCTGCTTTACGCACCAGTAACAAGCCTTTGCCTAAACGCTGAGCCAATAAACTTGCAAGTACAAAACCACGCGCTTCTACAGCAACAAAACTGTCTACTTGTTCCAGTTTTTCAGCAGGAATACTGGCAATTAAAGCATCGGTTAACGGTTCAATATTGCTCATAAACAAAGGGGTTAAATCGAAGAAGCAAATACCCGGTTTAGGGAAATCTTGGACAGTACGAATGTGAGACCACAAAATTGTAGACAAATTGCTCATGGGAGAAAAGTAATTTAGAAGAGGATATGGCAATTTTAACGCTTTATCAGGTTCATGGCCAGTAAATGGTCATGCTTAGCACCGAGCAAAACATGCTAAAAAATTATAAGCTATTGATTTAATTATGTTCATTTTTTTAATAAATATTAGATATAGATCTATCTGATCTTAAATTAACAAACTTTGTCTATTTTCTCTCCTCGACCTTAGTCTAAACCTGACGTTTAACTCATAAAGTTATTTCTTGAGCTTCTCTATCTGGTTCTGATTTATGCACCTTTTAGAATTCATATTCCGTTCAACTTGTAAGACAAAAACCATAATTACGTATTTTATGACAAGTTTTGTCCTGCTCTGCAATTCTGGTTTCAAATTCACTGATTAAACTCGCATATTTGCTTTACATTAAGACTAGAACTGCGTAAAAATTTGGTTGAATATGTACACTGAAAGTCATATTACTAGAGTCATGCTGTATATGGAATTTTACTGACTTCACTTTTTAAAAAGTCAGTGTTTTGGAGAGTCAAATGAAAAAGTATCAATGCATCGTTTGTGGATGGATTTATGACGAAGCTGAAGGTTGGCCACAAGATGGTATTGTCGCAGGTACAAAATGGGAAGACATCCCAGATGATTGGACATGCCCGGACTGTGGTGTATCAAAAGTTGATTTTGAAATGGTTGAAATCTAACAATTGATATCAAAGACCATAGTGAATGGTCTTTTTTTACGTCTTATAGAAAACAGTTTGGAGAAAACTATGCATCCTATCGTCATCATTGGTTCGGGTATGGCAGGATATACCGCAGCACGTGAGTTTCGTAAGCTAAATCCCGAGCATGAACTGGTCATGATTTGTGCAGATGATGCGGTAAACTATGCTAAACCCACGCTGTCTAATGCTTTAGCCGGAAAAAAAGCACCGGAGCAAATTGCGTTAGGTGACGCCAGCAAAATGAGTGATCAACTGAGGATGCGTATTGAAGCGCATACTCGGCTTAAAGAAATTCAAGCTGAACAGCATCAACTCGTTTTAGAAAAAGATGGACAACAAACCACTCAACCCTATTCAAAACTGGTTCTAGCTGTAGGTGCAAACCCGGTTCGTCTAGCGATTGCTGGCGATGGCAGTGATGACATTCATGTGGTTAACAATTTGGATGACTACAAAGCATTCCGCAAAAACCTGGATCAACATCACGATAAACGCGTGGTCATTTTAGGTGCAGGCCTGATTGGGTGCGAATTTGCCAATGACTTGCAAAATACAGAACACCAAGTGACGGTGATTGATTTGGCGGCCCAACCTTTGGGACGTCTCATTCCTGACTATGTTGCCGCTTCATTCCAAGAAAAACTTGAAGCTATTGGCATTCACTTTGTTTTGGGCACAACAGTTGAAAAAGTAATTAAAGTTGAAAAGGGTGACTATCAAATCACTTTAGCCAACGGTCAGTCTGTTGTAGCAGATGTTGTACTTTCAGCAATTGGCTTACAACCGAATTTGGAGTTGGCAAAAGCAGCGAATATTGATTGTAGTCGCGGTATTTTGACCAATGGTCATTTAGAAACCAATCAGGCAGATATTTACGCGATTGGCGACTGTGCAGAAGTCAATGGCTTACTGTTGCCTTATGTCATGCCGATCATGCAACAAGCACGCGCTCTAGCGAAAACCTTGAATGGTGAACAAACGCATGTTCATTATCCAGCAATGCCCGTTGCAGTCAAAACCCCTGCTGCTCCCCTGACCGTACTTCCCGCACCAGTTGGCGTTGATGTCACTTGGGATACAGAAGAACTTGAAGATGGCATGATTGCCAAAGCTTTAGATAGTCAAAACACCTTGCGTGGTTTTGTTTTATTGGGCGCAACCGCAGCTAAACAACGTTTAAGTCTAACTAAGCTGGTACCCGACTTGATTCCTGTAGCCGTTTAAGGGTTTAATAGTAAGGACATTTTTTAAGCAAAATGTCCTTTTTGGGGAAAACAACGATGAATCATAGCGCACTTAATTTTACAGGCTCTCCCTATACTTCTTTTATGCACGAAACCAAAGTGACTTTAAGCAATGGTATTGAGCTGCATGTTGAAATGGGTGGAAATCCTGAACATCCTGCGATCATGCTGATTATGGGTTTGGGTGCGCAAATGTTGTTTTGGCCAGATTTTTTCTGTAAATCCCTGATTGATCAAGGTTATCGTGTTATTCGTTTTGATAACCGCGATATTGGACTGTCGTCAAAAATTCGACATTTAGGACCACGACTCAACACATTAAAACTGATGGGGCGTTTTGCTTTAGGCTTACAAAATCAAGGTGCACCTTATAACCTGTATGATATGGCGGAAGATGCTGCCTTATTGATTGAGCATTTAGGACTAGAACAAGTCTCTGTAATTGGCGCATCCATGGGCGGAATGATTGCTCAAATTCTGGCAGCCCGACATCCTGAAAAAGTGAATAATCTGGGCTTAATGTTTACCAGTAATAATCAGCCGCTATTACCCCCGCCCTTTCCAAAACAGCTTTTTAGCCTGATTGGTCGACCTGAATCTACTGATGAAGAGGGCATTATCAATCATAGTGTAAAAGTTTTTAACATCATTGGTTCACCTGGATATATCAATCAACTTGAAATTATTCAGACCGCACGTAAATTATATCAACGCAGTTATTATCCAGCGGGTGTACTTCAACAATTTTTAGCAATATTATGTACCGGTTCTTTGCTACAATTGAGTAAGCAAATTCAGCAACCTACCCTTGTGGTACATGGCTCCCGTGATCGTTTACTGCCACCGAGTCATGGCAAAGCAGTTGCAAAGGCAATTACAGATGCTAAGTTTGAATTAATTGATGGAATGGGGCATGATATGCCTCCGCATTTTATTCCATATCTTAGCGGATTATTTGCTGATCACTTTAAATTAAAACATTAGGACACTATGGCTGCATTACCCTCTTTAAGACAGCTGTCATACCTCGTAACACTGTCTGAAACGCTACATTTTACTGAAGCTGCGCGCCGTTCATTTGTGACCCAATCGACTTTGTCAGGCGGGATCATGGAGTTAGAGCGTTTGTTAGGTGGAGTCCTCGTTGAACGCGACCGCCAAAATGTACGTTTAACTCCGCTTGGAGAACAGGTTGTGGCTCGAGCCCGTGTTCTATTGGCAGATGCTCAAGACTTGATGCGTTTGAGTCGTGAAATGAGTGAACCTTTAACGGGTGATTTGCATTTAGGCATTATTCCGACTATTGCACCTTTCATTTTGTCGAAACTTTTAGATGAAGTGCATAAGCAACTGCCTAAAATTCAATTGCATTTGCATGAAGCGCAAAGTGAAAAAATTGTCGAAAAACTGGAACATGGTAATCTCGACATGATTGTTTTGGCACTCCCTTTTGACACTCGCGGTTTAAAAGTTGCTGAAATCGCCAAAGAAGATTTGTATTTGGTCTGTCACAAAAACGATCAAAATGCCAACACAGCAAAATCGCTGGATGACTTAGATTTATCCCGTTTAGTCTTGCTAGAAGAAGGTCATTGCTTACGTAATCATACTTTAAGTGCATGTCCAATTGGTGAACGTAAAAATGATCATCGTTTAAAGGCCAGTTCATTACCTACATTGGTTGAAATGGTCTCTGCGGATTTAGGCTTTACTCTACTTCCTGAAATTGCCATTCATACCAATATGATTAAAGCAAATTCAGATTTAATGGTTAAATCTATTGAGGCTGCACCAAGCCGTACGTTAGCTTTGGTCACGCGTAAAAGTACGCCATTGCAAAGTGAATTTGATGTGTTATTGCAAATTTTGCAAAAAATCACCCAAAATCTTCATTAAAAATAAGCTATACATTAAAAGGAGCAACCGCTCCTTTTTTTATTGCTCAATTATCTTCCTAGCCAATATTTTGCTCGAATAAATTCTAATACTTAATCTACAAAACCATGTTTTTTGTTTAAGTAAAAAGGTTCTTGCCCTACGCCAAACTAATTTTGAAGTTAAAATATAATGGCTCTTATTTGGATGAGCTAAGATATTAATTATTCAATAATTTTAAAAAATATTATAATTCATTCACATTTAATAAATTATTTTTTTAAATTATTATTCTATAAATACATAGGTTTACTTTACTTTCATAAATTACCTAATTCTTAGGATAGTACTTTTATGGGTTGTATAGCAAAGTTGCTCAATAAAATCGAAACCAGTGTGAGAATAGTCTAGTCGGTGAACTGATATCGTCTGTGCCCGTCCTGTTAATAGAAGATCAACCCGCTTTCAATCATCTCTTAGAGAGTATTCTCATTAGATTAGGCTATTGTGCAGAATTAATGATGAGCATGACTCATCTTATTGAAGCTGACTACTTATCACAACCACATTTGCCCAACCTGATTTTGATAGATTATCCCTCAATCAAACAACAACGCTTACATTTATCAAGCAACTCAAAAAGCTCCATCCCGATACTAGCAGGATAATGGTCTTAGCCAACAACAAGCCTCTTTACTGTTAAAGGCTATTTAGACAGTGCGCAGGATGATTTTTCATCTAAATACTGAGACAGAATTATTAAATAACATTAAAGGTATTCTGCACGGTGGAGCGCCGATCCATCATGTTTTAGCGCAATATTTTGTCGCATCAAGTAGAACCTAACCAATCAATATCAACAATTTAACTCAGCAAGCCAATATATTTAAACGCAATCAAATATGAAATTTTAAATTTAGTATCAGTGGCGGATTAACCTACAGCAAGTCGTAGAACAGACTTAGACTTCTCTTCATAAAATTGAAGGCTCTATTAAAAGCAATTACCGAAAAATTGCATGCCTAAAAAGTTAGATCTTTTATTTTCAATATTTCTGTTGTATAAAAATAAAGGAGTCCAGAGACTCCTTTATTTCTTCTTTGAGAGTTGAAGGAATTATTTGATGATATCCAATAATATTCTTTGTGCATTATGCGGTTCTTGGCCTTCTGCAACCTGTGCACGAACCCAGGTTCCATCTCCTTGCAACAACCACGCTTGCTGATTGTCTTTCAAATACGTCAGTAAACCTTGCTGATAAATACGTTTTTTCAGAGCTGGGTCTTCAATTGGGAAACAGGCTTCAACGCGATTAAATAAATTACGATCCATCCAGTCCGCACTTGAGCAGTAAATTCGCGCGTTACCATTATTACCAAAATAGTAAACCCGGGTATGTTCCAGAAAACGTCCAACAATTGAACGCACACGAATATTTTCTGAAAGCCCGGGTAAACCAGGACGTAAACAGCAAATTGAGCGAATAATTAAATCAATTTTTACACCCACTTGCGAAGCTTCATATAACTTGTTGATCAGCTGCCTTTCAGTTAAGGCATTCACTTTGACAATAATTTGTGCCGGCTTGCCTGCTTTAGCATTAGCAATTTCTTCATCAATGAAATTGATCAGTTGAGTATGCAGAGTAAATGGTGCATGCAGAAGTTTTTTCAGCTTCGCCATTTTACCCATACCCGTTAATTCTTGGAAAATGCGATGCACATCTTCACACAATTCTTTATCTGTGGTCAGCAAGCCGTAGTCAGTATAAATTCGTGCATTGCCTGCATGATAGTTACCCGTACCTAAATGTACATAACGTACCAGTTTATTGTTTTCACGGCGAACCACCAGAATCATTTTGGCATGGGTTTTGTAGCCTACAATACCGTACACCACTACGGCGCCGGCTTCTTGCAATACATTTGCTACTTCAATATTGGATTCTTCATCGAAACGCGCACGTAATTCAATTACTGCTGTGACTTCTTTACCATTTCGTGCCGCTTCTGCAAGTACTTGAACAATTTCAGAATCCGGTCCACTACGGTATAAAGTTTGCTTGATCGCAAGCACTTGAGGATCACGTGCTGCCTCACGTAACAAATTGATCACAGGTGCAAATGATTCAAATGGATGATGTAATAAAATATCCTGCTTCTGCATGGCAGAGAAAATATTTTCAGACTTCTTTAGAACTTTTGGAATGATTGGTGTATGTGAATCATAACGTAAATGCGGACGTTTAAAATTCGACAATAAACGGGCAAGATTCACCGGACCATCGACTTTATAAAGTTGATCTTTCTCGAGATCAAACTCATCCAGCAAATACTCATAGATATGTTCAGGGCAGTTTTGAGTCACTTCCAAACGTACTGCACGACCAAAGCGGCGTGAGTTCAATTCTCCTTTTAAAGCTTTGGCCAAGTCTTCAACATCTTCATTTAAAGCTAAATCTGCATTGCGCGTGACACGGAATTGATAACAACCTGTGGCGGTCATGCCGGGAAATAAATCAGAGACATGCTCATGAATAATCGCGGATAGCATGACATGATGCTCTTTGCCATCGGTGAGTTCATCCGGTAAACGTACCACACGTGGCAATGAACGCGGTGCAGGAACGACCGCTAGATCAATCTGACGACCAAAGGCATCTTTCCCTTCGAGGGTCACAATAAAGTTTAGGCTTTTGTTGACCAAACGCGGAAATGGATGGGCTGGATCTAAACTAATCGGAGTCAGCACTGGAGCGACTTGCTCTTGGAAATACTTTTTAACCCAGGCAGATTGAGCAGGTGTGAGTTCTCCACGGCGTAAAAAACAGATATCTTCTTCACGCAGTTTCGGCAGAATCTCTTCATTTAAAATACGATACTGACGTTCAATCGCGACATGCGCAGTTTTAGAAATAATCTCCAATACCTGCTTTGGGGTTAAACCATCTGGACTGTGACTTTCATTGCCTAAATCGAGTTGCTCCATCAACCCTGCAAAACGAATTTCAAAAAACTCGTCCAGATTACGCGAGAAAATAAGCAAGAAATTCATGCGTTCAAGTAAAGGATGCAGTGGGTCAACCGCCTGTTCTAATACACGAAGATGAAAATCTAGAATAGAAAGTTCACGATTTATATAACGATCGTTATATGTATATTCTGTTTGTGTAGGAGATGGGCCTGCTGCAGTATTCATACCTAACCTATGATTATTCGAAAGTGATCCGTATCTTCATAAGTATGCTTCAAAATTATGACAATTTCATAAAAAAAGCCCAAAATTTTGGGCTTTTTGGTACAGTCTTTCATTAGGGAATATTGCTATAACGCATGTATTTTTGAATCATACGTTTGCGGTATTGCAGTTTTCGGTCATCACGATGGTCTTGGTAATATTTTGGATTGGGTAAAATGGCTGCTAAAAAGGCGGCTTGTTCACGACTTAAACTTCTCGCACTTTTGCCAAAATAATGCTGGGTTGCCGCTTCCACACCGTAAATATTGTCGCCAAATTCAACCGAGTTTAAATAGACTTCTAAAATACGTTCTTTTGTCCAAACCCGCTCCATCATCCAGGTCGCCACGGCTTCTTGGCCTTTACGCAGAAATGAACGCTTGTTATATAAAAATAGATTCTTCGCCAATTGTTGGGAAATGGTCGACCCGCCGGCCACGACTTTGCCTTTGTCTTTATTTCGCTCTAAGGCAAATTGCATCCCTGCCCAGTCAAAACCGTGATGTTGCAAAAATTTACCGTCTTCTGCGGCAACGACTGCATGTTTGAGGTAGTCACTGATTTGATCGTAATCACGCCATTGGTGTTTGATCGGCTTAGAGGGTTCAGCCCAATAATCCAGACGCATCATCATGGTGGTGTCAACCGGATGGGTGCGCCACCACACCAGACTTGAAAAAATCCAAAGTTGTATCAAAAGCACCAAACTGACGAGTATTAACAAACTACGAACAATAAAAGCTTTCATGTCAGTGAGTTACTCCAAAATATCTGTTTTTTCGTGCTAAGCTTGAAGCTGAATATAGCAAAGATTATAAAAGAATAGCATGGCTGAACTTTCACCTCCTCCCATTCGAACTAAACCCGAGGTTCACCTTTGGTGGCTGACTGCAGTTTTTATTGCCATTAATGTCGGTTTATTTCTCTGGCAAGTGCTCACAGGCGTCAATATTACTAGCCCAAGTCTGGTCGATGCTATTCGTTGGGGAGCTGATTATGCACCTTTAACCTTTTTAGAGGAACCCACTCGCCTGTTTAGCAGCATGTTTTTTCATTTTGGTTTAATCCATTTAATGCTCAATATGTGGGCACTGTATATTTTCGGCAGTGTGGCTGAACAGCTTTTTGGCAGATTCTATTATTTGGGTTTATATATTCTTGCAGGCCTGATGGGAAGTTTGCTCAGTGGCTTTATCGATATTCAAAATACCTTGGAACTGCTGCAAACCAATGATCCCAAACTTTTCCCAACTGTGAGTGCGGGTGCTTCTGGCGCAGTTATGGGGATTGGTGGCGCTTTAACTGTTTTGTCTTTATTACCCATCTTACCCAAGCAACGTTTTATTTTAGATAAAAAAACTTTGGTCATGGTGATGGGGATTAACCTGTTTATTGGCTTTACCATGCCGGGAATTAATAATGCGGCCCATATTGGCGGCATGTTAATGGGTGCGGTATTAGCGGCTATTTGGTACCTTGGACAACGGATGCATAAACCTAATTTAGGCTTTATTTTAGGTTTGATTGTGGGCGTTGCAACTTGCTATGTGTTTTATGATTACTGCATGCAACAGGTTCAAATCCTTGAACCTGTTTGGCGTCAAATCCTTGCAGCCATGCGTGCACAGCTGCATTTTTAAGGTGAATGAATTATCCAGTTCAGACCTATTATTTAGTTGAGATGAGTTGTTTATTGATTCATCTCGCGCAAACTTTGTAATGGCGGAATATCACAAAGATAACTCAAGCGATAGCGACCAATCAAGGCACACACCACGGTCATTAAAATAGGTAAAATCAGCCAGATTTCCCAATGCGCCTGAATCAGCAAATTCATTTTATAGCTGGCAATCGCACTAATCACTTCTGCAAAGAAGCATGAAACTACGCCAGCCATGAATCCTATAAAGCCGATCTCCACAGTCATCATCTGTTTTAATTTCTGTTTAGAACTGCCAAATGAGCGCAACAAAGCCACCTCACGTTTGCGTTCATCCATCAACAGATTCAAACAGGCAATCAAAACCAAAACTCCAGAGACACTGACCAATAGCGCGAGTATGGTAATAATTTGCACCAGCACATTCACCAAACGTTTGACTTCATCCAGAATCAGACTGACATCAATAAAAACCGTATTGGCAAATTGCTGAATCACGGATACCAGTTGTTTTTTATCCTGTTCGGGCACATAAAAACTGCCTAAATAACTGCCCGCATTTTCATCCATAGTTTTGGGTGCAAAAATAAAGAAGAAATTCGGACTAAAACTTTCCCATTCCACACTACGTAAGTTAATGACTTTGGCTTGAACTAATCCTTCAGGCAGACTAAAGGTCAGTCGATCGCCTATTTTTATGCCCAGTTCTTCCGCAGTTTTCACTTCAACAGACACATCACCGACATTTTTCAATGCTGAAGTTCCCTGCACAATTTTATTGTCGGTAGGATATTCTGATGTTTGGGTTAAATTGAGTTCACGGCGTAAAGAGTTATTGCTTTCCAGCAATTCATTGGAAAAAGGTTGGTCATTCTTCGCCACCAATCGCCCACGAATATTGGGATATAAAGGTGTGCTTGGCCATCCATGTTGCTCAATCTGGGCTTTGAATAAAGGCATATCAAACGGCGGTAAACCGTAAACAAATTGATTCGGCGTACCTTCCGGTAATTGTTGCTGCCAACGCTCGAGCAAGTCCGTTCGCAATACAGCCAACACCGTAATCAAGCTTAGCCCAAGTGCTAAAGCAGTAATTTGAAAGGCGGTTTGATAAGGCGCGCGGACATAGGCTGAAATGGACCATTTCAGGCTTTTAATTAATTTTAAGCAGCCCCAAATGATCATATACAGCACAGTACACAAGATGATCATTGCACCTATGACCCAGGCGGTAAGCACAATATTTTCAGTCAGTACCACACTAAACAGCACCAGACTGGCTGTCCCCATCAGCAACATCCACAGCATGGACTGAACTGATTTTTCTTGTTGGCGAATCACCCGAATCGGCGGTGTATTGAGCAGCTGCCATAAACTTGGCACGATAAAACCCAACAACACCACGGCACTGGTAAGCATCGCAATCGGTAAGGGGCCAAGAAGCATATTCAAGGCAGAAAATTCAATTTGCAGATGTGGAATCAGTTGCAGCATCAGTTGCAATAAACCATATCCAAGCGCTACCCCTGCCAGACTACCAATCGCCATTGCGACAATTAATACTACGCCCAATAAAGTCAGATATGCGCTAAGAATTTGATTTTTTGTGGCACCAATACAGCGCATTAGCGCAATATTATCCTGATTTTGCTGCACATAACGCTGACTGGTTAAGGCAATCGCAATGCCGCACAGTAAAATGGTCAAAATATTGGCAAGTTGTAGGAAGGTATCTAGATTGGCAATCGGCTTCATTAAACGGGTATTGCCTTCACTGGCATTACGTAACTTTAGACTATTCTGTTCATTGTCTATTTTGCTTTGAGCAGACCCATGCAGCTGGTTGAAATCTTGTTCAAACTGTTTGGTCTGTTGGGCAGACCCTGCCATCAATAAACGGTATTCAACCCGACTGCCAATTTGAATGGCATTGGTACGTGCAACATCGGCTTGGGAAATAATCACCGTAGGTGAAAAGCCGGAAAAGCCCAGTTCCTGATTGGAATCATGTTCAATTTCAGCAGTGACCTTAAAGGTTCCATCGGCAATATTAAGGCTATCCCCGACTTTGACATGCAACAAATCCATGGCCCGATTACTGAGCCAAACCTCTCCTGGCTGAATTTTCTTTGCTGGGGGCGCAACCCGAATTTCTCCGCGCAAAGGAAAGGCATCATCAATGGCTTTCACATTGACCATGACAAATTGCTCATGGGTATGCGCCATCGAACTGAAGGTGGTGACTTCAGATTGTTGCAGTGACAATTGATGGGCTTTGTGTTGCCACTTTTTTTCAAGCGGCTGATTGTCGCTCAGGACCAAATCGCCTGCCAGCATTTCAGCAGCCTGTAATGCTACGGCATTTTGGATTTGTTCATTACTAAACTTTAGTGCCGTAGTTGCACTGATCGCCAAAGTTAGAGCAATGATCAGTAAGTAAACGCCTGTACTTTTAAAACTCTGGGTCAGTAAAGGTCGAAAGAGTGGATTCATTTCAGCCCTCACCGTTACGATGTTCAATTAGATGACCATCCAGCAATTCAAAATGTCGCTGACATTGCTCGGCCAGTTTTGGATTATGGGTTACCAAAACTAAGGTCGTCCCAAATTCACGGTTCAGCTGAAATAACAATTGCTCAATTTCACTGGCGGTTTGTGTGTCTAGGTTACCTGTAGGCTCATCTGCGAAAATGATTTTCGGGTCGCTAATTAAAGCACGCGCAATGGCCACACGCTGTTGTTCGCCCCCCGACAGCACTTTGGGAGTTTGGGTCGCCTGACGTTCTAAACCGACTTTTTTAAGTAGGGCCAATGCCTTTTTTTCAGCCTCGACAAAATTAAAATGATGTTGCAAACGTAGCGGTAACATCACATTTTCTACCGCTGTCAAATGAGGCAGCAGCTGAAAAGACTGGAAAACAAAACCGATATATTTTAAACGTACCAACGCACGTTGTTCTTCGTTCAATTCAGCGATGGATTCCCCACAGACCAGCAGTTTTCCTGAGCTGGCTTGATCCAGAGTGGCTAAAATTCCAAGCAAGGTCGATTTTCCTGAACCTGAACGTCCGGTAATAGCCACTTGTTCACCCGTCTGGATTTCAAAGTTTAAATTTTCAAAAATGCACAGTTCTTTTTGTACAAGTTTTATCTTTTGTGTCAGTTGCTGGGCAGAAATAATCACTTGTGGCATGATGGAAGGGTCGCTCGTAACTTGGGTCATAAAATCCCTATATGCAAAATCGCAATTTAAGAACTCGTGTATTTGCTTGCTTGGCGATGTTCAGCCTGTGTCTTGCTCCAGTGATGGTGTCTGCTAAAACCATTATGATTCTGGGTGACAGTATTAGCGCGGGTTATGGAATTCAGGCACAGCAAGGTTGGGTGCATTTATTACAAAAACGTCTAGAGCAACAGTATCCGAAACAACATAAAGTGGTCAATGCCAGTGTCAGTGGTGAAACCACCAGCGGTGCTTTGGCGCGGTTGCCTAAATTATTGCAAATTCATAAACCGCATGTTGTAGTGATTGAGTTAGGTGGAAATGATGGTCTAAGGGGTCAATCCCCGCTATTGATTCAAAAGAACCTGGCTCATCTCATTCAACAAAGTCAGAAAGCTAAAGCCACAGTGATTGTTTTTGGAATGAAAATCCCACCGAATTACGGTACAGCCTATACCAAGGCCTTTGAAAAAAATTATCAGATTGTGAGTGAACAGTACAAGGTAAAATTGATGCCTTTCTTTCTAGAAGGAATTGCAGGCAAGAAAAACTTGATGCAACAGGATTTAGTTCACCCGAATGCCAGCGCACAAAGCATTTTACTGAACAATGCCTATCCCTATATAAAAGGCGCTTTATAAAGCGCCTTTTGTTCGGTTTGAAGCTTGATTCAATTTTAAAAATCAAAAAACAAAACTTCACCCGTTTCTAAAGAGTATTCTGCACCAACAATTTTCAACTGACCTTTGGCAATCAGGCATTCTAAAACCGCAGAACCATGACGCAGCTGATTCACAGAGGCAAAGACATTAGAACGAACTGCATGTTTCGACAATTTAGATAAATCGTTTTTTAATTCAGTTTGCATCAATGTTTCAACCGACGGGCGAACACGGTTTACAATAGACATCAGATTTAATGAGGGTGGATGATCCGGATTCATTAAGGTATCAATGGTCGCTTGAATAGCGCCACAATGACTATGTCCTAATACAATCACAACAGCGCAATCATAACGTTCTGCAGCAAATTCTACACTGCCTACCTGTGAAGGTGCGACCACATTCCCCGCCACACGGATCACAAATAAATCACCTAGACCCTGGTCAAATACCATTTCCGCAGGAACGCGAGAATCTGAACAGCCCAAGACGATGGCAAAGGGGTTTTGATTTTCTGCCATTTCTGCCCTTTGCTGATGTGAAAGTTGTTTGGGGTGTGTCGTTTCCCCTAATACAAAACGCTGGTTCCCTTTTTTTAAACGATCTAAAGCTTCTTCTGCTGTTAGCATGCTGGTCTTCCAATGTTTGAAGTTGTAATATTTTAATGCGATGAAATTGGAATGTCACTTGCAAAAAGAATAGCTGATTAATTAATAACAAAGTTACAAAATATTTTATTTCGCTCATAAATTTGATCCGGTGCACACTTTTACAGCTTCACGCAACGGACTTCAAGAAACAATTCAGTGACATTTCCACGATAATACTTACAATAAAATACAGACATTTTAAAAAAAATAGAATTCAGTTAAAATCAGATGATTTTTAAAGGGTAATCTAGAAAAATGACCGTCATTTACACATAAGGATAATGATCAATGACACAGCCTCACTCGATTTTATCCCGCTGTTTGCAGATGGCCTGCTTAGCCATTTCAATCAGTGTGCCGCTTTTTTCTCATGCAACTATAAATAAAAAAATCTACGTTGCTCAACCTTCATTCGAAAATTATTTAGTGAAAGAGCGTAGTGCCGCCGGCTTACGTAGTAAAACGATTAAAATTGATGATATTACCTGGAGCTACAGTGAAGGTGGCTCCAGCAATAAGCCTGCGGTATTGCTTATTCATGGCTTGGCGGGAAATCGTGACAACTGGAACGGCGTGGCACATTTTTTAACCCCCTATTACCACGTGATTATTCCAGATCTTCCAAGCAATGGTGAAACCAAAGTTGCGGATAATTTTGATCTGTCTGTTCCCAATGTCACGGAACGCTTGCGCCGTTTTGTTGAAGCCATTGGTGTGGAAGACAAACTGAATATTGCAGGTCACTCGCTAGGCGGCTCCATTGCAACTGTTTACGCATCACAATATCCATTTGATACTCAAAGTCTGTTTTTACTCAATAGCGCAGGTATCTATAAACAGGCCAATACTGCCTATACCAAAGACCCTTATTTTTTAAAGCATCTGATTGTGTCCAAACCGGGTGATTTAGACGATGTCATGGCTCAAGTAATGCAAAATCCACCGGATTTACCCATTTATTTTAAAAAAGCCCAAGAAAAAATAATGATCTCTCAATCATTGCAAACCCGTAAAATGATTGATCAATTGATCACCCTAAATCGTATTTATACCCCTGAATCATTTGCCCGACTGACACGAACCATTGAAGCACCCACCCTCATTCTTTGGGGCAAGCAAGATAAAATTATTAATGTGGAAGCAGCAAATGAATTACAATCTTTATTGAAGCGTGCCGAAACGCCGGTTATTTTAAATAATGTTGGGCACATGCCTATTTTAGAAGCAGAACAACAAGTGGCGAACCACTATTTGCCTTTTCTAGCCAAAACCCAAAAGTTAAAAAACCCACTTGCTGATAAACTTATCCCCTTAAATTAGCTTAATAGAGACAGTATGCCGAAACACCCGATGATTGAGCAATTGATCGAAGCTCATCTTGAATTTTTAGAACAAGAGTTTTCACATACTGCTACTCTTCAAAGCGAATTTTTAAATTTCTATCAGTGGTTTAGAAAACAGACCTTGCAGGATATCTGGTCATTTGAACAAATCAATGCGCTATTGCAAAAGCAGATTTTAGCTACCCCTGCGAGTTACTTTTTAATTGAACAAATTACCGAACATCTTCGTTTTGCTTTAATTCATCCTGCCAATGAAAACACTCAAATTGCGGATGTGATTCCGGTATTAACCGTCGATAAAATTGCCCAATATGTCGCGAGTAAAAGTGGCCATCGTCAACGTCTGATTAAAACCGTGGTCAATAGCCCTGCTTTTTCAGCCATGATCACGCAATTGATTCAACATTCAATTCAGGATTATTTGGATAATTCGGTGGTGGCGAAACGGGTTCCGGGTGTTTCACGTTTTATGAAAATGGGGAAATCGGTTTTAGAAACTGTGACTGACTCAAATCTGGATGAAACCATTGGGCATTATCTGCAAAAGAATATCTTAAAGCTCAGTCAAATGAGTGAGCATGTGTTAAATCAACATTTTGATGATGAAAAGCTGTATCACTTCCAGGCCAATCTGTGGCATAAAATTAAAGATATGCCTTTAACGGTTTTGAAGAGTTATATTGAAGTTCAAGACCTGCCTCATACTGTGGGCTTAGGGCATGAAATTTGGGATCATCTGCGCCAGACAGAATACCTAAAACAGCAAGTTCATGATGGTGTCTATGCCTGGTATACCCGTAATCAGGAGCATAGTTTTGACTTGTTACTACGCGACTTAAATATTGATGAGGCTTTAATTCAGCATGAATTGCGGCATTTACTAAACCCTGTAATTCAAAAGTTAGTTTCATCTGAATACTTACGGATGCGTGCACGAGCATATTTAGAAAAGTTTTATTATGCAGACACCGCACAGAAAATTTTAAATATTCAGTCATAAAAAAAGCCGCGTGAAGCGGCTTTTTCTTTATTCAACTTATTAGAAATTGGCCACAAAACTGATGCCATAACGGCGGCCATCTAGAACCTGATCGCCATCTGCATCTTCTGCTTTTTCATCCAGGATGTTATAAACCCCGAATTTACCTTTTAAGCTTGGAGTAAATTGGTAATTAAAACCAACATCTAAAAATTGATATGCTGGTGTTGGCTCAGACATTGAAGTACGACCTAAATAAGAAGACGTTTCACTACGATAGTGTAAGCGTGTCCAGACATCCAAAGCATCATTGAGGTTGTAATCTACGGTTGCATTAAACATATGCTTTGGCATTTGATTTAATGGCTGACCTTTTAAATCACCTGATTTCTGCTCGGTTTCCGTATAGGTGTAGTTGGTGTTTAGATTTACCCCTTCAGCAAGCTCGGTTTCAAATGAAGCCTCCACACCTTGCATGGTGGCTTCATCTACATTAATTCTTGAACTGATAAAGTTCCACAAGCGGACATTCCCCGTCGCTGAATCAATACGACCAAATGGGTCGGCACATGTCCAGGTTGCCGAATTACTGTTATTCCCATTTGGAGATGAACAATCGCGCACTTCAGTAATTTTATCTTTATATTCAGTATAGAATGCGGTTAATGAGGCTTTAGACTTGTCACCCTGCCATGCTGTGCCAAGTTCATAGCTTACAGATTTTTCCGGTTTTAAATCATCATTCCCCATAATAAAGGCACTGCCTTTACCGGTCACAGAATGTACATCACTTGATGATTGTCTTAAATCGGGTTGTTTATAACCGGTAGATACCCCGCCTTTAAATGTCCATGCATCTGTCGGGTTATATACCCCATACAAACGTGGTGACAAGTTACCATCATAATTTTCATCGTGATCGTAACGCAAACCCGTGGTTAAGTTAAAAGTATCGGTAATTGACCAGGTATCTTCTGCAAAAACTGCAAATGCCCAACGGTCTAATTCAGTCACCGGCATTTCTAAATTTTGATTGGTCGCGCGGTCAACCAGTGACTCGTTTTTAAAATATAGACCCGAAATTAAATTATGATTACTCAACTGCCAATTCCACTGCGTATTGGCAAGCCATGTTTCAAGCTCAATTCCGCTTAAACCTGACGTGGTATTTTTACGATCCGGATTTTTTGATTTTTCATATTGAATATAAGAACTGCTATTCAGTACATCGCTATATCGGCCATTATGCGTTAAACCAAATACTTCACGATAATTTCGACCGTATGAATCTGTTCCTGTACTTAAAATGGTTTGACCTGCAGTGGACTCAGATTCCTGCTTGGTAAAATTTGCATCAAATTCTAAGTCATGATTGTCATTGATTAAATAAGTCAGTCTGGAATTTAGACTTTCTACTTCCGTACCACGGAAGCCGCCGACATAGCTGTCTTCTTCACGCTTTTGCTTATTCACCCCAAGCTGCATGCCCAGTTTATTTTCAATCAAAGGCCCGGTTAGATAGACCGAAGCATTTTTGATATCTCCAGAATTATTCGAATCCTGTAAAATCGTTCCTAGTTCAGCTGTTCCCGACCATTCATCACTGACTTTTTTGGTAATGATATTGATTACACCCCCCATAGCATCACTGCCATATAAAGTAGATGCAGGTCCACGAATCACCTCAATACGCTCAATCGATGCAATCGGCGGTAAGATATTTTTTTCAAAGCCGCTATCATCTCCATTCGGATTGACATCTTTAGAATATTGACGTTTACCATTCACCAAAAATAATGTGTAACTTGAACTCATACCACGAATACTGACTGTTTGTGCGGAACCGGCTCCCGAAATAACCACCCCCGGCGTATTTCTGAGTACGTCAGTAATATCATTATATTGTCGTGCTTCTAGTTCTTCCTTGGTAATCACAGTCATGGATGCGGGAGCTTTGCTTACATCCTGTTCATAACCTGCCGCTGTAACGACTATTGTTTCTAACTTGACCGGATTAGAAACAGAAGATGTATTTTGATCAGCCGCAAATGTAACCGAAGCGATAACAGATAATATTGAAAGTGATAGTGCAGATCGAACAATACGCTTGGTCATTCAAGTTTCCCCAAGTGGCAAAATAATGGATAAGTAATGCAATTTTCGTTGCGCATTGTAACAAACAATAAACAGATTGCAATTAGTATTGATAACTATTCTCACTATCAATTAAATTTTAAGCAAAAAAAACCTCCAACAAATTGGAGGCTATTTTTTCAAACATGAAGTCTTATTTAAAATAAGCACCCTCTGCCTGACTGTGGTCAGTTTGGTCAACCACACGCGATAATTCAGGAATATGCTGTTTTAACGTCGTTTCAACACCTTGCTTCAAGGTTACATCAATAGCTGAACAGCCTTGGCAACCCCCACCAAATTTTAATACAGCGGTTAAGCCATGTTCTTCATCTTCAATAATTTCGACTAAGGCGCAGTTACCGCCATGTCCAGCCAAACCCGGATTAATTTCGGCTTGCAATACATAGCTAATGCGCTCTTCAATCGAAGCATCCGCACCTACGCGTGGCACTTTTGAATTCGGTGCGCGGAATGTTAATTGACCACCAAAACGGTCTTTATTGTAATCAATCACCGCATCCAACAAATATGGAATTGATGGCGCATCAATATATGCGGCAAAGTTTGGATAATCTTGTTTATAGTCTGTAGGAATCACTTCTTCAGGTGCACTATATGCCATACAACATTCAGCACGAGGCGTACCTGCATTTTCCACAAAAATACGTACAGCAATGCCCGGAGTATTTTGTTTATCAAGCAAATCAAACAAATACTCTTGTGCCGTTGGCGTAATCAATAAATTTGGAATTTCTTCTGCAACTGCAGCGCTGATGTTATCAGTCGACATAATCATATTTCCTCAAGCTGAAGTTATCATTTTAACTGAAGATGCGGGGTAATAAAAAAAAATCAACTAAAATTGTCGGAATTATTATAAAAGTTCATCTTAATACTTCATTTAATGGCATTATTAGCTATAAATATTTAAAAGTTGAACTTTCACTTTATGCTAGATCTACCTTTTAACCATACTGTTTGCCTGATCCTGATTACAGTGGCAGTTTCACTGATTGCATTTTCAAATCAGAAGGTCATGAGCCGTCTTATTTTTTGGCCCCCTGCGATGCAGCGTGGACAATATGACCGCTTTATTACCCATGGTTTTGTTCATGCCGATGGCGCACATCTGATCTTCAACATGATTACGCTATTCTTTTTTGGTAGCGTAATTGAAAGTTTTTACCGACAGTATTTTTTTGATCTTGGCTTTGTCTTGTTCTACTTAGGCGGCTTGATTGTTGCCATTATTCCGAGTTATCTCAAACATAAAAATGACCATCGTTGGGCAAGTTTAGGCGCTTCCGGTGCAGTTTCTGCCGTTTTGTTTGCTTATATTCTTTTTGAACCGTGGAAACTGATTTTTGTATTCTTTATTCCTGTACCGGCAATTATTTTTGCAGTTTTATATGTTGCTTACAGTATCTGGTCAGGCAAACGTGGCAACTCCAACATTAACCATAGTGCGCATCTTTGGGGAGCTGCATATGGGGTGATCATGACCATCATTCTTGAACCAAGGCTTATTCCACACTTTTTGAATAAGTTGATGCAATTACCTTTCTAAAGTTTATTGTTCACCTAGACATATTTCAAGACGCTGAATTTTCAGCGTCTTTTTTATAGCAAAATAAAATAATTCCTATTTGCTAATGATTATTACTTAATTATCTTCGGTTCTTTGTTACCTTGTTGCACAAATTTAAGAGAAGATCACTTTCAAATTGAAACTAAGGTATTATTTTTTAAGCGTTATTTTCGCTTCAGTGGGATTAAATAGTTTGGCCCATAGCGCATGTTCAATCTGGCGACAGAAAAGCAAACATTAAACTCAAACAAATGCCAAAAAAAATTGCAGTGTATGAGCTCTCCATTTTAGATCCCTTAAATGCCTTAAACATTCAGGCTCAAATTGTGCCCAAAACCACATTTACAGGCAGCTTGACCTTATATAATCAAGCACAATTTATTAAAGCAGGCAGTCTTTTTGAACTGATTTGGCTCAATTAAAACAGTTAAAACCGGATTTAATCTTCGTAGGCGGTCGTTCAGCGAAAACACTTGAAAGCTTGCACCCAATTGCATCAACGGTCGACTTTTCTCCTAACACCAACCATTACATGAGTGATTTAAAAAATCGCACCTTGAATCTCGCAAAAGCCTTTTAAGCGTGAAGATCTTGCCGATAAAAAATTACAAGCTTTGGGGCAGCTACAACAAAAAGTGCAGCAACAGACTGCTAATAAATCAGCAGTAATGCTCTTTGCTGTTGGAGAGAATTACATGCCGCATGCAGCAAATGACCGTTTTGGTTTTATCTATGAGTTAACGGGTTTTAAATCTGTTCTTCCACTGTCTGCAAAAACCGATGTTACTCACCCTGAAGCTGGATCAATTAAGGCTTTAGCCGCACAAAAGAAAAATGCTGAACATTTAAAGTCTGCCATTTAACAGAATCCGGATTATTTGATTGTGCTGGATCGTGGCGCGGTGAATACCCAGAAATATGCCACCAAGGAAGGCATTAAAACCTATCCTATTTTAGGGCAATCTCAAGCGGTAAAACAGAATCGGGTTATTTTTGTAAATGTTGATGCCTGATATATTACTGGCGCAGGTCTGGACAATACTGCATTCATGCTGAAAGAAATCGCCGAAGGCATTTCGAAATAATACTGAAATGATAAAATTTATACATTAAGGAGCTTCGCTTCCTTTTTACTGGGCTTTTTGAAAAAGATTTACACAATTTTGTCATTAAATGCTACCCATCAAATCAATTTGGCATAGATAATGTAGACATCCGTATATTAATGATCAAAAAAACGAGATTTTTTGCATGTCCACTTCATTAGATGGTCTTCAATTTCCAATCAATCCAACCAGCAATAAAGCCAGCAGCTCCCAAACAGGCAAAGAAATTATTGCTGAAGCTTTATCTATTGTTGACAACAAGTCATCAATGAACGCCCTCGCGGAAAAAAACTGGCGTAAGCATTATCCTATCTATTTTAAGGCCTTGGTTGAACAAGGTATTCGCACTCTCAATAATCCGATTACCATTGCCAAACAGGGCTTGCACAAGGCCCATCATAGCTTTGACTTTTATAGAAATGGTCAGCGCTATTTACTTAAAGATATTATGAAGGATATCGATACAGCCAATTTGTATACCATTCAGCTAAAAGGTGAAAGTGAGACTGCCCCTGAATGGTATGTGCCTTATAAAGGGCAAAAATTACAGGGTCAGGCTTTACTGGATCAAATTCAAATCTGGCAAGATGCCGGCATTATAGAACCAAGCCATGCGGATGCTTTACGTGCCGCACATGCCCATCCCGAATGGTTTGATCTTTCTGATCGCACTATGGTCTTATTTGGTGCAGGTTCTGAAGCCGGCCCCCTAACCTGGCTGTCCAAATGGAAAGCCAATATCGTGGCCGTCGATTTACCCAATAGCCGCGTTTGGGACAGAATTTTAAAGACCATTCAACAAGGCAATGCAACCCTGTATGCACCTTGTGCGGAAAAATTGGCGGAAGATACTCCAACTGCTACACTGAAAGAAAAATTGGGGGCCGATTTACTCACTCAGACACCTGAAATTGCCCATTGGCTGATCCAAAGTGAACGTCAGCTAGACCTTGCAGCGATTGCCTATTTAGATGGTGAAAAGCACGTCCGGGTATCCATGGCCATGGACAGCATTATGCAGTACGTCAGTGAGCAAAAGGCTGACACCAGTTTAATGTTTATGTGTACCCCAACCGATGTTTATGCCATTCCTGAAGAAGTTGTAGAAGCTTCAAATCTCAAGCTCCTACAGCGCTCAAAATCGCAACGTATTATCAGTGAAAGCATTTCCATGCTTTCTGCCCAGCACTTTTTCAAGAAAAACCTGGATGCATTAATCAGCTCTGATAATGGTCAAAAATATGGTATTGCAGACTGCCTGGTGGTTGAGCAAGGGCCAAACTATGCTTTGGCAAAACGAATTCAGCAATGGCGCGCAACGCTGGCACGTCATTATGGACAGCGTGTCAGCATCAATATCGCGCCCTCTACCACTACCCGCTCAGTCACTAAAAATCCGTTATTGAAAGCGGCTTTTAATGGGGCAAGTCTGTTTGATGTGGAATCGTTTAATCCGGAAACCACCAATGCGCTGATGGCTGCATTATGGATTTATGACTTGCGTCATCCAGAATCGGTAGCGAACCCGGAAACGCCTTTGGGTCATCCATTAGAATTGATGATGAAAGGCGCCAATCATGGCGGTTTATGGCGTGTGGCTTATTTAGCCCGTACTGCACTGCCTTTTGCTGCACTGTATGGCTTTGCCAATGAAAAACTGCCCATCAAGAAGCTATTAAAAGTGTTTAAGAAGTAGGATTATTCTTTATTATTTTAGAAAAACTCCCTTTCCCTTTAGGAGATGAGAATCCTCAGAATATATTCTAGGATCGCAAGGGAGAGGCTTAAATCATATTTTATATTTAATTCTCTCCACGTCATACGGAATATATTCCTCATCCCAAAGGGAGAGAGCAATAAATATGAGCCATAAAAAAAAAGCTGCAATTGCAGCTTTTTTATTTCAAACCGATATTTTAAACAAACTGCAAGAACAACCAGAACAGACCACCTGATAAACAAATGGTAGCAGGTAGCGTGAAAATCCATGCTGAAAGAATGGTTCGTACCATCTGGAAGTTTAAGCCGGATTTGTTGGCCACCATAGTACCTGCAACCGCACTGTTTAACACATGTGTTGTCGATACCGGCATACCAAAGCCATCTGCTGCTGCAATAGTGGTCATGGCAACAAGTTCAGCTGACATGCCTTGCCCATAAGTCATATGGTCTTTACCAATACGTTCACCCACAGTCACTACAATACGTTTCCAGCCCACCATGGTTCCCAGACCAAGCGCAAGTGCTACTGCGACTTTTACCCAGGTCGGAATATATTGCAGGAATGAATCGAGGTTTTTACGGTATTCCTTGACTGTCTTGGCTTGACTTTCTGACATTGCAGGAAGCTGCTTAGTTTTATCTAAACGCTTGAATGCAGTCGTGCTTAAGTACATATCATTACGGATAGTCGAAACTTGTTTTTCTGGAATATCTTTTAAATCACCATATTTGGCAACGTGATTACCCAAGTGATCGGTCAAACTTGCCAAAGCAGGCACCACTTCTGGTGACATTTCTTTAGTTTGAATATATTTAGTCAACACGTCACGAGCTTGTGTATCTGGAATATCTTGATAATTTGGATAAATAACTGCCGCAGTTTGCACAGATAACTGTTCAAATGATTGGAGATGCTGGGTGTCCAGGTTTTTATTCAATGAGTACACCAAAGGTACACACCCGATCAAAATCAGCATGATTAAGCCCATACCTTTTTGACCATCGTTTGATCCATGCGCAAAACTTACCCCGGTACAGGTAAAAATCAAAATGGCACGAATTAAAGGCGGTGGTGGTTTGTTACCTTCAGGGGGTTTAAAAAGTTCAACTTGCTTTTTAAAGATTTTTTTTACTAATAAGAATACTATTGCAGCGAAAGCAAAACCAATCAAAGGCGAAAACAACAGTGCTTTACCGACTTTAATCACTTGGTCCATGTCTACACCACTGGCACCATTACCCATGTGCAGGAGGTAATTCATGATGCCCACCCCTAAAATCGAACCGATTAAAGTATGTGAACTAGACGCAGGAATACCCAAGAACCAGGTACCCAAATTCCATAAAATCGCAGCAATCAGCATGGCAAAAACCATGGCAAAACCTGCACCAGAACCGACATTCATAATCAGTTCGACAGGCAATAAAGCAATGATGCCGTAGGCTACTGCCCCACTTGCCACCATCACTCCAAGGAAATTACAAAAGCCTGCCCACATCACAGCAACAGGGGCAGATAAAGCATTGGTATAGATGACTGTCGCTACCGCATTGGCAGTGTCATGAAAACCATTAACAAATTCAAAGCCTAAAGCAATTAACAACGCAGTCGCTAAAAGAATAACGGAATATAAACTTAATGTCGGGACATGTGACAAATCAGCTGAAAGTTGAAATCCGATGTACACCAAAGTAGAAATAATAACCGTGAGAAACACCGGCATAAAAAATTTCGGCGTAGCAACATGCACATTCGTCGATTTTGCTGGCGCTGATGGCACCTGGTCTTGGACGGGAGGAATATTAGAATTCATGCAGACGGTTCAAGGGGATAATAAAATCCCCTTATTGTTCAATTTAATTGTGACAATTATATGACAAAAAGGTGCCATATAAAGCCAAATTTCAATAATTGGCTTAATTTAACTCATTCAACTTTATCTTGATGAGCCGAACTGTTTTAAATCCATCAATTTGCATTATTTAAAGCTAAAAATAGTTTGTGCCTCAATATTTCAAAATGCATGAATACCTTTAGACAAGATATTTCTAATAATCTAATAATCAAATTACCCAGCTTGTCTTTATCTGTATCCGATCATAGCCTGCTGATATTTCAATTCGATGAAAAATTCGGCACTAATGGGCTTATTTTAAGCTGTGCCTCACTATGTCGACTGAATATTCCTCAAAGGCAGTGTAATTCTGCTAAAATGATGCCCATTTTGTATTCCATCGGATTGGGGTTATTTATGTCCACGCTTGCCACCCTGAAAGAGCTTCTCGCCAAACGCATCCTGATTATTGACGGCGCTATGGGTACCATGATTCAACGCCATAAACTAGAAGAAGCGGATTATCGTGGTGAGCGTTTTGCTGACTGGGCATCTGACCTGAAAGGCAACAATGACCTGTTAGTCCTGACTCAACCCCAGATTATTCAAGGCATTCATGAAGCTTACCTGGATGCCGGTGCAGACATCATTGAAACCAACAGCTTTAACGGCACACGTGTTTCAATGTCTGACTATCACATGGAAGATCTGGTTCATGAAATTAACTTTGAAGCAGCGCGTGTTGCCAAAGCAGCTTGCGAAAAATATTCAACGCCAGACAAACCCCGTTTTGTGGCGGGTGTACTTGGCCCTACATCTCGTACTTGTTCGATTTCACCCAATGTAAATGACCCTGCATTTCGTAACATTAGCTTTGATGAATTAGTCGATAACTATATTGAAGCTGCACATGCCTTAATTGAAGGCGGTGCGGATATTCTGCTCATTGAAACAGTATTCGATACACTGAACTGTAAAGCAGCAATTTTTGCAGTGAAAGAAGTATTTAACCAGTTAGGTTATGAATTGCCGTTGATGATTTCCGGCACCATCACCGATGCTTCAGGTCGTACCTTAACCGGTCAAACTGCAGAAGCGTTCTGGAACTCGGTTCGTCATGGCGACTTGTTATCAATCGGCTTTAACTGTGCCTTGGGTGCAGATGCCATGCGTCCGCACGTTAAAACCGTATCTGACATTGCCAACACTTTTGTTTCAGCGCATCCAAATGCAGGCTTGCCGAATGCTTTCGGTGGTTATGATGAAACCCCTGAAGAAACTGCAGCATTCCTTAAAGAATTTGCAGAAAGTGGCTTGATCAATATTACCGGTGGTTGCTGTGGTACGACTCCGGATCATATCCGTGCCATCTACAATGCTGTAAAAGACATTGCGCCGCGTCAGATTCCTGAGATTAAACCAGCCTGTCGTTTAAGTGGTTTAGAACCGTTTAACATTGATGAAAATTCTTTGTTCGTCAACGTGGGTGAACGTACCAACGTGACCGGTTCAAAAAAATTCGCGCGTTTGATTCGTGAAGAAAACTATACCGAAGCTTTGGAAGTTGCCTTGGATCAAGTACAAGGCGGTGCGCAGATTGTCGACATCAATATGGATGAAGGCATGCTGGATTCGCAAGCAGCAATGGTGAAATTCCTGAATCTGATTGCCTCTGAACCGGATATTTCCCGTGTGCCGCTCATGATTGACTCATCGAAATGGGAAATTATTGAAGCGGGCTTGAAATGCGTACAAGGGAAACCGGTTGTAAACTCGATTTCCCTAAAAGAAGGTTATGACGAGTTCGTACACAAAGCACGCCTGTGTCGTCAATATGGTGCAGCAGTTATTGTCATGGCATTTGATGAAGATGGTCAGGCCGACACGGCTGCGCGTAAACGTGAAATCTGTAAACGTTCATATGATGTGTTGGTGAATGATGTCGGCTTCCCTGCTGAGGACATTATTTTTGACCCGAACGTATTTGCGATTGCAACGGGTATTGAAGAACACAACAACTATGCGGTCGATTTCATTGAAGCAACCGGCTGGATTAAGCAAAATCTTCCACATGCCATGATTTCGGGTGGTGTATCCAACGTATCGTTCTCTTTCCGGGGGAATGAACCGGTTCGTGAAGCGACTCATGCAGTCTTCCTTTACCATGCCATTCAACAAGGCATGACCATGGGGATCGTGAATGCGGGTCAGCTGGCGATTTATGATGACATTCCTGCTGAATTAAAAGCTGCGGTTGAAAATGTCGTACTGAACCAGAATCAGGGCGAAAGCGGTCAGGATGCCACTGAGAAACTACTTGAAATCGCGGAACAATACCGTGGTAAAGGCGGTGCGCAGCGCGAAGCTGAAAACCTGGAATGGCGTGAACAGTCTGTTGAAAAGCGTCTTGAATATGCTTTGGTTAAAGGTATTACCGCTTATATTGATATAGATACTGAAGAAGCACGCTTACAAGCCACCCGTCCTTTAGATGTAATTGAAGGTCCGTTGATGTCAGGCATGAACGTGGTCGGTGACTTGTTTGGTGCAGGTAAAATGTTCCTGCCGCAAGTGGTGAAATCTGCACGTGTAATGAAACAAGCCGTGGCCTGGTTGAACCCGTACATTGAGGCGGAAAAAACCGAAGGTCAGACCAAAGGTAAAATCCTGATGGCGACCGTAAAAGGCGACGTGCACGATATTGGTAAAAATATTGTCGGCGTGGTACTTGGCTGTAACGGTTACGATATTGTTGACCTAGGCGTGATGGTGTCTGCAGAAAAAATCCTGCAAACCGCGATTGATGAAAAAGTCGATATTATTGGTTTATCCGGTTTGATTACACCTTCACTGGATGAAATGGTCTTTGTTGCCAAAGAAATGCAGCGTAAAGGTTTCCATGTACCGCTTATGATTGGTGGTGCGACGACGTCTAAAGCACATACCGCAGTGAAGATTGACCCGCAATATTCAAATGATGCGGTGATTTATGTAGCAGATGCTTCACGTGCAGTCGGGGTTGCGACTTCTCTGCTTTCACCTGAAATGAAACCTGAGTTTATTAAAGGTTATCGTGAAGAATATGCCAAAGTACGTGAGCGTATTGCCAACAAGCAACCAAAAGCAGCAAAACTGACTTATGCCGCTTCAATTGCCAATGGCATGAAAATTGACTGGACGAACTATGTGCCGCCTAAGCCAAATGTTCTTGGTCAGCAAGTTCTAAAAAATTATCCGCTTGAAACTTTGGTGCCATATTTTGACTGGACACCGTTCTTTATCTCTTGGAGTTTGGCGGGCAAGTTCCCTGCAATTTTGACGGATGAAGTGGTCGGTGAAGCTGCAACTGATTTGTACGAACAAGCGCAGATCATGTTGAAAGATATTGTAGAGAACAAGCGTTTTGATGCACGTGCCGTATTCAGTCTTGCTCCTGCGAAACGTACCGGTGCAGATACGGTTTCGATTTACGATGAAAATAAAACTGCAACGCACAAGTTCGAGCATACCCGTCAGCAGTCTGACAAAGTTTCCGGTAAACCGAACTTCTCACTCGCTGACTTTATTGCACCTGAAGATACCAAACTTGAAGACTACTTGGGTGGTTTCACGGTTTCAATCTTTGGTGCGGAAGAAATGGCACATGAATACAAAGCCAAAGGCGATGATTATTCTGCAATTTTGGCACAGTCTTTAGGTGACCGTTTTGCAGAAGCTTTTGCTGAGCATTTGCATGAGCGTATCCGTAAAGAGTTCTGGGGTTATCAAGCGTCTGAACAGTTGTCGAATGATGAACTGATTAAAGAGAAGTATGTCGGGATTCGTCCTGCACCGGGTTACCCTGCCTGCCCTGAACATTCTGAAAAAGCGACCTTGTTTAGCTGGTTAGATTCAACCAATGCGATTGGTACTGAACTGACTTCTAGTTTTGCAATGTGGCCACCTTCAAGTGTTAGCGGTTTCTATTACAGCAACCCGCAGTCTGAATACTTTAATGTTGGCAAGATTGCACAGGATCAGTTGGATAGTTATGCAGAACGTAAGGGCTGGTCGATGGATGAAGCGAAGCGTTGGTTAATGCCAAACTTAGATGATTCGATTGATATTTAGTACGTTTAAGATGTAAAAAATCCCCTCTAAGTGAGGGGATTTTAGTAACAATAAAAATTTTTAAATTAATTCTAGAGCGTGAAATGAAAGATTTAGTTATATTAAAAAATTATTGTAATGAATGTGATAAAAATACAAATCATGCAGTTTTAGCACAACATGATTGGCGTTCTGATCCTGACGATTATAGTTATGCCCAGTACCACAAATTAGTCAAATGTCTAGGCTGTGATAATGTTTCATTAAGGATTGAAGATCATGATATAGAATCGGCATATCAAACTGATAATGAATGGGAAGTGCCAATAACAACGAAGAGTTACCCTAAAAAACTCCAGAATCATAAAAAATTTGATAATGACTATCTCATACCTAAGTTAGTCAGAAATATCTATAATGAAGTTTTACTAACTTTACAAGAAGATGCAAAAAATTTATCAAGTTTAGGACTTAGAGCCTGTATTGAATCAGTATGTAATCATCTTGAAATAGTTGGGGGGAATCTAGCTATACGAATAAATAAACTAGCTACAGTTGGTTATATTTCAAAAAAAGATGCTGAACGATTACACGCGATTAGATTTATGGGAAATGATTCTGCTCATGAAATTAAAGCCCCCAAAGAAGCTTCTTTAAAAATTGCTCTTGAAATTGTCGAGCACTTACTTAAAAGTGTTTTTATTTTACCTGAACAAGCAAATGGATACTTAGACACCTTAATTGATCAATACACACTATTTGAAAAATTGCTTGAAAAGCATTTATCAAATTTTAATAATGGAGATGAATATCCTTTATCTCACTTTTTTGAAAAAGATTGGCGAAGAGTTCAAGATTGCATCTCTCTTTTTCAGACAGAATTAATCGATAATATTAATAAAACTAATTTTGAACTTCTGAAAATTGGACGACAAGAAAAGAATAAAAAAGGTGATGAAATACAATATTTTATAATCCACAAAATGGAAGTAATCGAATAACTATTCAATCCCTCCTAACTTCCCTTTAAAAAGAGAGGAACTCCTTGAATTTTATGTCGTTATTAAATTCGTGTGAAGTCCCCCTTTATCAGAGGGGGATTCTAATAACTGAGTAATCACCTTATAAATTACTTGAGCCACCACATTGGTTTCTTTCAAAATTTGCCCATTATCAAACCTCAATATCCTCAAACCCAACTCAGCCAATGCCTGATCTCTTACACGATCAGCTTCCAATCCTTCATCCGTAAAATGCTGACTACCATCACACTCAATCACTAAATTGGCTGCTGGACAGTAAAAATCCACAATGAAATTTAAAATTGGTTTCTGCCGATAAAACTGTAAGCCTGATATTTGCTTACTACGTAGCCGTGACCATAGTAGCTTTTCAGCTTCATTCATGTTGTTACGTAAATCGCGTGGGGGCTTGTTTTAAGTGTTTATTGTGAAGTTTGATTTTTTTCCCACTCTTATCTCGACCACATTCCAATGGTGCATCATTTCCCGTATAAAAATGAAATACACAAATAGATAAAAATGCCCGCTACTGTGCTGCTGTACATAATATTCAGTATGTTCGACAAATTCATTAAAGGCATGTTCAAGCTTTATTCGGTCTATGACTGTTTCATTGTTAAAGAACTGTTCCGATAACTGTTGCATAAATTCATCAAAAGTGTCCGCTACTCGCTGAATTTTATAATCAAATTTAAGCTGTTCGAGTATTTCCTCAACCCTATAAATTATATTTTCTAAAGCCAAAGCATCCAGCTTTTTATATCGAATACTTTCTGACTCAATATCATTTAAACCTTTAGCAACTTTAAACGGCTGTCCGTTAATATCAAACTGGATAGCATCTCGACCTAAAGAAAACTGGATTTTTTCCATGACAGCAATTCCAAAAAATTCATCTTTAAATTGCAGGGTCTAAGTTTAGCTCCAGATAATTTCTCACCTGATTTCTGCCCTGCCGTTTAGCCAAATATAAAGCCCGATCGGCCAGACGAATAGTTTGTTCTTTATTTAAATGGGTTTGAGAGAGAGCTATACCAAAACTTGCACTTATCTTTAAAATGTCTTCTGTTTCTAGCTGAATTTCTTCCTGTTCAATTATTTTACGACAACGTTCTGCAATTTCTATCGCTTGCTGTAAATTTTGCTCTTTTAAAATTAAAATAAATTCTTCACCACCAAAACGCCCCACGACATCCTGTTCCCGTGTCGTGGCACATAAAATTGCAGCAACGCGTTGCAAAACTATATCACCAACTTCATGGCCATATTGGTCATTAATTTGTTTGAAATGATCCAGATCCAGTAAAATTACCGCATAAGCCGTTTTTTTCTTGCGTTCCAAAGCGGTGAGTTGTTCACCAACATAACGACGGTTAAATACATTGGTCAGGACATCGGTTTGGCTCATTCTTTTAATATTTCTTTCACGCCGACGCCATTGCGAAAGTAAAATTTCAAAAAACAAAATCGAAACCAGTAAAATCGGCAGATAGACTTCCGCCATACTTCTGATCCAGAATTCATTGTAATAAAACTCACCATGAGTAAGTGCATCACTAAACACAGGCGCGTAACGAATCACCCCATTAAAAGTTAAATAACTAATAATAATGGTAAAAATAAGAGCAGGAATCGCAATACTATAAATAATGAGTCGTGAATAAAAGACCAAGCCAATCAGAACGATGTTAACAAATCCGGCAATGGTAGCAGGACTATAAATACCGACGGTATAGCCCGCATAAATCATAGTGCCACCAAAAAATATCGGTGAAAAATAAGAAATAAATTTACGGAATTTTTTATTCCTCTTATATTTGAAACTCAGTGCCACCAAAAACATGAAAAAGAATAAAGTAATAACCACAGTGAGCATACGGATGAAAAAAAAGTCCACATTAATCCACACCGCATTTTCAGCTGAGAAATAGCTCGCCAGATACCATTTAATTGCACTGACTTGGCAAAATACACCGAAAACCAGAAGCAATACCCCTTTATCGAAATCAGGCCAGTTAATAATTAAATTATCTGATTCGAGTAAGTGAAATCTAAATCTGCCCCAATAATAAAAAATCAATGTATATATTTTTCTAAACAAGTTCATAGACTTAATTACTATATTTATAATTTATAAATTTTTATTGCTTTATCTTTATAGCACAAAAATTAAACAGTGAAGAATTATATCCGCTGAGTAAACAACACCCCATCTAAATGATCCACTTCATGCTGCACAATTCTTGCAGGGAAACCCTTATAGATCATTTCTATTTTTTGACCTTGCAACGTTAAATAACGCACTTTAATCGTTTCCGCCCGTGCCACTTGCCCACGCTCATCTGGAACACTTAAACAGCCCTCTTCACCTAGAACCAGTGATTCAGATTTTTCTAAAATTTCAGGATTTACCATCACTACTGCCTCCATTTCAGGTGCATCGGGATAACGGAGGTTAGGGCGTGAAGCGACAATAATGACCCGTTTCGAGACATAAACTTGAGGGGCTGCAATACCCACACCATTGCGCTGCATCATGGTGGCATGCATGGCTTCAGCAAGTTGATTTAACCAATCACTATTCAGCTCCGACTTTGCAACTGTAGCCGCTGTTAAGGTCAAAATGATTTCACCACGCTGTGCAACAGGTAAAATGGTGCTCATAAATTTAATCCTGACTTTGCTATAAAGCTCAACTCTATATTATTTTAAACCACAAATATTGTATAAATCTTCGCGCTAAAAAGCAGACTTTCCTATTCTGTTTTTAATAGTCGTATTTCACCTTTTCAGCAAACCAGGGTGAGCTGTATATAAGCAAAAAAATTAAGCCCATTTTAATTTTAGCTGGTTATAATCCGCTTAAATCTTTTATAAATATAAAATAATGACCACAACCCAACTTCTTCTTGGCGTCCTGTTTAGTTCTATAGGCTTAGGCTATTTTCTGTATGGAAAAAAGCAAAAAGTTACTGTGCCCTTGGTGTGTGGCTTAGTCCTGATGATCTTCCCCTATTTTGTGGAAAATACCACGATGCTTACTACAATCGGCATCATCCTCTCGATTCTGCCTTACTTCGTAAGACTCTAATATCCACACAGAGCAAGAAGGATTATTCATAAATTTAAGTTGTTGCACTCCAAAGAAAGATTGATTTTTTCATATAGATAGCAATTGATTAAAATCAAAACTTTACCATCATTTGTACATCCAATGACCCATATCACCCGCACGGAAGCAGCTGCACGTCTAAGCAGTGAAGATAAACGCACCCTTGGACTTTCCTCCCTCGGTGGCGCACTCGAATTCTACGACTTCGTCATTTATGTCTTTTACGCCAAAATTATCTCAGAGCTGTTTTTCCCGAGTGGCTTAAGTCCTTTTTGGGCGATGCTGAACACTTACGGTATTTTTGCCGCAGGTTATTTCTTCCGCCCACTCGGTGGTGTAGTCATGGCTCATTTTGGTGATTTGATTGGACGTAAACGCTTATTCAGCCTGTCCATTTTACTGATGGCACTCCCGACCTTAATGATTGGTGTAATGCCAACCTTTGAAAGTATCGGATATGCCGCACCCTTATTATTATTGCTGATGCGCGTAGTACAAGGCATTGCCATTGGTGGAGAAATTCCTGCGGCTTGGACTTTCGTGTCCGAGCATGTCCCCGCAAGAAAAATTGGTTTTGCTAACGGCTTACTCACCGCAGGCCTATCTTTAGGGATTTTACTCGGCGCATTGATGTCCTTGTTTATTTCTATCAAGTTTTCAGAAACAGAAATTCATGACTGGGCATGGCGTGTTCCCTTTATTGGGGGTGGTATTTTTGGTTTAGTCGCACTTTATTTGCGTAGCTATTTAAAAGAAACGCCAGTATTTAAAGCCATGCAGGCCCGTAAAGAACTTTCCAAAGAAATGCCGGTAAAACAGGTTTTATCGGAACATAAAACCGCGGTGGTGATTGGAATGTTGTTTACCTGGTTTCTGACTGCTTGCGTAGTTGTGCTGATTTTAGCCATGCCAAACCTCTTGGTTGGTGCTTTCGGTTTTGAGCGCGCTGATGCCTTTAAAATGCAAAGTGCCGCAATTGTCATGCAAATGCTGGGTTGTATTGTGGCAGGATTGTTGGCTGACCGTTTTGGTGCTGGCAAAGTGATTTTATTCGGCTCACTTGCTGTCGCGATCATTGCAGGTATTTTCTATAACAGTCTCGGCCATGTCGCTCCATCCACCGTGTTTATGCTTTACATGATGCTTGGATTATTTTCAGGAACTGTGGGCATGGTGTCTTACAGTATGGTGAAAATGTTCCCGGCTCAAATCCGCTTTTCAGGTATTTCATTTTCCTATAATGTTGCCTATGCCATAGCCGGCGGTATTACTTTGCCATTAGTGCAATGGTTAAGCCTGTATAGCAGTATTGGCGCAATGTATTACATTTGGGGGGTATGTGTGGTCTCGTTCTTTACCGCAATGTTGTATAGAGCCAAATTTGAAAAATTGGACGTCGTAGCCTCTGCAGTTTCTACACCGCACAATCCAGTGCAAGATTAGTCATTAATAAAAGACCAATAAAAGAAAAGCCCTTGATTAAAATAATGCTGATCAGTTAGGGAGTTTTAAAATAAACTCCTTAACTTTCGGGTTATTCACTTCAAATTATTATTTTAAATCAAAAATTTGAAGGTTTTTGCTGGTTTGCGGAACAGTGTTTTTCCTTAGCCACAATGATTAGCCCCAACATATATTTTGCGTGTGCAAGAACAGTATTTTTTCATCGCAAAACCCGTCTACTGCTTAAATTAAGAAAAATTGCAAAAACTGTATTTTTTAAATTTAGTTTTGCCTTGCGCTGTAAACAAAGCATGGCTTTGTTCTTACTCAAGTTACGAATGACGTTTCCACGTATCAAATAACATGATGGATTCAAAATAAAAAATGCCAGTCAATTTCTAAAAAGACTGGCATTACTTCATTAAAGGACTTTTTTATCATTATTAAGCAGAGAGGTTTTTCTTTAATTCATCTTCAACAATCTGAATCTCCAAATCACTAAATTTACGAATTTCACCTTCCGCATGTTTTTCTAGCATACCGGCAATCAAAGGAATTTTGACTTTTACCTGCCAGTTTAATGTGAGGTGAATTTGCTGGTCATCCCCAGTTACTGAACGTTCACAATTTGCTTCTAAAGGTAGATTTGCACCCAATTCTATGGTCGACGTTAAAGCTTCTAAATTGGTAATATCGGTACGTTTTAAACGGAAGGCATCTTTAAGTAATTTTTTTGCGATATCCGGAATATTCACATCTAAATTATATGCACGGCGTAAAGTATAGGTATCGCCATGAATCTTCGATTCAATAATTTCTAATTTTTCACCTGGAATACGCCTGCAAATAGCCTCATGCAAACTGGTATCTGCCGCAAGTCTTTTGAATTCATCAATTGAAACACCTTGAATTGTAGAATTCACAGTAAAACGATGTGCCATCTTTCTATCCTTTGTTTTTTTATTGGTTGTTTTGAATACTTATAAACCATTCGATCATCACTGATCTAGCGCATTTTTGTCGTTGTTTATTTAATTGAATTTTAGTGATGCTGTCATTGACCCTATATACTGAACTATTGATCATGTAAGCCATAACGTATTTCAATTTTATCGGAACAGGAAATACTCAGAAAGTGGCTTCTATATTCAATGATCGCATAAAATTGTTCAGCACCATCATCTAAGCCCGTAGCTGCCCAGGTGGTGCCTTTTGGAAAATCATTTAGCCATTCAGCCTTATAAAAATCAGAGACTGAATCAAATTGGATGTAGTGTTCAGGTGCAGCTTGAATCCGTGATGCAATTTCATCAAATTGCTTGTATTGATGTTGAATGAAATCAATCAGCATAGCAGTTAATCCAGGTGCACCATAAAATACCTTTATACACCCTTAAAATGCGTGATCGCCTGTTTCTTTTTCACTTGTTCCCACTGCCACCAGCCAAAAGCGGCCAAACCGACAAAGGCTGCATATAAACCCGCAGTCAGGAATAAATCTTTATAAATAAACATGCCCACATAAATGATATCCACGAAAACCCACAATACCCAAGTGGCAATATGTTTACGGCTAGTCCAATAGGTGGCCAGTAAACTAAAAGCCGCCAATTGTGAATCCAGCATCGGCACAGCAGCATCGGTAAAATGTTTTAAAGTTAGGCCAAAAATTAAACCGCCTATTGCTGCCAGTAGCATTTGAAAAATCACGACCTTATTGGCAATCGGTTCAATCCGAATTTCATGATCATGCTGTTTGCCCTTCAACCAGTGATAGAAACCGTAAAAGTTCACCACCATAAAGAAGAACTGCAAGATGGTTTCGCCATACAATTTAAATTCATAAAATAAATAAGCATATAAAACAAAGGCTGCGAAGTTAAACCACCAACACCACATATTCCGTTTAATGGTCAATGTCACACCAATAAGACTAATAATAACAGCAACAATTTCTAAAGGTGACATAGCAATAAACAGGCAGGCAAAAGTATGCTGCTATTATGAAAAAAATAGCGCTGAACGCAAGAGAAATTATACCCATTCAATCACACCCTCTGACGAACACTACTATCCCTATTTGGAACTGTGATCTGTAATATCAATGCAAATTAAAAAGTAACCTGAATAGATTTGAAAGTTTTCTAACAATCGTTTAAAAATATAAAAAATGGTCAAGTTGGAAGAATAAAAATGTCACATCAACAAGGAAAAGTCAGCCGAGAAATTCGCGGGTCTCTGTGCTTGATTGGACTCGATCGTGCGGCAAAAAGAAATGCCTTTGATAGCCATCTGATTCATGACTTATCACTGGCTTTAACCGAATATGAAGATCATCCCGAATTACGCTGTGCAGTCATCTTCGCACATGGGGAGCATTTTACTGCCGGTTTAGATTTGGTGGAGCTACAACCAAAACTGGAAAGTGGCGTTTTTAATTTTGATGATGCACAGATTAACCCATGGGGAACCAGCGGACGTCAGCGAAAAAAACCGGTGATTGTTGCAGTACAGGGTTATTGCTATACCGCAGGGATCGAGCTGATGCTGAATGCAGATATTGTGATTGCTCAGGACAATACCCAATTTGCACAAATGGAAGTGCAACGCGGTATTTTACCCTTTGGCGGTGCAACGGTTCGTTTTGTTCAGGTAGCAGGCTGGACCAAAGCCATGCGCTATTTGCTCACCGGTGATACCTTCGATGCCCAAACAGCGCTAGGTTTAAACCTGATCAATGAAATCACCACTGAACTCCCTCTTAAACGTGCCATTGAACTGGCAGATCGGATTGCTCAAGCCGCACCACTTGCCGTACAGGCGACACTTGCTTCAGCCAAAGAAGCTGCTGAACAAGGTGCAGAAACAGCATTTTCCAATTTACAGCAACACCTTACCCCGCTGTTGAAAACTCAAGATGTACAAGAAGGTGTCATGGCGATGCTGCAACGACGTGCACCCCAGTTTAAAGGTCAATAATTTCAAACTTGATCATACATGGCTATGTGCATCTTTCATTTCAAATTTATGCTCATCCCCAAAACGGTCGACATGAGTATAAAACATCCCATAACGTCCCACATAATATTCCAAAGACTGATCATAGAAAGTCCAGTAAATAGACCATTCATCTAAATCAAGCTTGCGAATTTGGGTGTGCGTTTTGGCGGGCATTTTTCTTAATACCTCTTCTTGAACCACAATCGCCTGACTCAAATTTCGTTCAGCCAATTCGCGTTCAAAAAATATTTGGCAGACATCATCAAATAACTGTTGTTCATATTCCTCCACTTCATCGATACGTACTTCATGGGTGGATAATAGCTTGGTTGATGTAGATGCTTGTTTATCTAATTCGGCTAACTGCTTGATTTTGAATTGTTGAAAATGTTGATTGATCTGAAATTTAAAAATGACTTTCCAAAGCCCCATAAACACAATGAAAAGACACGACCACAAGAGTATTTTTATCATAGCGACACTCTCACGAGTAAATAATTGTTATCTTTATATTTATAAAACAAATTGAGTAAAAATCATACAATTTTTAAAATATTATGCAATAAAAAAATTCATGCAGAGAATTTTTCTTCATGTTACCTATTCCATATCCTCCACATCCGCTTGTGATCTGGCTTGCTTTGGGCATTTAAGTCATCAAGGCCACTTTAGGACGTCTGGACTTTTTGCATGAGGGGCTCGGAATAGGTTTAGAGGTCATTGCCATGATGCTCTATGGGCTCTCTGCATTTGCGGTTCGTGGTGGTAGCAGCCAATCTCCATCTGATCAGTTAAATGACAGGTGCGATACTGATGTCATGGATACGTTATTGTGGTTCATTGCCTTTTTTCTGGTCAGATATGCCCTCAGATCTACCTTCATTGAAAACCGGTGTTGCGCTGATTTATAGCGCTTTAGTTTCATCGGTACTGGCGATGATTTTTTGTTATCAACTGTTGAGCAAAGTAGGTCCGACCATCCTGATGCTGATTACGATTATGAGGTCTGTACCCGCCATGCTATGGGGAACATGGCTCAATCAGGCAGCTCTAGTTCACATTTAATTCTGGGCCTGTTTTTACTGTGTTGGATTGTCCTTATATTCTTATTCCATCCACACAACTGTATTAATCAAATGAAAAAATCCCGAGTGCGATATTCACTCGGGATTTTTAAATATTTAACTCAAACAACTTTTTCATTATTCAATCCGAATAATTTTACCGTGATCATCATGATGAACCACACTGACTTTTTGTAGACGCCCCTGCTCAATGTCCTGAACAGGTAAATCAAGATGATCCACGTAATCTGACATTTTTTTGGCTGGAGTTTTCTTGACGACTTTGGAAGGAATAAAATTTGAGCACAATAATAATCCGACCACACATGCCAATAATGCACTCACCCCATGTTCAACCCCTAAACCAAAAGCTGAAAACAGTTTATGAATCACATGCTGTTTTTGCAGACTCACCACACCCATCACAATTAATAATGGACGCCACAGCAATAGCCAGACTGCCCACATCATTGCTGTAGAGGTATTGGAGGCCTAGCGTTTATGCCAGGGCAACAAACGACGCACATCAATAATTAAAGAATTATTTCTCATTGAGGATACTCTTATTATTGACTGTTGAATTACGCATACCGCGGTCTGGACTGACCCAGCGTGCCCACTTGCCATCACTACGGAACAACACTTTTGGAAATGCCACAATACTGGCAGACAGCGTGATCAACCAGAAGACAAATGGATACCAGATCATCCAGAAGTAATTTTTGCCGAGTCCGGGTTCATAACGACTGTCCATCCATTTGCTTAAAGCAAACTGAAGCAAACAGGTTGCACCTAATAACATACCGGTTCCGTAAGGCAGAAATGGAGAACTCAGCCCATTAATTCCAAACGGAACAACAAAATGTATTAACCAGAGAATCGCCATAAACAGCATTAAATAAGACCAGACCAGTGTCAGAATCAGTTCAAACAGCAAAGGCCATAAAAAATTCAGTTTCGGTTTAAACAGTACATCCATGTTTCTAATTAGCACTTGTGCCCCGCCCATGGCCCAACGCAGGCGCTGTTTCCACAAACCATTAAAGGTTTCAGGCATTAAAATCCATACCAAGGCATTCGGTTCAAAGTGGATATTCCAGCCTGCCCGTTGCAGCTTCCAGGTAATATCAATATCTTCAGTCAGCATGTCAGGTGACCAATAACCGACTTCATGTACCGCACTTTTACGAAATGCAGTAATCACACCAGAAACCGTAAACAGTCGTCCAAAACTACGTTGTGCACGTTTGATCATCCCCACGATAGAAGAAAATTCTCCGACCTGAATACGACCAATTAAAGTGGAACGGGTACGAATCCGTGGATTACCCGTCACAGCAGCGACCGTTTCATCTTTCAGAAAATGGCGAAGCATCCAAGTTGCTGCATGCGGATCGAGTAAGGCATCTCCGTCGATGCCAATCAAATATTCAGCCTCGGTCAACAAGCTTCCCGCCTGTAAAGCCATGGCTTTGCCTTGATTGTGTGCCAAATGCACCACACGCAGCTTTTCATACTTTCCAGCCAAACGGTTTAAGACGTCTGCGGTGTTGTCTGAACTGCCATCATTAATCGCAATGACTTCAAAGTTTGGATAATCCAGTGACAAGGCATGACTTAAGGTTGCTTCAGCGTTATCACCTTCATTAAAACAAGGCACGAGCACCGCCACCTTGGGATAAGCAGCCAGTGGCTTAGGTTGTTGATAGGGTGGATCTTGTCGTTCTTTCCAATAGAAAATCAGTGCACCAATCATCCATAAATACGCCATGAACAAGGGATAATAAAAGACAAAGTGCAAAGCAGAATGCCAAAAATGCTGGAGCGTTGACATATAAAATTCCTTTTAAGGAACAAGTTTGCCTGATTTCAAATCAAAGGCTTTGCGCAACACTTGTGTATTGGGATGATCTTGAATCGGATCATCTGGATAGTAAGCCACGTGCATTGCACCTTGTTCATATAAAGATTGAATAGTCTGCGCCATCTCATCTGATGGAACTTTTTGATTGGTTCGCCAGTTCACTGCCTGCAATTCAAAGACGGTTTTTTTGATTCCCTTTGGAAATTGCTTCACGCGATTGACAATATCTCGATAAAAAGCATCGCTATTGGATGCTTGCTCCATATACGGCATCGCCATAATGGCTGTGAAATCATACCGGTTGATGGATTGTTCTAAAGACTGTGAATACCAGTTTTCCGCATAAGGTTTAAGTACAACTTGCGCATATAAATTACGTGCGGTGAGTAAAAAGGGTTGATATTGACGTACTTGTTGTGCCAGTTGCATGGCAAAGTCATCAATATATTTGGTTTTATAAGCGGTCCATTTTTGCAGATCTGCATCATTGCTACGAATTTTGGCTAAATCGGTCGGCAAGCCAATAGCTGCATAAGCTTGTAAGGCTTCAGGACTGGCATCTTCATAGTCCGATAAAGTGGTATCGTCATGGAATAAAATACCGTTAAAAGGCACGGACTTGGCCAAGTCTTCATAAATCCCGCTAATGATTTTGCGCGCCTCCGGTGAAAAGGGGCTTAATCGACGATAGCCCATATTCAGATGCTCTGAATCTTCCTTTTGCTGGGTTTCAACTAGATGTTGCGAAACTGGATTATCTTTAGGTAATTCCCAGGCCAGTAATGGCATCCACGCATAGACACGACCGACTTGAGTCCGGGTCTGAATTTGCCAGGCGACACGGTTAAACAAGTCTGCGCGCATAGGCAAATAATGATTGGGGAAATACACCATATCTGCGGAGCCATTGGCATCAAGATCGGAAAAGGCCTGTAAATACACGGTATTCACTTTCATCGCCACAATCCGATCGAGCAGGTGATCGAGATTACGTTCTTGTTGAATCGGATCTTTGTCGTAAATGTAATCTAAATCGATATGCATAATTTTTTGCGGACGATTATTGTCGCCCAAATGTTGCTGACGATTTTGAATTTCCTGCGCCAAATCCGCTGTGGTCATATTGCCTTCAATCAAAATACGATTGAGCTGACCCAGTGAACTTTTAGCCGAATCTGCACCATCATCCAGACTGATGGCAACAGGCATACCCAACTGCTTGGCAATTTTCACGGTTTGCATATTGTAGTGGCCATAAGGCCAGACCATCACCCGTGGTGATTTCAAACCATGGGCAATCAGCAATTGGTTATTCTTTTTTAAATCATTAGAAATACGCTGTTGATAGTGGCTATCATCTTCATAACTCGCAGATTTAGGATCATATAAGCGTGTGACAGCAGCAGGTTCAAGATTGCCTTGTGGATTGCCTAAAATACCGCGATGCAAATTATAACTATGACTGGCAATTTCTACTAAACCACTGTCTTGCATCTCTTTCAATTCTGCCCAAGACAGCATTTCTTTACGTTGAATCTGCTCACCTGAAAAATCGATGCTTTGATTCTCTTTAGGTTCTAACCATGAACCCACCACTGCCAAAACTACAGGAATTTTATTGGCTTTAAGAATTGGATAGGCATTTTTATAAAAAGAGGCATAGCCATCATCTACCGTTAATAAAACCGGTTTTGTAGGCAAGCTATATTTCCCTTGATGAGCCTGGATAAGCTGATCAACATTAATAAAGTGAAAACCATTTTTTTTCAGCCAATCAATATGTTGCTGAAATTGGGTCGTACTTACTGCATATTCAGGAATAAGTGCACTTTTAGTGTTGATAATTTCATGATAACCAATCACCGTTAGGGTCGGATTATGCACTGGCGTTTGACTCCAGGCTAAATGGGGAATCTGCAATAGAACTGCAGAAAGAGAGGTGGAAAGCAAAGTTGCAAGCAAGCGAGTTTTCATTAAAGGGTGCTCAAAAAATCATTTTATTCTCTGAACACCATCCCTCGCCTATCCCTAGGGTGCTTTCCTTTTTATGATATGTGACATTCAGTAGTTCAACATGCTTTTTATCCCACTAAACTGAAATGAATCTTAAAAAATAATAGGGTAATAAAAAATAAACGTTTTAAAAACACAACAACATGCCTATTTTTTAGGCATGCGATTAAATTTAAATAAACTACTTAGATTTATAAAAACATGACTTTAAAATATGAATGCCATCACATCAAATAAAACGCCTATTGCTCTCATTCACGATCTTGACGCGAAACGAAATGCTTGGTATTGATCTCGACCTGCGTTCTTTGCAACATACAGCTGAACATCAGCTGCTTTCATCAGTTCATGAATATCGGCATATGGATGATTTTGATCCATCCAGGATACTCCCATACTTAAGGTCACATATGGCTTTTGGTCAGGCCTATTTAAATGTTCTAATTGTGCTTGTCTTACTGCATTTAAAACCTGTTGCAATACATTTAAAACCACTTCACTGGGAACATTATGCAGAATAATTGCAAACTCTTCCCCACCATAACGTGCAACATAAGCTGAAGGTGGCAAGGCGCGTTGTATAATCTTAACCAAATCCTGCAAGATCACGTCGCCCTTCAAATGCCCATAATAATCATTATAATTTTTAAAAAAATCCACATCTAACATGGCAAATGCCAAAGTATTATTGGTGCGATTTTTTGTCAGGGTAAATAAACGCTGAATTTCAGCATTTAAAGCACGACGGTTAAATGCACCTGTTAATGCATCAATTTGAATTTGTAACTCTAACTGTTCATTGAGCTGATGTAATTGCAAGGTACGCTCTTGTACTTTCTGATCTAGAGAGCTATTCAGCTCGAGTAAATTATTGTTGAGTTGCTCAATATACTGAGTATGCTTTGCATAATTTTTGGATTGCTGAAACATAATCAGCAAGGCATAAAAACTGGTTGAAATAAAGGACAGGTTAAATGAATCAATTAAATTAAGTGTCAGCAAAAAGTCATGCAGAAAAGTGGTACATAATAAAATCACGGCCCAAAAGTTAATCGTCGAATATTTTTCTTTTGATTTCACCGTTCGATAAAAACCGTAAGCAAAATTTAATAACACCACCGGACTAAATAAAAAACTATAAAATACTAAATACTCAAAGATTTCCGGTTCAGTAAATAAGGTGATAATAATATCAACAACAAATATCGACATTGCGACAAAATAAACAATTGGATGTAGATAACGCCAATTGAGCAAATACATATAAGTAAGAAAAAATGCAATTGTAAAATAGGTAAACAGATACTCTAATCGTACTCCCCAAATCCAGCTAAGATTTGTAAATGTGGTATAGGCATAAGGTGCTGAAAATAAATTATGTAAGGCAAGGAACAGAATAAAAATACCAAACACAAATACTCTAATGCTGCTACGCGTGATTTTTCCCTGAAAAATTGAAAACATCAGAGTAAATATGCTGAGCCCTAATACTGCACCGCATAACAAGCCAATACTCATCATCAGTTGCTGGAACTGACGAGAAATTGTTGTACCCAGCCCAATTCGCATCGGATTTTCTAAACCACCATGCAGAGCATTAAAATTGGATGCTTGAATGCTCAGGGTGAAATATTCTTTTTGTAAGACAAAAAAGGCTATTTTAGGTGCGTTTTCTGTCCGGTGACTGATTTTATCTTTACCCACTTCTCCTAAACCCAGTATGAAGTCATCATTCAAATACATCCGGTAAGCACCATATTGGTTGGGAATAAAAATGGCGATACGACGTCCAATATATTGTTTGGGTATTTTAAAATGTCCAATAAAGGTACCGTAGTTTTTATTGGTACCCGTAAGTTGTTTAAAAGAAATCGGCAAACTCACCATTTCAGATTTTAACCCTGCATTGGGTTTAACGATCAGCTGTTGAGGGTAATACTGCCATGATCCTTTTAAGGGGACGGTACTGGTTTCAGTAAACTCAACCTGAGTGAGTGATTTTTGTTGTAAATAATAAGAATCAGGCGCGGCATTATATTGTGCCCATGCATATTTTTGACACGCGAATATGCAGACCCATGCAATAATAAAAAACTTCAAAACATATATTAAATTATGGTTCTTATCCAAAAAGCGAATCATCCTTAAATTACGCTTAACTGCTAACCAATGTAACGATAAAAAAAGAAAACTCAAACAATTTTTCACCTATCTGCAAGATTCATCCTTGTATCTTGCAGGATATTTATTAATCAGAAATTAATAAATTTTAATCACGGGTTTTCACGTCAAATAATTCAATTTCAAAAATTAGGTTTGAGTTTGCAGGAATGATTTTGCCCATTTTCCGTTCACCATAAGCCAAATGCGCAGGAACAAGTAATTTACGCTTGCCGCCTACTTTCATGCCCATAATGCCTTGATCCCAGCCTTTAATCACACGGCCAGTACCAATCACGGTTTCAAAATAATTACCTCGGTCAATAGATGAGTCAAATTTGGTACCATCTTCTAACCAACCCGTATAATGCGTAGTAATCAGCGCGCCTTTAACTGCTTCTTTACCTTCACCTACTTTTAAATCAATAATTTCTAATTCATTTGTCATCGTCATTTACCTAAACTAAGCACTAAATTTTCAATTGTTATTATAAACCGGATTCAGATGAATTCTTTATAATTTAGACTGCCACTATTTAAAAGCTGAGCTCATGAATATTCGAATCATTCAACAAATAATCAGTCAGTTTTTTATGGTTTTCAGCGGAGCCGATTAAAATCCAGCGCCCACTCATTCGATGTTCGGTTTTATGCTGTATACTGCGAACCACCTTCATATCATAGGTTTTAAATAATTCTTCATATTGATCTAAAGTCTTGCGTTGATAAGGGCAAATAATTCGATAAGTTCGTGCCTGACTTAAGGCTTCTATACGCTCCTGGACATAGATTAGAAAAATTAAAACGATCAGCACAATCAAGGTTGCAAACAGGCTTAGCAGTTCATAACCTGCGCCAGCAGCCATGCCTAATGCTGCCGTCATCCAGATTGTGGTTGCAGTGGTAATCCCGGAAATTCGGTTCTCATCTTTAAAAATGACTCCTGCCCCGACAAAACCCAAACCGGTCAAAATATTGGCTGCAATGCGGTCTTGGCTATCTATCCCTATCTTTAAAGACAAAATGGTAAATAGACAGGAACTCAAACTCACCATAATCATGGTTCTGAGTCCAGCAGATTTACTCCGATACTCGCGTTCAGCACCAATAATTGCCCCAATACCTAGAGCGATAAGCAAACGATATAAATCAGGAGGCATGTATTTTCCCCTTCTTCATTTTTATTATTTTAAGGTATACGCAATTTTTTAGTCAGGATGCAAGCCTAAACCCGCATCCCGCTTATATTTACTGTAACTGTTCCCATTCAACCATTACTTGTGCGTGTTCGCCAATCAGCGTCCATTCCCCATCCATGACGTTTAATTGTAATTGCATGGTGCGTGCGCATAATTGTGGCAGTGCATCCGTGGTTGCTGTAGACAATTTCCACACTTCAACATTGCTTAAAGTTTTTAATTTGCTGTTACGTTTATACCATTCCTCGACTGATGAACCATAGGTCACCACAGCCACTTGCTTGCAACGGGCGCTGGCTTTTTTAACTTTATCTTCATCTGGGCTACCAACTTCAATCCATTTCACCAGTTGACCGGTTAAATCTTTTTGCCACAATGCCGGTTCGTCGGTTTCAAACAGATCTTTGGTAAACTCTAAAGCTTCATCAGCAAAACGCGCATAGGCCAAAATACGCACCATCAAACGCTCAATGGTTTCAGATGGATGTAGAGCCATGGTCAGTTGATAATCAGCATATTGATGATCATCCATATTGGCAATATTCAAATCAGCCTTATAAATTGTTGCTTTAAGCGCCATAAAAGAGTCCTCAAATTTGGCGCCTAGCATATAAGATTTGGACTACTTTTGCTGAGTTGTTTTATCCGTTTCATCCAAATTCAGCTGACATTGAAATAATTGATCTTCAAAATGTTGCCAGTCGCGCTGATCTTGCACAATGATTTCAATACGGTTATCAATGCCCTCTTCCGAAGACTGATAATTAAATTGCTCCGGATTAAAGTTAAAAGTTTTCCAGCCCTGATTGGTATTAAAAATTCCTTTAATCCGCAGCCAATCCTGTTGTTCACACAGTAAATCCAATAGAGAATAAAAATCGAATTGCCAGCGTTTGGGTAATTTCCAACCTGCCACACTATAGCCTTGCGTGGTCTCAACATAATGATAAGGCAATTGCTTAATTTCAGGCAGAATTTGCCCTGCAGTATATGTTTTTTGAATTTTAAGTAAGGGCTGCATTTTGCGTTCTGTACCCACATAAGGCAGATCAATTTGCTTAAGGACAATTTCACCCTGTCCACTCATCAGCCAGATTTGTTGATAGGCCTGATATTCGGTCTTTAATGCTACCAAAGCCTGATCATCTACAGAATTCATGCGATCCGCATGAGAAACCAGAATAATATTTGCCGCTTTTAACTGATCTGCATATAGATTTTGCTTGGTCCAATCAGCATCATGCAAACGCGAACCATCCACCACCGTGACTAAAGCCCGCATCGCAATATTTTGCTGCCAATGCGGTTCGGTGAGTTGTTCCAGTAATTGGGCAGGATGTCCCAAACCAGTGGGTTCGATAAATAAGCGATCCGGTTTGCTCTCTGACAATAACCGGGATAAAGCAATTTGCATCGGTAATTGGCTACTGCAACACAGACAGCCCCCCAATAGTTCCTTAACTTCATAGCCTTGAGTTTGCGGTAACATCTGCTGATCGACACCAATTTGTCCGAACTCGTTCATCAGCACTGCCCAAACTTCATTTTCTGGCTTTTGACTCAGCAAATGTTTAAGTAAGGTTGTTTTTCCAGCGCCTAAAAATCCGGAAATGATATGTGTAGGGACAGCTTTTGTGGGAGAAATCAGTTTCAAAACTTACTCGCTATACATGGAGGGAAAATTAATCAATGTTGTGATAAGAGTAATTCAACATACGAACTGCATAAGACTCCACTTTAATTTTTTACTTGATCTATGGCAACGTATTCAGACCCTCTATAAATAAATTAAATATCTAATTTCAAGTCAGTATCAATACGCTATTTTTACCGTATTAAAAGACCAAATTGATGCAAGATTTCATCGTAATTCGAAAAATTTATTTACATTTAATCTATCCAGCAATTTTATTAAAACCATCATTCTCTGATGGTTTGTTCATTTTAAGTAAAAATAAGGCCTAAAAAAGCTGATATGGAAATATCTCTATACATTTTTTATGCAATTTTTTATGCATTTTTTACAGTAAATGTACAGCAGATGCTTACTTGTTTTTTCATGTTAACCGATCTGTTTCACTTTGTTGCTTTGATTGCTCCCCTGCCCAAGGCTCTTTAGCATGAGCCCTGTCCATATTTATATGATGATAAATATGGATCTACTAACTTTTTAAAGAATAAAGGATGCTTAAAATGAAATTAACTCAACTATTACTTGCTTCTACTTTTACCATTGCTGCTGCAACCACGTTTGCCGCCAGTGCTGATAAACAACCGCAAGAAGAAAAAGTGATTGTTTCTACTCAAGAACAACCGGAAACTGTAAGCCCCGAAAGCGCTGTAACCAAGCCTACATCTGCCCAACCGGCTCCAGAAGTTGCTGCAGAAGAAGCACCAGCTAAACCTGTTCAATAACTTTCAAACCAGATCTCTAAATTATTACCCCCACCTTGTTCGCTCAAGTTAATGATTTAGAAATTAAAGCTAAATTATGTTAATAATTCAGCTTTTTTATTTTAGGAAAGATTCTTATAAATGATAGAAAAAAATGATCATTCATTTAAAAAATTATATAGCTAAATATCTATATAATTATTATTTTTCAAATATTTAAAATATTAATAAAATTCTCTCTGTTTTCTTTTCATTCAACATATCTACTATGGCATAGCTTGTTTAGACCCTCAAATTCACCGTTAATACACTTAAATGTGAATTGATTGAATGGACATTCGCTATGAGCAACAAAATAAATTACACCACTGAAGTGGCAATCTTGGGCGCAGGTCCTGTTGGTTTAACGATTGCGAACTATTTAAGCAAACAAGGCGTTCAAGTCACTATTATCGAGCAGCTGGATAGTTTGATTGACTACCCACGTGCCATTGGTATTGATGATGAATCTCTACGTACCATTCAATCACTTGGTTTAGTCGATCAAGTATTGCCGCATACTACCCCGAACCATGCGATGCGTTTCCTAACTCCTAAGGGCCGTTGTTTCGCTGACATTCAACCGCTTACCCGTGAATTTGGTTTCTCACGCCGTAATGCATTTATTCAACCTCAAGTAGACAATGTGTTACTGCAAGGTTTGAAGCAATACGATAAAACTGAAGTGCTTTTTTCACGTCAGCTCAATGAATTTACACAAGATGCAAATGGCGTAACGCTAAAGATTCAAGATAAAAACCACAAAGAAGAAACAATTCAAGCAAAATATTTAATTGCCTGTGATGGTGGTAACTCGATTGTACGTCGTACTTTAAATATTGCTTTTGATGGTAAAACTGCACCGAACCAATGGATCGTGATCGACATTGAAAATGATCCATTAGCAACACCACACATTTACTTATGCTGTGACCCGGTACGTCCATACGTGTCTGCTGCGCTTCCGCATGGTATTCGCCGTTTCGAATTTATGGTGATGCCAGGTGAAACTCAAGAAGAGCTTAGCCAGCCAGAAAATATTGCAAAATTGCTGTCTAAAGTTTTACCGAATGCTGAAAATATCGAAGTGATTCGTCAACGTGTTTACACACACAATGCACGTATTGCCGATAAATTCCGTGTCGACCGTATTTTACTTGCCGGTGATGCAGCACATATTATGCCGGTATGGCAAGGTCAGGGTTATAACAGCGGTATGCGTGATGCCTTTAACCTGGCTTGGAAAGTTGCGCTGGTTGTACAAGGCAAAGCGTCTCCTGATTTATTGGATTCTTATCAAATCGAACGTAAAGATCATGCCAAAGCGATGATTGATCTTTCTGTGATGGCAGGTCATGTGCTTGCACCACCTAAAAAATGGCAAGGTTTTGTGCGTGACGGTATTGCCTACGCATTGAATTACATCAAGCCAATCAAACAGTATTTGCTTGAAATGCGTTTCAAACCAATGCCAAAATATAACGCTGGTGCCTTGCTTGCTGATGGTAAAAAAGAATCTCCTATTGGTAAAATGTTTATCCAGCCGCATGTAAAACTTGAGTCTGGTGAGCAAGTTTTACTGGATGAAGTGATTGGTAACGACTTTGCGATTATTGCCTGGGGTGTGGATCCACAATGGGGACTCAGTGATACCACCATGCAAGTCTGGAAAAAATTAGGCGTTAAATTTATTCAGATCATTCCTGAAATTCAGTTTGGTAATGAAAACCGTAAGAAATTTGACGGCGTGATTACCCTTGGTGATATTGGTACCGATATCCGCACATGGTTTGGTAAAACGTCTGAATCAGTTGTGATTTTACGTCCTGACCGTTTTGTGGCAGCGCTTGCAATTCCACAGACTTTAGACCACGCGAGCCAGCAGTTGTTCAAAAAGCTCCATGTAAAATAATCAATCAACTGAATGATATTTAAAAATCTGACCACGCGAAAGCGTGGTCTTTTCTTATTTAAATCCTTCCTAATTTTTTAAATGCTAAGCTATGGTTCAACTAAGCATTTATTTTTTGAAACCACAGTACATCTTTCATCGAATCCCGGCTTCCGATGAGTTGAATAAATGTTTTAAACTCATCCAGATAAGGCAATATTTTGAAAGAAATTGCAAAAACCAGCCAGTAAGCAAGATATAAATCTGCTGCTGAAACTTTCTCGCCAAGTAAATACGGATTAGCCTGTTGCAGGCCCTGTTTTAGGAAAGCGAATAAAGTTTCCTCATGACCAAAAGCCAGGCCTGTTTTTCTTTTTTCAATTTGTTCTTTAGACACGTCAAGACTCTTTAAGTCCATATATTCGGTCAAGGGACCATGACAAAAGAACATCCATTTCAGATATGCACCACGCTTAGGATCATCTAATGCCGGTGCCAAACCTTTTTCACTGTATTTATCTGCCAGATAGGTAAATATTGCCGCCACTTCTGAAATCACGATCCCTTCATCGACCAGACACGGTACTTTTCCCATGGGATTAATCTTTAAATATTCAGCCTGATGCATGTCTTCATAGGGAACTTGGATCTGTTCAATCTGATCTTCAATTCCAAGTTCTTTCAGCAAAGGATAAAGGGTCATGCCACGTGATTGGTTATTGTTATACAGCTTCATCATTTTTATTGGACCTATCTTGTTATTTTAGATTTTAAATATAAATCATTTTAGATCATCTATTAATTATTATTTTATAAGGTATGAACTTAATCATAATGCTTTTGATTTTTTTTAAAGCATCGCACCATACTTATATTTTAATTTCTTAGAGGAAGAGCAGCAGAGAATAATTTAGCTGGGAAGTAAGATAACTATATTGCTGAGATCACTTAGCGGTTGAATCACCGCCCAAGAAAAAGACTCGGATTTTAAAGTCCGAGTCCGGTATTATTGCAAGAGCAGGCTGTTGCACTTCATATGCTAATTTAAGTTTTCAAAAGAAACCCATATAAAACTGTTCTTTTAAGATTTTTAAAATCAGTTCAATGACTTCATTTTTCTGACCTTTACGGTAACTGACATACAAGTCAATCATTGGTAAAGGCTCAATGGTATTTTTCACAACAATTTTGTCGCCCAACAATGGAATGACATAGGCAGGCACCAAACTCCAACCCACCCCCATCCCAACTAAATTCACATTCAATAAAATATTGGTCGATTGCTGCACCACATTCACATTCAGTTTCGATTGCTTAAAAAAATCGGTAATAATTTTATATAACTGCGGTGAAGCAATTTCATCACTAATAATAAAATCTTGGTTATTAAAACTCTTGATACTGACGTGACGTTGCTCGGCTATAGGCGAATCTTTCGGAATAATTAAAGCCAAAGGCTCGCTAAAAATTTGTACATGCTCAAGTTCACTGGCTTCATCAATATAGCGGGTAAAAGCGATATCAATATCACCTTTCTTTAAGGCCTTGAATTGATCAGCATCGGTCATACTATGAAAGTTAATTTTTATTTCAGGAAAATGCACCCGAATATTTGGCATGATATAGGGGAAAATTTTCATTTCAGCCACAGGCACAAAACCGATATTCAGCTGGTCTTTGTTTAAATTGGCAATTTGACGTGCATCCTGGATGGCCTTTTCAGCATGTTCCAAACTTAACAGCGCCTCTTTTAAAAATGCTTTGCCCTCTTCTGTCAGTTCAACTTTACGATTTGATCGAATCAACAACTGCACCCCGACTTCTTGTTCAAGGTCTTTAATTTGCTGGCTTAAAGAGGGCTGTACCGTACACATGCGTTGTGCAGCCTTGGTAAAATTCAGCTCTTCTGCCACTGCAACAAAATAGCGTAAATGACGTAATTCCACGGCTGTACCTCTTTATTTGGGTTGTTTAAGTGATGCTGAAACGGTGTATTTATAAACACATAAAGTTGCCACAGTAATGACAGCACAGAATAGATAAGTCATTTGATAACCATAATAGGCAATGATCAGACCCAGAATCACTGAACCAATGGCCATGCCTAAATCAAATAATGTGAAAAAGGTCGAGATTGCATGTCCCATTCGCTGCTTTGGTACAGACTGAATAGCCAAAGTTTGAAAACATGGAAATAATGAGCCATAGCCAATCCCAATAAATATAGCAGATAGCCAAAGAATCCATTGGTTTGAAATAAAACTCACCACCACCAAGCCTAAAGCAAAGAAAATAAACGAAGGATAAATGACAGCGCTAGCACCTTTACGATCATAAATTTTCCCGACCCACGGTCGTACTACAATCATGGAAATGGCGAATACAATAAAAAATAAACTGGTATAGGTCAGTAAATCCTTAGATTCACTATAAGCGGTGATGAAGCTCATAATGCTTGAATAAGCAAATGCGGTCAGTAAAGCCACAAAGCCAATCGGGACTGCGCGCATTTCAATAATGTCATGAAAACCTAAACGCTTTTCTTCTACCTTGTTGTGTAATTTGTCGAGTTTATTTTCTTGTACCGGAACCATTAAACAGAAAATAAAGCCCAGACAAATCACACTGCTTAAAATGGCAAACAGCATCATAAAGTTAGTAAATTGCAGCACGGTTAAGGCAGTCAATGGTCCAAATACCACGGCAAGGTTAGTCGACATGACGAAATAGCCCATGCCTTCCCCCTTACGATGATCGGGAATAAAGTCATTGGCAATCGGCACGGTCACCGTAGTCAATATACTAAACCAAATGCCGTGGATAAAACGAATCACCAGTAAAGCCCACATGCTATCGGCAAATAAATAACTAAAAGCAAAAAGGACAAATAAGAACTCGGAACCGCGAAAGGATATTTTTTTTCCTAATTTTTCGACAATCAATCCAGAAAATGGGCGAACTGCAATTGAAGAGATCAGAAATAAAGTCAGTGCCAAACCTGCTTCTTTAACCGTTCCACCTAAATTTTTCATGATATAGATGGGTAAAATTGTCAGTAGTGCATAGTAATAAGTAAATAAAAACAGGTTGTTGACCAGACACAATATGAAAGAGCGATTCCATAAGCGTTCGGTGTTCGTGGCAGTCATAATAATCAGCTTAAGTGTAGCTAGAGCTACTTTTGAACAAGAACAGGTTGCATGAGTAGATGCACCAAATTGTGAATATACGTTTCATCGGGCATACGATTAAAGAAAATAATTTGATAATGGATAGGCCCATACAGCGCATCCAGCATCAGCTCAAAAGGATATTCAGCAATAATTTCATGACGCTCAATTGCGATTTGAATCAGCTTACGGGTTTGCTCACGGCGCGGTAATAAATACTGTTTAAAAAACTCACCCGCAGCTTCGCGATGCTCAGCCATCACCACCAATAAGGCTCGCCCAACTGGATGATTCAATGCATGGGATAACTTTAAAAGTTGCTGATTGAGATTAAATTCCAGACTTTGTCCAAAATCTAATTCAAATACAGAAGCCGTTTGTTCTTTAAAAGCATCGAAAACCAAATCAGACTTGTGCTTCCACCAGCGGTAAATCGTCGATTTCCCGACCCCTGCCCGTGCCGCAATATCTTCTACAGTTAAATGACTGTAGTCATATTCTTCTAATGCTGCAGTCACCGCAGTCAAAATACATTGCTTACGGCGTGAAGTTTTCTCCATCTCTACTTCAGTCATAGCACCACCAAAAAACGAAACGATACGTATCGTTTTATATTATGCCGATTGAATCCTGTTGTACAGACAACAAGGTATTTCATATCAAAAAAAGACCGCTGAGCAGCGGTCTTTTTTCATTCAATGCTTATTAACATTGTGAAGTTTTCTTATAAATACTGCACGATGGGTGATGACTTTCTTGAAGACGTGCCACTTTGCGCTGTTCCGCAGCCTCAAAACGGCAGCGTTTCCAGTCGTTGTCTAAATTGAGCGCTGGAATTTGTTGCGGCTTACCATTTTCATCCACAGCAACCATGGTGAAATAACAGCTATTGGTATGACGGACCGTACGCTTTTGAATGTTTTGCGCTTCTACACGAATCCCGATCTCCATAGAGGTACGCCCTACATGGTTCACGCTGGCAAGGAAAGTAACGAGTTCCCCTACATGAATCGGTTCTTTAAAATTGACTTTATCAACTGACAAAGTGACTACATAGCTACCCGAATAACGGCTGGCACATGCGTATGCGACCTGATCCAACAATTTTAAAATTGTTCCACCGTGAACATTACCTGAAAAGTTTGCCATATCTGGAGTCATTAAAACCGACATAGTTAATTCAGACTGGTCATCTAATGCTGGAGCAATTTGATCTAATGGGGACATCGCGTTCTCTAGACTCTTTGATAGACAATAGTATTAAGTCATTATTATATCGTTTTTCTACGAAATAGAATGTCCAAATCGGCAATAAAATCATCATTATTATTTATAGTGATTTCAGTATCATTCAAGAAAATATATATCAATCTGTTTAACACGCTGTATCTGCTATCTTTTTAATTTATCGCAGGTTTTATAGAATAAATACTCAAAAATAGGATTACAAAAAATACACCCGCATTAATTTAAAACCATTCCATTTTTAAATAATCATGTGGTTAGTCTAATTAAGACTCAAAGCAAATCCATTTGCAGATATTCTTTTAAATATTTAATTGCTGAATAATAGAATACAGCCTACTAAATAAAATTAAGTTAAATAAAATTAAGAATCGATTTTACGTAACATCTCTTTGGAAATATTGCCATAACTGAGCACATTCTGCTGATCGAGCTGTGTTTCAATACTAAATGTACCATCCGCATTTTCTGCAGTCACTATAAAAACAAGATGTTCCATAGTCGCCATTTTGACTTTATGCCCGATGCTAATTTTTTCTATATTGATCCTGCTGTTATTCATTTAATGGTCCTTACAGAAATATGTTTTAATATTGACTTCAATGAAAGGGAGTTTATTGAATTTTCACTCAGTGGTAAACTTAATTCATTGAACAAAAACATATTAATATAAAAATAATAGAGTATAAAACTTTTAGGCACTTAATCAGTTTTATTCAGCAATATCAATTAATTGATTTGTCTTTACAATAAAATCTAGCTTAATTTGCTTACTTATCAACTGAAATTAAAATATTTATTATCCCCCTATTAAAAACAGGAACAAGATTTCATTAAATAAAAAAAATTATGCCTTGTTCCTAGTTCACTCATCATTTTAGTTAATTTATAGCTTCAATCATGCGCACTCAATTGTTGAATTTTATTCGTTAGTGAATAGCGCTTTTGACTAAATACAGTTGAAATAGCATTTAATTGATTTTGAGTTGCCTCAGCACCCGCTTGCATGGTCATTTCACGGCCTTTGACATCAAAAATATGTGCTTTTTCTCTTAAATCTGGCTGAATCACAATATCTGCATGTTTAAGTTCTTCTCTGGCTAAATGGTTCTGCATGATATTAATATTTTGGTTAAACAAGCCCCAAACATTGCTGGTTTCGGTATGCATGGGTTGAGCCAAAATATCTACCGCAATAATAATATCTGCTCCCAAATCACGTGCTACATCGACAGGGACAGGACTGACCAAGCCACCATCGACATATTCATCTGCACCAATTTTAGTGGGAACGAACATACTGGGAATAGACACCGAAGCGCGCACTGCTTGCCCGGTATTGCCATAATTAAAGACCACTTTTTTGCCTTCTTTTAATTCTGTCGCCACCACATACATTGGCGTTTTAAGTAATTCCAATGGTGTATTATTCACTTGTTGATTGACGTAGTTTTCAACTTTTTTGCCGTCAAAAAAACCTTTTATATCGAGTTTTACATCACGCACATCATGGGCTTTCATATTTAACGCAATATCACGTAATTCATTCGCAGTTTTACCGCTGGCATAAATTGAACCTACAATACTTCCTGCACTGGTACCAACAATAAAATCAGGATGAATACCTTGTTGTTCCAATACTTGAATTACACCAATATGCGCATAGCCCCGTGCACCGCCACTACCCAGTACCAAAGCAACAATCGGACGATTTTCCTGTTTTTTTAATTTTTTAAAATTAATGCGGTCGGCATGTACTTGTGCATCTACACGGGGAGATTCAGATAAGCCTGTAGAGCCTACAGTAAGCTTGGAGTGCGGAACACTTTGGCATCCCGCTACACTTACTACAGCTAAAGCAATATAACCAAATTTGATATTTATCATGAACCACCCAAAGATTAATCAGCTTATCTTTTAAAAGTCGTACAGTTTAAGAACTATATGTTTTTCACATTGTAGTATTTCGTTAAACTGCCATCAAAAAATATTAGACTTTAAAAGATCGACCCTAATGAATTTGTCTATGCCATCCCTTCATTATCGCACTATTTTCCTGACTTTTCTAAAATTAGGTTGCCTTGCATTTGGTGGTCCTGCTGCGCATCTGGTGTTTTTTCATCACACCTTTGTGAAGCAATTAAAATGGCTAGATGACCAACAATATGCACAACTGGTTGCTTTGGCACAAATTTTACCTGGACCAACCAGCAGCCAAGTGGGTTTGGCGATTGGCTATGTAAAAAAAGGCTATGGAGGTGCGGTACTTGCATGGTTAGGTTTTACTCTACCTTCCGCAATATTAATGACTACGGTAGCAATATTAGGCCAACAATTTTTCCCCCTGCTTTCTTCAGCGTTTTTTCATAGTATTCAATTGATTGTTTTGGCTGTGGTGACATGGGCTTTCTGGCAAATGCTTCAAAGCTTTTGTACCCAAATCTGGCAATACATTTTAATGCTCTGTTCCACCCTCTTTATTTACAATATTTCGCTGCCGATGAATCAAATTATAGTAATTTTTATCGCGGCATGGTTGGGCATATTCTTCACACAAAAAATTACTTCCCCAAAAGAGAATAAAACGGAAAATTCTGCTTTAACAGATACTATCTCTTCTACAAAAAGATCAAATGCTTATTTCTGGATAATTCTTTTTGTATTGCCTTTTTTTATCTTTCTTGTTCTGAACTGGCAACAAAGCAGTGTATTCATACAAGTTGTAGAAAGTTTCTATCGTAGCGCTTCTCTGGTTTTTGGTGGCGGACATATCATTTTGCCTTTTTTACATCAGGATTTCGTTGCAACTGGTTTAATTTCTGCCGAGAAATTTGATTTAGGTTATGCCTTGGCCCAGCTGATGCCTGGTCCTTTATTTAGCTTTGCCAGTTATGTGGGTGCACTCACACCTTTAACTCCATATCCGATCCTGAATGCCTGTATCGCTACGCTAGCCATATTCCTTCCTTCATTTTTTCTTGTTTTTGGAACCTTACCCTACTGGTCATGGTTGATGAATCAAACTTATATTCGTCATGCGGTTGTAGGAATCAATGCGGCTGTGGTGGGACTTCTACTTTGCATGGTTATACAAATCGCACAACATTATATTGTACAGATCACTGATCTTATATTTGTTGGCGGGGTCATAGGATTGCTTAAAACCAAGCTACCCGTCTGGCTGAGCTTAATGGGTAGTTTCATAGCCTACCAGCTCATTCTGACCTTTCTATAATTTTCAGTAATAAAAAAGCCCTAGATTCCTAGGGCTTTTGATATTTCATCAATTAACCAAAAAATTGTAAAATACCTTGAATTACAACGACGTTTACCAAGTCAATAAAGAATGCTCCGACTAGCGGTACAATCAAGAATGCTTTATGCGATGGCCCATACATGTTGGTAATCGCTTGCATATTGGCAATCGCATTCGGTGTTGCACCCATACCAAAACCACATAAACCGGATGCCAACACCGCGGAGTCATAGTTTTTACCCATTACACGGAATGACACATAAACGGCAAACACCCACATGGCAATAGACTGCGCAATCAACAAGATAATCATTGGAATCGCCAAATCAGTCAATTGCCAAAGTTTTAGTGATACCAAGGCCATGGCCAAATACAGGGCTAAGGCAGTATTACCAAATACATCAATTGAACGATCAAAAATTTCACGTTTAAAACCGGTTTCTACCACATTACGCAGCAAAATACCGCCAGCCAAGGCCCAGACAAAAGTTGGCAGTTCAAATGCTGTACCCACTGTCAAATTTTTCAAAATTTCTGCAAATGCCAAAGCAAAAGCAAACATTCCCAAAGTGACAATGGCGTTGTCGGCAGTAATTAAACGAACTTTATAGGGTGCTTCAAATGCATATTCATGTTCCGTTAAAGGCGCTGCATTTTTTTCCTTACGCACTGCAGAATTTAACGGTGCAGCCAATTGATGTTTTCTAATCAGATAGCGTGCTAAAGGGCCACCCATTAAGCCACCAATCACCATACCAAAGGTTGCGCTGGCAATCCCCATTGGCAGTGCACCTTCAACCGCGTATTTGGTTTCAAAAATTGGTCCCCAGGCACCTGCTGTACCCAAACCACCAATTAAAGCAATCGAACCTGCAATGACCCCCATCAATGGATCAAGTCCAACTGCACTTGCAACAGCCATGCCTACGCCATTTTGCACCACAACAAAGGCAGAAATTGCCATCAGGAAGATTAATAGCGGCTTGCCCCCTTCCCTTAATTTGGCAAAGTTTGCACTTAAACCAATCGAAGCAAAGAACATCAACATAAAGGTGTCTTGCATTGGTTTATTCACTGAAATGGTATAACCAGCAAAATGGTGAAGAAGATAAAAAACAATTGCCCCCACCAGACCGCCGGCCACAGGTTCAGGAATGTTGTATTTGGTCAAAAATGGAATGTATTTGTTTAAAATACGACCGATATACAGCACCAACACAGCAAGCATTAAAGTAAATGTTGGATTTAAGATGTAATCCATAAATTTTTCCTAATCGACCAAAACTGCACGTCTATCTGCACTATTTATATGAGTTTTAACTTAGCTTTTTACCATGCATCAGGAGAAAACTTAAAACCGTTACTGAGCAGAAGTTTTCTTTATAAAAATCCTGCTATATAACCCTAAACTAAAACGCATAACAAATAGTAATCTGGTAAATTTCGACCAGATTAAAAAACATGCAACAATTAAAACATTATTAAAGATGACAATCCTAACCAAATAAAAAGCAAAAAATCCTTTTCACCATATAACTTATAGAATTTCTATGTCATCAATACTCGAGCAACAAATCATTGATTCTCATCAATGAAATATTCACATATAAAATGAAATTAAGACTTCAAAAATATGAATGTGAATAAAAGTGCGACATTATGCAGTTTTTTTGAAAAAAATCTTTAGTTTTTTACAATTTTATCTATCACTGTAAATTATAGTTTTTTTATATTTATTTTTTAAATAAATATTTTTTAATAAACAGTTATTAATATTTTTGAAAGCCAAATAAAAAAGAGGCGAATAAATCGCCTCTTTTTTATTTATATATTTTTAGACATTAAGATTAGAAATTGTATTTCGCCATTAAGCCTACACGGTTATCTTTAAATGACTGTCCAGCAAAGGTATCACGTTTACCGTTGACGTATTCAATACCTAAGTCAATCGGTGCAGCCGGTGAATAGATAAAGTTAATCCATGCTTGTTGAACCTTTTCATTCGCAGCAGTATTGTTAGCCGCGTAATCAGTTCCATCATCAGCAAAGATTGCCCCATAAGCCAAGGTTGAGCGTAATTGAGGAGAAATCTTGTAAGTCGCACCGACTTGTACTGCTGTAAATTCATTCTGCTCAATATCACCATTGACTACAGAATACGCACCATTACTGCCATATAAGTAATTACTATTCCCTACAACATGTGAAACATCGGCAGACACTTTTAAAGGATCAGCGATTTGATAGTTTGCACCAACTGCAAGTCCATAACCAAACTCATCATCATCGGCTGTAGTCGATTTATAATTCTCAACTAAAGCACGTGCTGATGCTGAGCCTTTACCATCGGCAAAACCTTGAGTTAATTTTGCGGTTAAGTTTGGCAGACGGTATTTGATATCTGTAGCAGAGCTATCGCCCTCTTCAGCAGAGAAAAATAATTGAGTAGCAGGAGCGAGTTTAAGACCATAGCGTACTTGTGGAACACGTGTTGTACCACCACCAATGTTAGTCGCAAAATCAATCATTTCAGGAGCATGACTTGACAGGAAGTTAGAGGTCGTTTGACCAAATAACCAGTCGTTATAGGTCAAATAAGCATGACGAATACGCAAGTTTTCAGTTGCACTTGCAAAGTCGACTTCTACCTTACCTCCCACTTTAGCATCACCTAATGGTGAACTAAAATCTAAACCGATACGGGTGGTTTTAGCTGTAGCGCGCAACTTATCATTTACGGAACCAACGGTACCATTGCCAACTTTAGAAGCATTACCGAAGTCATCATCCGCACCTTCAATAATATAGTTCGCATCTCCACGAACATAGCCGTATAGGTTTACACTTGCGCCCGATTTGGTCTTAAAGCCCGTTGCTGGTGCTTCAGGTTTAGCTACTGGTGCTGCTACAGGTTGAGCTTTAACTTGCTCAATTTGAGTTTGCTGCTGTTGTTGAACTTGATGTTGCTGTTGAATTAAAGATTTTAATGCTTCAACTTCTTTACGTAATTCTTGAATTTGTTGTTGCTCAGCTTTACCTGCATGTGCTGTGCTTACCATTACAGCTGTAACTGCTAATGCTAAACTTTTAGCCATAAATTTACCGTTGAGTAAGCGACTCATTCTAATCTCCAATTTAAATATCTCGCATCCGTGCATAACTGACCCTTAAAAACTCGACAAATCGATGAAAAGAATCACGATTTAAAATTTTAAAAAGCTTTAAAAATCATTGCATTTTCTGCTTATTAGTACAGTGAAAAAGCTTAACGTGTTATAAAAGTACAACATATGTAAACGATATGTTGCAAACAATCTATCAAGTTCTCTACTTTATTAAAATCAGTTTTCTTGAACAATGATTAAAAAATAATCTTGTTTTTTAGATATTTATTTAAAATAATGAATATATTCTTTAACTTATCGAAAACTCAAATACAGTCACAGATCCAGATATTAGACTAATGTATATAGGAATTAGTTCTAAAAAACTCATTTCAAAAGGAACTTTTATGAATTTGTAACAAGTTCGCCATGTTGATGATGCGATTACTTCACGTCATTCCGTACGGGCTTTTTTAAATAAAGCGGTTGATCTGCAAATCATTAAAGACATTTTAACTGTGGCGAGTCAGGCACCATCCGGAACCAATATACAACCTTGGAAAGTTTATGTGGTGAGTGGGGAAAAACGTGATGAAATGGTTGAACGGGTATGTAAAGCACAAATTGAACTGGCTACCCGACCAGAACTTGCAAGCCAATACCAAGAGACTTTTGCCTATTATCCTGAAAACTGGATTTCACCCTTTATTGAGCGTCGCCGTGAAAATGGCTGGGGTTTATACGGATTAGTAAATATCTAAAAAGGGGAAAAAGAAAAAATGGGGCGCCAACAACTGCGCAACTTTCAGTTATTCGATGCGCCAGCTGCTCTATATTTTACCGTGAATAAGATCATGGGTATTGGTTCTAAAATGGATATTTCCATGATGATTCAAAATGTCATGATCGCGGCCAAAGCGCGTGGTCTGGATACCTGCCCTCAAGCAGCCTGGAATCATTTTCATCCGATCGTACTGGACGTATTGAATGCCCCTGAAGATGAAGAACTGGTCTGTACAGTTGCACTCGGATCCGGACGATATCGTAAATACCTTTATTACCCCACGTATTGCGGTTGAAAAATTTACCGTATTCTTGGATAAATAAGTTGGATGAATAAATTGGATGAAGAAGCCGATTCAATTAATCTAAAAATAAAAGAGACCTTTAATTCTCTATTTAAGTCTCTTTTTTATTACAATTTTTTGTTTTAGCTTTTAATCTTAAGTTTTTGCTTGCTCATGGGATGCAGGCGGATTTAATTGCATGATCGCCAGCAAAGTTACAGCTACAAACATGAGCATCACTAAACCCATATTTAAGAGTGAATTCCAAATCAGGAAATTCAGGATCACACCACCGAGTAAACCACAGGCAAACTGCATGCTCCCCATAATGGCACTGGCCGTTCCTGCACGCGACCCTTGTTCCGACATTGCCAAAGCCATGGCATTCGGTCCTGTAAAGCCAATACCCGCAACCGCCAAAAACATGCCTGAGAGTACCATCCACAATGGGATCTGACCGATCAGACCGGCAATGGATAAAATAGATGCGCCTATCAACTGAAGCATAGCGCCTATTTTCAAACGACCAAGTACGGAAAATTGATGCGCCAGTTTTTTATTTAGCGTCGATAACAACATAATACCAAAGGCATTTAAACCAAAGGCATAAGCGAATTGTTGCTGATTCAAACCATAATCATCCATCAATACCGAAGCCGATGAACTGATATAGCAAAATAATACGCCACCCGAAAAACAGCCCGCCAGCATCGGTAATCTAAAACTACGATCGATGAAAATCACAGCATATAAATTGCATATCTGGCTAATATTCAATTTTAAACGGCGTTCAGGTGCTAGGCTTTCTTTAAAGAAAAAGTGTACGCACAACAAGCAGATCATGCCCATCAGCGTTAAAAAGACGAAGACTGCCTGCCACGCAAAAAACTTCAATACGACTGCACCCAAGCTTGGCGCAATAATCGGTGCAATCCCCATTACAATCATCATACTGGCAAAGGCTTGCGCAGAAGCGTGCATGTCCAAACGGTCACGAATAGCAGCCCGTGCAATCACTACCCCGACACAGCCCCCAACAGCCTGTAAAATACGCGCTGCAATTAAGCTCCATTCATCGGTTGCAAAGACACATAACATACTTGCTACGATATAAAGCACCAAACCAAAATAAAGGGGCGGTTTACGGCCAATTCGATCGCTCAAAGGACCATAAATAAGTTGTCCCAATGCCAGACCTAAAAAATATGCCGGTAAAGTATTGGCCATCATTTGGGTACTGATCCCAAAGTCATTGGCCATTTGTGGCAATGCCGGCAAGTACATATCGATAGAAAGTGGACCTAATGAGGTCAGTAATGCCAGGAGCATGATCCATGTCGTAGAATATTGTTGAGTAGACTGTTGTTCAGACATATTGATATTTAATTTTTAAATGGCGGCTTTGAAGACAAGCTTACACTGTACATAGTATTATTTCTCAGAATGGAGAGTGAAAAATCACATAATTCACCTCACTGATGCATAGATCACTTTGTGGTAAGGACATAATTTGAAATCTTGGCTCACACGTCTTAAACAAGCGACGTATAACACTACTTTCATGTATAACCTGCGCATGGTGATTGCATTCGCAGGTACTGCTTTTGTGCCTTATTTTATGGGGCAACAACTGGCGACTATTCCTTTAACCTTGGGTGTGGTGGCTGCAGGCTTAAGTGATATTGACGACCGTTTTTCGGTTCGTATCATGAACCTGATTTATACTTACATCGGCTTTTTTATTACCGCCACCTCGATTTATTTCTTATTTCCTTATCCGATTTTATTTGCCTTAGGCTTGATTGTTTCCTGTATTGGCTTGATTCTTCTCGGCTCATTGGGACGGCGCTACGCCACTATTTCCTATGGTTGCTTAGTAGTTTCTGTCTACTCGATGCTAGGTGTTGGATTATTTGATAATTGGTATACCCAAGCCTTGCTATTGGTTGCAGGCGCCGCATGGTATGGACTGATTTCAACAGTCAGCTTTTTATTATTCCCTGTTCGCCAAGTTCAAGATAAATTGTCGCAGTGTTATTCATCCCTAGGGGATTTTCTGTTTGCAAAATCGAATCTGTTTGATGTCGATATGACACCAAGCAGTTATCAACAAAGTATGATTGAGCTATCTTTAGAAAATGGCAAACTGGTCGGTATTTTCAATGAAATGAAAACTGCCTTGCTGACCCGTTTAAAGGGTGACCGTGGACAAAAAGACACCCGTCGCAGCTTGCAGTATTATTTTGTGGCCCAAGATATTCATGAACGCGCCGATTCAGCGCACATTGACTATCAAAAACTGGTTAAAATTTTTGAACATAGCGATATTTTATTTCGTCTGCAACGGGTTTTATACCTTCAAGCAAAAGCCTGTAAAGACCTAAGTCACAGCATTTTGCACCGTGAAACCTATCAACATAACAAGCGCTTTAAGCAGGCCTTTACCAATTTAAAACTCTCCTTAGAAAAGTTACGCGCTGAACAGCAATATGAAAAAGTCTGGGTCAATGCACTATTTTCCCTGTATCAAAATTTAAAGTCGATTGATGCACAACTCCGTAATGTAGAAACCGAACGTCATATCAAATTTGATAAAGCTAAACATATTGAAAACCAGTTGAAAGATGACGACTTAAAAGGTTGGGATGATGTGGTAATCCGCATCAAACAGCACTTAACCCCAGAATCTGTGCTGTTTAGACATGCAATACGAGTCTCGATTGTTCTGCTGATTGGTTATATTTTTGTTCAAGTGACTCAGATTGAATATGGCTACTGGATTTTACTGACTGCACTTTTTGTCAGCCAACCTAACTTCAATGCCACCAAACGTCGTTTACGTCTGCGTATTGTCGGGACTTTAGTGGGGATTATTCTGGGTTATGCGGTTTTGTACTTTATCCCGTCGGTTGAAGGACAACTATTATTATTAGTGTTGAGTGGTGTGCTGTTCTTTGAATTGCGCAGTAAACAATATGCGCAAGCCACCGCATTTATTACTATTCTTGCGCTGATTAATTTCAATCTGGATGGAATGGGCTTTGAAGCAGCTTTACCCCGCATGATTAATACCTTAATTGGCTGCGCGGTGGCATGGTTTGGGGTCAGTTTTATTTTTCCAGACTGGAAATTTCGTCGCCTGTCGCGCACCATCAATCGCTCACTTACTGCACAATGTAATTATTTGGCAGAAGTGATCGAACAATATAAGCAAGGGCGTAATCACGGTCTGAAATATCGTGTGGTACGTCGCGCTGCACATAATAATGATGCTGAAGTTGCTTCCCTGATTTCAACCTTAGCCACAGAGCCGGATTTCGATCCAACACAAAAAAGCCTGGCTTTTGAATTCTTATGTTTGAATCACACCCTACTGAGCTATATTGCCGCGCTCGGTGCACATCGTGAAAAAATACAAGATCAAGAGGTGTTAAACCTTTTAGACCTGGCTTTAGAGAATATCCAAGGTTCTTTATTAAAAGATGAAGCTCCCGATCTGACAGCACAAAATATGTTGAACACGACTCGTCAACGCTTAAGCCAAAATAATGAAGATGATCAGAAATCGCTGATTGTTTTACAGCAATTGTCTTTGATGTTAAGTATTCTGAATCAACTCAGTCGCTTAAAGCAAAGTTTGAGTCATGACCGTGATGAGGAAGCCACCGAATTGGGCTCCTTATAATTCGAATGAATTTGGAACAATATACTCCCTGAATGGGTATAAATAATGCTAAACTTTTTACAGTTCTAAATTTGTTAATTCATTATGACCGCGAAAAATTTATACGCTTATACTCTCCAGCCTGTGAACTATGAAATTTCAGAGGCTGAACAACGTCAAGCTCAACTTGCTATTTGGCGTAGTACCAACAAAATCGGCACTAAAACTTGGATAATTATGGCTATTGTGGCTGCTCTATCTATTGTTGGTATTATCCTGTTAAAGAACTATTCGACTATTTTTTGTTGGGTTGCATTAGTCTGCGTCGTGGCGTACTTCCTCATCCGTAAATTCGGTCTGGAATGGTATGTTAAACGTAAAATGAATGAATTCCCTGTGCAGGAAATCAAGGGCATTCGTTTAGGTGTACAGCCACACGGCCTTATTATGCGTCAAAAAATGGGTGCGCAAGAAGGCGTTGGTGCAATTGGCTGGAAAGATATTTATGAATGGTATAACACGCCTGACTTTATGTTGATTAATTTCAAGGTTAAAGGTCAGCAAGGTGCTTATATTTTGCCAAAACGTATGGATTCGAAGAATTTTTCATTCAATACCATTCGCAAGCATTTAAAAGAAACAGTGGGCGAAGCGAAACAGGTTTAAGCTCTGTTTTAATCAAAACGATTTACCTAAGAACCTCCAAATGCTTGGAGGTTTTTTAATAAAAACAACTTTAAATGAGAATGAGAATAGATATTACCTACAAAATCCATATTATTAACTAGAAGTTCAGTTATAATTCGCGCTATTACTGTTCACCTCCCGTATCTTTTTCAGCTATGTTAAAAAAAATCTTTTTCCAGATCCACTGGTTCCTCGGGATTACCGCTGGGTTAATTCTCTCCATTATGGGGGTTACTGGTGCCATTTATTCCTATGAACAACCGATTCAAAAATGGCTGAATCCAGATAGTTATACGGTACAAGCTGCAAATCGGGACAAGTTAACCCCTGCAGAACTGTATCAGCATTTCCATAGTACTGATCCAGAGATGAAAATTAATAGCATCACTGTGGCCAAAGACCCTACTGCCTCTTCCAGTCTGAACATTGTCAAAGAAGGTGCACGCAAGGGTTATAACATGATGATTAACCCCTACACGGCTGAAGTTTTACCGGAAATCAAAGGGCGGGAGTTCTTTCAGTTTATTCAGCAGTTACATCGCAACTTGACCGTTGGACCAGTCGGCAAGCAGATTACCGGTGCATGTACCCTGATGCTGCTGCTCTTTATATTCAGTGGTTTATATCTACGTTGGCCTAAAAAGCATTCTTTTAAACAATGGTTCATGATCAAACCCAAACTTAAAGGCCGTAATTTTCTTTGGGACTTACATGCGGTTGTGGGTACGTGGGTGGTGATTTTCTTCCTGATTATTGCCTGTACTGGCTTAACCTGGTCTTATGGCTGGTGGCGTAGCGGCCTATATACCGTGATGGGTGTCGAACAACAAAAAGAATCAAAAGGTGAAGCTCCAGCGGGTGGTGAAGGTCGCGGTGAACGTGGCGGAAATACCCCAAGCGGTGAAGGACGTGATGGCGCTCAACAGGCACAATCAACTAACAAAGATCGAGAAGGTTCTCGTGGTGAAGGTGGTGATAAACGTGGTCTAAGCGCTGAGCAAATCAATCTTGCACTCACCCAGACATGGACTGGATTTAATGCACAAGTCGGTCGGGACTATTCTAGTCTGACCCTGAACTTGCCAAAAAAAGCCAATGGTGAAGTTGAACTGACTTTTGTGGATGCTATTCCACAACACGAACGCGCACGCAATAAAGCCACATTTGACTATAAAACTTCATCCATTAAAAAGATGGAAATTTATGAAGATAAAAAGTTAAATGAAAAAATCATGAGCAGCATGTTGCCGGTTCACCGGGGTAGCTTCTTTGGTCCGGTGTACCAATTCTTGGCCATGTTAGCCGCTCTGTCTATGCCATTGTTCTTTGTCACGGGCTGGATGCTTTATCTTAAACGTCGTAAACAAAAGAAACTCACGAAAGCTGCACGAAATAGCTTAACAGCTGTCAGTATTGATCCCAATGCAAAACCTTGGCTGATTGCTTATGCCACTCAAACCGGTATTTCTGAACAACTGGCTTGGCGTAATGCGACCAGCTTACAAGAAGCTCGTCAGCCGGCAACCGTAAAATCCGTACAACATTTAAGCATTGATGATTTAAAAAGTACTGAACAGGTCTTATTCGTAGCCAGTACTTATGGCACCGGCGAAGCGCCTGATTTAGCGTCAAGTTTTGCCAAAAAAATACTTTCGTCACACGTTGATTTAAGTCATCTGCACTATGCTGTTTTAGCCTTAGGTTCGAGTGAATATCCAGATACCTTCTGTAGTTTTGGGCATGAAATTGATGCCTGGTTAAAGCAAAATGGCGCACAGCAATTGTTTGCGACCATTAAAGTGGATAATGCCAACAATCAACAGATTCAGGCTTGGAACAGTGCTTTAGCCAAAGTGACTAAACTAGACTTACAAGCCATGAATATCGAAAAAACATTTGATACCTGGACACTCACAAAACGTGATCTGCTCAATCCAAATAGCTTAGGTGCACCTACTTTTAATATCGAATTAAAGCCGACCCACGAAGTAATTTGGCAAGCCGGTGATATTGCAGAGATTCAACCGGGTAATAGTGCTGAACGCATTGCAGCCTTTATGCAAAAATATCAAATTCAAGCGCATACACAAGTCGATTCATTACAGCTCAGTATTGAACAGGCACTATGGGATAAAGATTTAACGGTTGAAGTTGAACCTTTTGCCAATATGGATCATTTGCTGGAACAGCTGAATATGCTGCCCTCTCGTGAATATTCTATTGCCAGTATTCCATCCCAACAGGTGCTTCGCTTGGTGGTTCGTCAGCAATCAGATACTCAAGGTCAATTGGGCTTAGGTTCGGGCTGGCTGACTCAACATGCGGCATTAAATAGTGAGATTGCGCTACGTATCCGCACTAATGAATCTTTCCATCTGATTGATGACAATCGTCCAGTCATTTGTATTGGTAACGGTACAGGTCTTGCCGGATTGATGAGCTTATTACATACACGTAACCGTCAGGATTACACCCAAAACTGGCTCATCTTTGGTGAACGTCAACGTGAACATGACTTTTTTTATCAAGGTACGATTGAAGCTTGGCAAACAATAGGCATGCTACAACGCCTTGATTTAGCCTTCTCTCGCGATCAAGAGGAAAAAGTCTATGTGCATCACGTACTACGCGAACAAGCCCAAGAACTGAAAGCCTGGGTGGATCATGGTGCGGCAATTTATGTTTGCGGTAGTATTAATGGTATGGCGAGTGATGTTGATCAAGCACTGATTGACATTCTGGGGGAAACAACGGTTGATCAGCTTCGTCAAGATGGTCGTTATCGTCGTGACGTTTATTAACTATTAGAGTATTAAATATTAAAGCCAATAAAAAACCGAGTCTTAGCGCTCGGTTTTTATACTTAAAACATACAAATTGTTTAAACTAGCAGCAACATTTACCCAGAGCCATCTTATGTCTGATCCTCTAAAACGTAGCTTTAGTTTTATCATAGGCAGCTTATTGGCACTCAATGGTTTATGGTTACTTTCACTCGATAAAATCCATTTGGGAATCATTCTTCCTGTTATTATCGGTATCGGGTTCATTCTGTATGCCATATGCTTTAAATGGATTCAAAAATTTATCCAAGCCAGTAAATTAAGACAGACTATATGGCGTTGTGCTTGGGCAGCATTCTTTGTGTGGCTCAGCACATTGCTGATTTTTTTCGCTTATCTACATTATACGATTCAGCACAACAATCCTGCACAACAAGCTAAGGCAATTATCGTACTGGGCAGTGGTATAGAAAATGGGCAACCTTCGCCAACTTTAAAACAACGTTTAGATGTCGCCGCAACATATGCTAAGCACTATCCTCAAACCATCATAGTGATGACTGGAGGTTTAGGTTTTAAAGAGCAGATTACTGAAGCAGAAGTAATGTCTGAATACATACAAAAACATCATCAGATTGAGCAATCTTGCATTCTATTAGAAGATCAAAGTACCAGCACTGAACAAAATTTGCGTAATGTTCAACCATTACTTTTAAAACATCACATTACACTCGATCAGCCGATTGTCATTGCAACCAGTGATTTTCATATTTTACGTGCCAAAACCATAGCCAAACATCAAGGTTACCAGCAGATCATTACCATAAGCGCACCGACACCTCTATATATTCGCTACAACTCCTGGTTACGTGAATACTTTGCTTTTATCAGTGGCTGGTTGCTCAACGAATATTAAATTATTGAGCAAGTTTAGGAATTATTGATTTGGCAGATTAATTTAAACGAATGCTACGTGGCAAAGGCAGCCTGGCGTCTTTGAATAATTCTGGTTTTTGCAAATAAATCTGATACAGATATTTTTTTATGTCTAATAATAATTTTTCCGGTGCAACCAGGATATTTTGCCCTTCAGGCGTTAAATCTATCGATATACATGTATTTTCTTGACGTAAAAAAGGAATAACTTTTTCAACAAAATCTTTGAGTGAAATATCCTGAATTTGATATCTTTCCCAATTATCTTTAATCAATAACTTTGCCAGGCTTTTATGTTGCCAAACAGCGAAAGCACGCTGACCTGTAGGGGTAGCACATAAAGCCCACCCGTCATCATATAATCCGCTAATAGAACCGTGAGCAACCATTGTTTCAATGAATTGTTTATAAATGTCTTGAGCATTATAGGTGATATTTTGATTTTTGGACGCAGCTTTGCGTTGATATGGATTTCTCATAGTTTTTTGATTATTTTAAATTATTATAGTCTTGAGATTCTATGAAAAAAACAGGATTGGAGCAAGGATAATATATGGTGGGCGCTGACGGGATCGAACCGCCGACATTCTGCTTGTAAGGCAGACGCTCTACCAACTGAGCTAAGCGCCCT